>NZ_JBHSHY010000026.1:0-66722 GCF_042653205.1 Paenibacillus sp. GCM10023250 | reverse complement strand
ACGGGCCGCGTGCAGAACTGGGGACAAATCCTCCTCCAGCTCTCCGTCTTCTTCCCGGATCGTATTGGCCAGCATTTACGTTAAGGATTCACTGTACGTGAGTTTACACAAAATTCTTGACAGACCCTCTCCATACGCTTAACGATCAACGCCTAAGGTCAGATGACCCTCCGCATGGCCGAGTCCTACATATAATAAGGGTACAGTAGGTATCACCCGAAGCCTTATTTCATAGCTCCATCGTGATTCTACCCCTTGAAAACTCTTATCTTTGACGCTATTTTAATGTCACTTTCACGCACTTTTACATTAGTGCGATTACTTATCAGCCCAGTCCTTATCCATAGCTAAACACAAACTATACCTACAATAATAAAAAAGCCTCGCTTTTAATCAAGTGAGGCCCTTAATATTTTACATAACTTACTCAATTGAAATCTATGAACACATGTTCAATAGAATCTTTTCCTCCATATATGCTGTCGATGTAAGATATGCCGAGGAAACTTAGTTTTTGAGCCCAAGCACTTTCTTCTGAATTTGGTTCATAGTCACCATATCGATCAAATATCTGGTTGAGATAAACCATATCAACGTAAGTTCTTCCATCTTTAAATGTGAACCATTTCTTAGGCCACATAATTAGATTTTTTGAACCAGTGATATCCTTTGAACTAAACACCAACTGTCTTCCATTTCTAACAACTGCGGCAGTCTTTGTTTTACTATTCCAAGTTATTTGGTTTGCGGTTCTCTCGAATATGAATCGGACTGGAATTAAATTATTTTCATAAGTTTTTTTTGTATTTGTTTTATTATAACTTACGATTACCTCCGTTGAACGGTTTGCCTCAAATTTCTCTTTTGCCCGTTGTTCAAGATCATCTGAACTGGCAAAAGCAGAATTAATACAAACCATACTCAAGGCAACAACTATTGCTCCAACCTTCACTTTCACAATCCTCGCCTCCGAGTAGTGTGCGTATATAAGACAGACGGCAGGAATTCAGTGAAAGTTGCATTTATCGCTCCATTGTAACTTTCTGGTAAGACCAATCGTCTGAGAGAGGGATCAAGCCGAATGACCGATGGGAGGAATCGAACATGAACATGCGCATGTGGAAATCCGCCGCGCTGGGGCTGCTGGCGGCCGGCACGCTCTTGTCGTCGCTCGGCGCCGCGGGCGCAGCTTCGGCGCAAGCGTCCGGCGCTCCGAGCTACAGCCTGGACACGCCGTACAGCTTCGAAAACCTGGTGCCGGCGGCCAAGCCGCTGTGGAGCGCCGAGCTCGACCGGCCGTCCGCGACCGATCGCGCGCTGTACCCGCCTGCCGTCGGAGGCGGCAGCCTCTATTACGTCAAGGACGGCGCGCTGCTCGCGCGGAGCGCCTCGACCGGCAGGACGCTCTGGTCGTTCGGCGCCAAGCTGCAGCCGGGCTCGGCGGTCGTCGCCGGCAGCTTCGTCTACGCGGGAGGGACCGACGGCAGCGTGTACCGGGTGAATCCGGCGACCGGCAAGGGAGCGCGCATCTATCGGGCGAAGGAGAACGCGCCCGTCTCGCTGACGCCCGACGGGACGATGCTGTATGCGTCCGCGGGCGGCAGGATGACCGCGATCGATTTGGCAACCGGCAAGGCGAAATGGACGGCGGCGGCGAGCGGCCAGGGCGCCCCGATCGTGCTGGCGGACAAGCTGCTCTTCGGGACATGGGAGTCCGGGGCGATCACGGTAAATGTGTTCTACGCGGTCGACAAGGCGACGGGCAAGACGCTCTGGAGGCTGGAGGGCAGTCACAACGCGCTGCTGAAGGCCGACGGCAACCAGCTGTATTTCAGCGACGACTGGCCGCGCAACGATACGTCGGCCTATGTCGCCGCGATCGACGTCGTGGACGGCCGGACGGGGAAGATCACCGGCAGCTTGTCGTTCGTGCCCGTGAAGGCGGGAACCGATCCGCTGGTTCAAGCTCCGCGGCATGTCGGCATCGACGGCGACGATGTCTACGTGACGACGTTCGATAACGAGACGTACCGGTGCAGCCTGACCGCGGACCCGTCGATCGCGCGGCCCGAGCCGATCGCGGCGGGCGCGGAATTCGCCGCGGGCCCGTATAACGGGAAGCTATTCTTTAAAGGCTTCGGCGGCATGGGCGTGGACGGCCGGAAGCTGTTCGATCGCACGCAGGTGTATTACCAGGGGCTGGACAATCCCGCGAGCCGCATCGACTTCGCCGGCACCGGCATGTTCGTCGGCCAGACGGACGGGGAACTGTACGCGCTGAATGTGGCCACCGGCAAGGCGCTGTTCCGGTACCGGACGGACGCGCGGGCGTACGGACCGTTCCAGGTCAGCGGCGGCGTGCTGCTCGCGCAGGCCGAGGATCGGCTGTACGCGTTCCGGCTGCCGGCCGAGCTGCTGCGGCCGGCCGGTCCCGGAACGGATGGGGCGTTCGCGAAGGCGGACGCCGTCCTCAGCGTCGACGGGCAGAAGCGGCCGGTTACGTCGAGCATGATGACGCTGGGGAACCGAATGTTCGTGCCGGTGCGCTTCCTGACCGAGACGCTCGGGGCGAAGGCCGCCTACGACGCGGCGGCGAAGCGGACGACGATCGTCTACGGCGAACGCAGCTTCGTGCTTGCCGCGGGCTTGGCGTATGCCGTCGCAGGCGGCAAGCAGACGCCGCTGACGTTCGCGCCGGCGACGCTGAACGGCACGCTGTACGTCCCGGTCGCCGACGCCGGCCGGCTGCTCGGCATCGGCATCTCCTGGGACGGGGGCTCGCGCACGGTCGTCGTCACGACGAAGACGCAGGCAGGCTGACCCGGCAGACGTACGCGGTGCGCGCCGCCAGGAAAAGCCTGCCCGTAAGCGGGCGCAGCGCTTCGCGAAGCCGCGATCGGCGCCGTGAGGAATAGCCGCGCGAGGCAAGCGCAAGAGCCGTACCGCAAGCGAATTCGCTTGCGGTACGGCTCTTTTTAACGCTGTCCCCATTCTCGTCCCGCGCCATCGGGCGACCCCGGCGAAGGTCCGCCGCCGACCGCGCTTCACCGGGCAGCGCGTCCGCCTCTGCTGCCTGTGTCCGTCTTCCGTCAAGCGCGCGCCTGCCGCCCGCATTCGTCTACCGCCCGCACGCCCACCGCGCGCCGTTCAGCAGCAGCCGGCGGTACGGCTCGGGCCGGAAGGACGGGGCGTGGTGGCCCGGCTGCAGGTAGACGACCCGGCCGAGGCCGTAGCGTCGCGCCCAGCCCGCCGGGCAGCGCTCGCCCTCGAAGTCGAAGGCGAGGAACACGTCCAGCTCGGCCAGCGGATCGAGCTCGAACCGGTACGGCTCCTCCTCGAGCGGGAATTCGCCGACGCCGTCCGTTATCGGATGCTCCGCCGCGGGGCGGTAGACGAGCGGCTGATAAGGCGGATGCCCGGTGAACCGGGCGCCGATCAGCTGCCGCAGCTCCGGGCTGCGCTGGAACGAGAGGCCGTTATGCACGACGAGCAGCCCGCCGCCGCCCGCGACGTAGCGCAGCAGGCCTGCTGCCTGCGCGGCCGTCGGCGTCCGGTCCCAGCAGTCCGCGTACGAGATGCACAGCGGATGCTCCGCTTGATCGAGCCGGCTTAAAGCGTCGTAATCCTCGGTCGCCTCCAGCCGGAATTCGGGGCCGAGCGCGGTCTCCAGCCCGGCGCGCGCCGGCTCCAGCGGATGCCACGGCGCCGCCGCATAGTCGCCGAGCAGCAGCGTGCGTATAGGTGCGTTCATGTTCATCGTCCTCCTCACCAGGGCAGCTCGCGGCCGGTATCCGCTTCGAGGTACAAGGGCAGCTCGCGCAGCTCGCCGCCGCGTTCCGCGATGCGGGCGAGCAGCTGCGCGGCCGCTTCCCGCGGCGTGTACGTGCCGGCGTCGTTCCACGTGCCGCTCATCGACGTCTTCACCCAGCCGGGGTGAAGCAGCAGCACGCGGCCGCCATCCGGGCGGATCTTGTGGTGCACGATGGTCGAGCCCATGTTGAGCGCGGCCTTGGCCATGCAGTAGCCGAACCAGGCGTCGCGGTAGCTCTGGCCGATGCTGCCGGCCTCGGACGAGATGTTCGCGATCAGCTTGCCGCCGTTCATGACGGGCGCGAGCAGCGCGTTCGCCATGCGGATCGCGCCGAGCGCGGTGACGTTGTACACCCGCTGCATGTCGGCGAAGTCGAGCGCGTCCGCGACGGTGCTGCCGGTGTCGCCGAGCAACGCGGCGTTGTTGATCAGCAGGTCCAGCTCGGGCGTCAGCGCGGCAAGCCGCTCCGCAAACGCTTTCACGCTGTCGTCGCTTCCGACGTCCAGGCGGGAGGCATGCAGCCGGTTTGGGTATCGCGCCGCCAGCCGTTCCAGCTCGGGATTGGGGTGGACGAGACCGCCCGCGTAGACGGTACTACCCGATTCCAGCAGGGCAATCGCCAGTTCCAGCCCGATTCCGCGATCGGTGCCGGTAATGCAAACGTGCCGGTAGTGCGGCATAAACAGTCCCTCCAAAGGTTGGAATTAAGGATGCCGTGCTTCTCGCGCAATCGCTTCGTTGTCTAAGCCCATTATAGAGGCGCGGCGGCGAGGCGGCAATCCGTCCGGGCGAACAAGTCTTGGCGCGAACAAGTATCGGCGTTCTGGGCGCAATTGCCCGGGCTGCACCCGCAATTGCGCGGCGAGCCTCCCTTGCCCGGAGAGCCAATATTCGGCAGCGGCTGTATTGAGGTTGACGCGACGGGCGGCGCCTGTTAGGATTTAATAGTAATTATTACGATTAAGGCGACGAAAGAAGAGCGGCGATCCTTCCCGCCTTTACCCGCCGTCCCGATCGAATAATGACGCGCATGCTCGCGCCGCGGCGAATGCATGTCTCTAGATCGTAAAATTTACATACGAAAGCAGGGATAACCCATGAACCAACCGACCCTCGAACGCCGAATCCCGGTCACCGTCCTGAGCGGGTACCTCGGCTCCGGCAAGACGACGCTGCTGAACCATGTGCTGCATAACCGCGACGGCCTCCGCGTGGCCGTTATCGTCAATGATCTGAGCGAGGTGAACATCGATGCCGCGCTCGTCAAGGACGGCGGCGGGCTGTCGCGGACGGAGGAGAAGCTGGTGGAGCTGTCCAACGGCTGCATCTGCTGCACGCTGCGCGAGGATTTGCTGCGGGAGGCGGAGCAGCTCGCGAAGGACGGGCGCTTCGACTATATCCTGATCGAATCGACGGGCGTGGGCGAACCGGTGCCCGTCGCGCAAACCTTCACGTACGTGGACGAGGAACAGGGCATCGACCTGTCCCGGTACTGCCGGCTCGACTGCATGGTGACGGTCGTGGACGCGTACCGGTTCTGGCACGATTACTCCTCCGGCGAATCGCTGCTCGCCCGCGGCCAGCACGTCGGCGAAGACGATACGCGGGAGGTCGTCGATCTGCTGATCGACCAGATCGAATTTTGCGACGTGCTCGTGCTGAACAAATGCGACCTGATGAACGAGACGGAACTGGCGGAGCTCGAGGGCGTGCTGCGGAAGCTCCAGCCGCGGGCGAAGCTGATCCGCGCCAGCCATGGACGCGTGGCCCCGTCGGGTATTCTGAACACGGGCTTGTTCGACTTCGAGGCGGCCAGTCTGTCGGCCGGCTGGATCCGCGAGATGGAGAAGCCGCAGCACGTGCCGGAGACGGAGGAATACGGCATCGCGTCGTTCGTCTACGAGCGGATACGGCCCTTCCACCCCGAACGCCTGTACCGCTGGATGAGCCGCTGGCCGGAGGAGGTCGTGCGGGCGAAAGGCATCGTCTGGCTCGCCACCCGGAGCGCGATGGCCCAAAGCCTGAGCCAGGCGGGGCCGTCCATTCATTTCGGCCCGTCGGGCTATTGGATCGCAGCGCTGCCCGAAGCGGTGCGGCGGGCGATCCTGCAGGAGGAGCCGGAGGCTGCCGCGCGGTGGGATGCGGAGTACGGCGACCGGATCAACAAGCTCGTCTTCATCGGTATCGGCATGGACCGGACGGGCATCAGCCGCGGGCTCGACGCGTGCCTGCTGACCGATGCGGAGATGGAGCGGGACTGGAGCCGGTTCGCGGACCGGCTGCCGAACGCGGCGCCGGAGCAGTCCGGCCTGCATTAAGAAAAAAGCCGGCCCGCCGATATTCGGCGGACCGGCTTCTTCTTCGTCCAATCCCGGCGCCTACGGCCGCACGGCGTACAGCGATCCGCCGCTGACGCGGTACCAGACGCCGTACCGGGCGGACGCGTCGCCGCTGCCGGCGAAGGTATGCTCCCGGTACTGGTAGGCGGACGGGCCTCCGGCCGTGCTGACGACCTTGTCCGCCTGGGTATCGTACAGCTCCGACTTGCCGTTGAACGTGAACGCGACGGTGCCGTCGGGGGCCAGCTCGTCGATGCGCAGCTGCGTGGCGGAGAAGGACCAGCCCGCCGGGCCTTCGAATACCGTCTTCTCCGTTCCTTGCGGCGAACGGACGTACAGGCTCCAGCTGTTCGGCTCTTTATGGTACGCCGTATAGGCGATCCAGCCGCCGTTCAGCCGGTAATCGTCGTTCGGGACGTAATAGTTGCCCTTCGCCCATGGGTTCAAGGCCAGCGTCGTCGTGGCCCCGTCGGCCCCGCGCAGGCGCAGCGCCCACTTCATGTCGCGGTAATTGTTCAGTACGACGAGCTCGCGATAGAGGATGCTCGCGCCGTCCGTCAGCGGTCCGTAGTAGCCAAGCGTCCAGCCGTACCACTGCGTCACCTTCGCGGAGGGCGCCGCGAGCTGCTCGGCGCTCCCGTCCGGCTTCGCCCGGAAGAGCGCAAGCGTCTGCAGCGGGCCGCTCGGCGCCGCGTACACGACAGTTCCGCCGGCGGAATCGGCCCTGTCGTAGCCCGGCTCGCGGGCTTGTCCCGCCGCCAGGTCCACTGTATGCTTCGTGAGCACCGCGACCGTGCCGCCATCCGTCACGCGCTTCACGTCCTCGCCGCTTCCGATCGCCGCCGCATGTCCGTTCGACCAGGCATAGACCGTGCTCACGGGCGGCCATACGCCCGAGCGGGTGTTAACGTTATAGACGACGCCCGAGGCGGACAGCTGCGCCGGCCCGACGAGCGTATCGGTGCCGGAGGCGTCGTAGATCTTGACGTCGCCGCCCTTCAGGCGGTCGTGCAGCCAGAGCGCGCTGCCGTCGCTGGCCGCCCATAGGATCCGGGCGGCGTCGAAGTCGCGGATGGTGCCGTCGAAGGCGTTCAGGAGCTGCTCGGACGAAGCGGCATGCGCTTGCGCGGCGCCTGCGGCCTGAGCGGGCAGCAGGCAGAGGGCCGATAGCAGCAGAACCCGTACGAATGGGTTCGAGCGTCGTTTCATATGATTCTCCTCGCTTTTTCGTTGGAATGGGACCGGAACCGGCAGCGGACCTGCTCACCTCCTTCGGATGCCGATCGCCGGAAGCCGGCCGTTGTCGACGTTGTCGATGCTTGGAAGCCTACTGAATACATTCGAGAGCGCTTTCGTTTTTCTTTGCGGCGGTGCGAAATTTTTTTGGAAATGCAACCGCGTCCGGTCCCGGCGCGCCGTAATCTTCCAACACGCAATTGTAACGGGATTGCAATCCGAATTTCAGCTTGTTTTAATCTAAGGCGCCTATAATCAATCTCGACCCCCCTTTAATAATAGAATTGTTGGACCCGCTGCCCGCTGCAGCGGGTCCCTTTTTTTGTCCTCGAAGCATCCGGCAAGCGCGCGGAGCGGCCCTTCGGCGCGCCTCAAATGCGGATGGGAAGAGCTGGAAAAGTAAAGATACCCCACCAAAACCAAAACGAGCCTCATATCGTCCCGACTTCCGCTTCTGTAAGATGGAAGGAAAGCATGCGCCGCGAAGGCGGAAGGACGGCCTATCCGTCATCGCTCCCGCGCCCCGCTAGAAAATTCAGCCATTCTTTAAAAAAATCATGGTGGCGACGCGGCATTTTTTATATATTGAATATGATGAATATTTATGGAGGGGATGGAAGAAACAGGCGCCCGCGGAGGGCGGCTGCGCAGGATAGACCGATTCCGGCGCGGCGGCAACGGTTTTCGTTTTTCAGCACTGAAATCGCTTTCAAATCTTATTTTCGAAAGAGCTGATCGCTATTCTGACCCCTGAATTAAGCGCCATACTGAAGCAGCGCGGCATCGAGCGGGACGATATCGTCTACGCGATGGTTTGCGACCGGACGGCCGGCGGCGCGTTTCTGGACACGCATCTGATCTTGACCGGCGATCGGCTCCTGATCGCGGCCAGTCTGGATGAGCCGGCCACGGAAAAAACGTACAAGGGTTACGCGGCGGGCAAGCCGGGCCGGCAGGAACACGCCCGGCCGGGCGGAGCCGCCGGCTGGTCGGTGGAGGCAATCGGCCTCGACCGGGTCGAATCGCTCGCCGTCGTCAATCTCGTCGCCTCCGGCATGATCGTCCTCCGGGCGGAGGAGGAACGCGCCGTGGCGGCCTTCACGAACGGCGAGATGGGCCGGGCGGCGCGCTTCGTCTCCGCCTTCGAGAAGCTGAAGAAGGGCGAGCCGCTCGACGAGCTGCAGCTGCACGAGGAGCACGGCCAGGCGGCGTGCCCGAAGTGCGGCATGCTTTATCCCGAGGAAGGCCGGCAGGTCTGCCCGAAATGCATGAAGAAGCATGCCATCTTCGCCCGGCTGCTCGCCTTCGCGGGGAATTACCGGAGCTCCCTCGTCCTGATCGTGCTGTTCATGCTGCTCAACTCGGGCACCAGCCTCGTCATCCCTTACCTGCAGGGCACCGTGCTGATCGACCAGGGGCTGGGCGGGGAAGGCCCGTTCGCGCACCGGATCGGCCTCATCGTCGCGCTCATCATCGGATTCCGGACGCTGGCGCTCCTGTTCGGCGTGCTGTACGGCGTCATCAACGCGAAGATGTCGGCCAACATCGCCTTCGATCTGAAAGCGAGCGTGTTCTCGGCCATGCAGCGGCTGTCGCTCAGCTTCTTCCAGCGCAAGCAGACCGGCCAGCTGATGACCCGCGTGAACAACGACGCGACGGAGCTGCAGTACTTCTTCGTCGACGGCATGTCCTACTTCATCGTCAACGCGATGAACATCGTCGGCATCACCGTCGTCCTGCTCGCGCTGGATTGGAAGCTGACGCTGCTCTGCTACATCCTGCTGCCGGTCGTCGTCGTCCTCGTCCGCAAGTCGTTTCCGCGGCTGTGGCGGCTGTCGTGGCGCCGGCACCGGTCGATCAGCCGGATGAACGCCATCATCAGCGACACCATCCGCGGCACGCGGGTGGTCAAGGCGTTCGGCAAGGAGCAGAAGGAAATCGAACGGTTCCATACGGCCAACCAGGCGTATTCCCACGCGGATCAATCGTTCAACAAGTTCGGCGGCACGGTGTTCCCGGTGCTGAACATCCTGACGCAGGCCGGCGGCATCCTGATCTGGTCGTTCGGCGGCTGGATGGTCATGGGCGGGACGATCTCGTTCGGCAAAGTGCTGACCTTCGTCAGCTACATGCACATGCTGTACGGACCGATCCAGTTCATGAACAACATCGTCAGCTGGTGGTCGTACTGCATGTCCGCCGCGCAGCGCATCTTCGAGATCCAGGACGCGGTGCCCGAGGTGTCCGAGAAGCCGGATGCCGTGCACCTCGAGCGGATGCGCGGGGAGATCGAAGTCGCGAACGTCGTCTTCGGGTACGAGCCGAACAAGCCTATCCTGAAGCAGGTCTCGATGCGCGCGAAGCCGGGGCAGATGATCGGCGTCGTCGGGCACTCGGGCGCCGGCAAGTCGACGCTCGTCAATCTCATCTCGCGCCTGTACGACGTGTCCGAAGGCGAAGTGCGCATCGACGGCATCAACGTCAAGGAGCTGTCCTCGGCGTCGCTGCGCGGCAACATCGGCATCGTCTCGCAGGACGTGTACGTATTCTCCGGCAGCATCGCGGAGAACATCGCCTACGCCAATCCGGACTGCAGCCTGGAGGATATCCTCTACGCGGCCAATGTCGCGCACGCCCACGACTTCATCATGAAGCTGCCGGACGGATACGATACGATCGTCGGCACCGGCGGGCACAACCTGTCCGGCGGCGAGAAGCAGCGGCTGTCCATCGCGCGCGCGGTGCTGCACAATCCGCGCATCCTCATCCTCGACGAGGCGACCGCTTCGCTGGATACCGAGACGGAGCTGCACATTCAGGCGGCGCTGGACGCGCTCGTCAAGGGCCGGACGACGATCGCCATCGCGCACCGGCTGTCGACGCTCCGCAACGCCGATTATCTGCTCGTCATGGACAACGGGAAAGTGGTGGAGAGCGGAACGCACGAAGAGCTTATGAAGCGCGAAGGCGCGTATTGCGACCTCGTGAAGAAGCATGACGAGGCGCTCAAAATGAACGAGGTGATCTCTGCATGACGACCGATGCGGGCGCTTCCCGAGCGGAAGCGGCGAAGACGGAGGCGGCTTCCGAGCTGTCGGACGCCGCGAGTATCCATTACCTGACCGACGACAACGCGTCGTTCGAGAAGACCGAGGGCGGGATGCTCTCCGTTCTCGCGGACGGCGAGATGCATCCGGCGGTGTACGTCCATTGTTCCTTTCCGCATACGAACCGGCGGATCTATCTGTCGATCCGGACCATCGAGAACAAGGAGATCGGCATGATCCGCGATCTGGACGAATTTCCGCCGGAGACCGCGCGGCTGCTGGAGGAGCAGATTCAAATCCGGTATTTCGCGCCCGAGATCACGCGGGTGGTCGCCGTGAAGGAAGAATTCGGCTACGCCTACTGGGAGGCGGAGACGACGGCGGGCTTGTGCCGCTTCACCGTGCGCGGCGGGGGCGGCCATACGAAGCTGATCGGCGCGGGACGCCTGCTCGTCACCGACGTGGACGGCAACCGGTTCGTCATCCCGGATCTCGCCCGCCTGAGCGACAGGGAATACCGGATGGTCGAAACGAGCATGTAAGCCAAAGCGGCTGGACAAAGGGGAGTAGCTTCCGCATGAATCTCAATTTCAAGCTGGCCGAAGCGGATCGGGCCGCGGCGCAAGAAGCCGTCGGGCCGATCCGGTACTGCGTGCCCGCCGACTTATCGCTGACCGGCCGACGGATGCCGGGCTTCCTGGTCATCGGGGACGAGAGCTGGGCGTACGTCGAGGACGGGCGCGCGCTGGAATGCCGTCCGATCGCGGCCGGAACCGCCTACAAGATCGTGCCGCTCATCGGCAGCGCGGTGCTCGAGGCCGAGATCGACGGAACCAAACGGATTCTCGTCCGCGTCACGATGCAGCATGCGGCGCGGTACGGCTTCATCGCTCAAATTCTGAACGACCTGGCGGCCAAACGGCCGATCCGGATCTTCAATAACGAAGAGGAGGCGGTCTGCGCCAAGTGCGGCGGCCCGCTCATTACCGGCACACGCGTCTGCCCGACCTGCACGAACAAAGCGGCCGCGCTCAAGCGGCTGCTCGCGGTGTCGGGCGGACATTGGAAGATGCTGACGCTCGGCGTCGCCGTGCTGTTCGCGTCGTCGGGCATCGCGCTGGCCGGTCCGCATTTCCAGAAGCTGCTCATCAACGCCGCCCTGCAGCCGCCGGCGGGCGAGAGCCCGGACAAGGGGATGTTCTTCCTCGGAATCGCGGGCATGCTGGCCGTGCTCGTGTTCGGCGAGCTGCTCGCGATCTCGAAGAGCCGGATCATGGCCGGCGTCAGCTCGGGCATCGCGGCGGATTTGCGCAAGATGGTGTTCGACAAGACGCAGCAGCTCTCGCTCGGCTTCCTGTCCTCGCAGCGGGCCGGCGACGTCATGAACCGGATCACGTCCGATACCGACCGGATCCGGCATCTCATCCAGGAGCTGTTCACGACGGCCATCTTCCAGCTCATCATGCTGGTCTGCGCCAGCTATCTGCTGTTCCACGCCGATTGGCGGCTGGCGGTCGTCGTGCTGATTCCCGCGCCGCTCGTCGCGATCCTGCACCGGTACATCTGGAAGACGGTGCTGTGGCGGCTCTTCTCGAAGCAGTGGCGGGTGTACGACAAGGCGAATTCGTTCCTGCACGACGTTCTGAGCGGCATTCGCGTCGTGAAGGCGTTCGGGAAGGAAGAGCGCGAGATCAAGCGGTTCCGCGATTATAACGGCGAGTTCGCGGCGGCGTCGGTGAAGGCCGAGAAGCTGTTCAGCATCCTGTCGCCGATCACGAACTATCTCATCGAGCTGGGGCAATACTTCGTGCTGCTGATCGGCTGCGGCATGATTCTCAATAAGCAGATGGACATCGGCGAGCTCATTCAATTCAGCGCATACGCCTCGATGATCTTCGGTCCGATCTCCTGGATGATGTTCCTGCCGCGGTGGGTCGCGAACGCGGCCATCGCCGTCGACCGCGTCTTCTCGGTCATCGACGAGCAGCCGGAGGTGCAGGATACGGAGCATAGCGGCAAGCATGCGATCGGCGGGCATATCGAATTCCGCGACGTCGTCTTTGGCTACAAGACTTACGAGCCCGTGCTGAAAGGGATCAGCTTCGAGGTGAAGCAGGGCGAGATGATCGGCCTCGTCGGCCATTCGGGCTCCGGCAAGTCGACGCTGATCAATCTCGTCTCCCGGTTCTACGACGTCACGGACGGCGCGATTCTGATCGACGGCGTCGACATCCGGTCGATCAAGCAGGAGGAGCTCCGGTCGCAGATCGGCGTCGTGCTGCAGGAGACGTTCCTCTTCACGGGCACGATCATGGATAATATCCGGTATTCCAAGCCGGACGCGACGTACGAGGAGATCATCCAGGCGGCGAAGATCGCCAATGCGCACAGCTTCATTATCAATTTCCCGGACGGGTACGATACGATGCTCGATGAGAACGGCAACAACCTCTCCGGCGGCGAGCGGCAGCGGCTGGCCATCGCGCGGGCGGTGCTCCACAATCCGCGGATTCTGATCCTGGACGAAGCGACCGCCTCCCTCGATATCGATACGGAGACGGCCATTCAGGAAGCGCTGCGGCGGGTGACGCAGAACCGGACGACGATCGCGATCGCGCACCGGCTGTCCACCCTTCGCCACGCCGACCGCCTGCTCGTGCTGGAGAAGGGCGAGGTGGCCGAAGTTGGCACGCACGCGGAGCTGCTCGAGAAGCAGGGCATCTATCACACCCTCATCCACGCGCAGCGCAACATGATGAAGAAGCAGGAGCAGGGAAGCGGCAAGCCCGTGGAGA
Source organism: Paenibacillus sp. GCM10023250 (assembly GCF_042653205.1). Taxonomy (NCBI): domain Bacteria; kingdom Bacillati; phylum Bacillota; class Bacilli; order Caryophanales; family Paenibacillaceae; genus Paenibacillus; species Paenibacillus sp. GCM10023250. The sequence continues at coordinate 53,494 of NZ_JBHSHY010000026.1, read as the reverse complement.
TCACGGCGTAACCGGCCGCTGCGGTTCATGCGGGGACGGGGGTATCGGGCGGACGATAAGTATAAGCGGAACGCGAAGGAGCGATGATGATGCTGAAACTAATGATTGTCGACGACGAGCTCTGGATCCGGGAAGGGTTGAAGCAGACCGTGGATTGGCCGGCGCACGGCATCCGTCTGATCGGCGAAGCCGAGAACGGGAAGCAGGCGCTGGAGCTGGCCGCTTCGGAAGCGCCCGATATCATCCTCTCGGATATCCGGATGCCCGGCATGGACGGGATGGCGCTCATGGAGGAAGCGAAGCGGCGGGGCCTCGATGCGAAAGTGATCCTCATCAGCGGCTTCAGCGACTTCGCCTATGCGCAGAGGGCCGTCCAGCTCGGCGCGTTCGATTATATGCTGAAGCCGATCGAAGAAGACGTGCTGCTGCGCATCATCGACCGCTGCACCGCCGAAATCCTGCAAAAGCGAAAGCTGTCCTCGCGGCTCGATAAGCTGACGGAGCTGGCCCGGGAGAGCGTCCCGCTGGCGAGGCAGAAGCATCTGGAGCTGTGCTTGTCCCGGCCGATGGCCGAGCATGAGCTGCAGCCGATCTGGCGGGCGCTCGACATCGATCTGAACCCCGAACGGCTCGTCGTTCTGACCGCGGTTGTCCACGATTGGGGCGAGCGCGGGCTGAGCGAGCAGGGCTGCGCGCTCATGCGCTATGCCCTGGGCAAGCTCATGGAGGAGACGCTCGCCGAAGAAGGAGGGCGCGCCCTCGCTTGCCCGCTGCAGGAGCATGCTTACGCGGACGTTGCGGTCGTGGCCGAGCCCGGCGCAGCGGCGCCGCCCGGCGAGGGCCCCGCCTTGCGCCAGGCCGCGGAGCGTGCCGCGCAGCGGGCGCAGCAGCTGCTGGGGCTTCGCATCAGCATCGGCGCCAGCGGGACAGCCGACCGCAGGCGGCTGTCCAACGCTTTCAAAGAAGCGCTCGCGAACAACATGGACTATTTCGTGCATGGCGGAGACCGCGTCTTTGCGGGGGCCGGCGGCGGACCTGCGCCCGCCGGCCGATGCGGCGCGAACGGCGGCGGTGCCGATTGCCGCAAAGCTGACGCGCAGCCGGCCGCGCCCAAGGAGCCGGAATCGCCGCGCGACGAGCCCGTCCAAGCCGCGAACCGGGCGGAGCTGTTCGATACGTCCTTGTCCAACCGGATGATTCACGCCCTGCAGCTCTCGGACGGCTGCCGGCTCGCGGCTCTGCTCGACGAACAGCTGGAGCGGCTCCGCGAGTCGGCGAAGCATCATCCCGCTATGAATGTCCGCAGCGAGCTGAACCTGTTCATCGACCTGCTGCTGTCGAAATGGCGGGAGCACGGCATGTCCGACGAGGCCTTGCGCCTGCTCAAGCTGCAGCTGTACCGCTGCCCGCTGCAGGACTGGAAGGCGACGGTGCTGGCGGCGTTCCTGCCGCATCGCGCCGGGGAAGCGGCCGCCAGTCCGTCAACGAAGCGCGCCATCGACAAGGCGCTGCGCTACATCCACGACAATTTCCACCGCGGCATCAGTCTCGGCGACGTCGCCGAAGCCATCTATTTGAACCCCTCGTACTTCAGCCGGATGTTCCACGCGGAAGTCGGAGAGCCGCTCAGCAAGTATCTCATTCGGATGCGAATGGCGAAGGCCAAGGAGCTGCTCGAGCAGACGCCGCTGAAAGTTTATGAAATCGCGGATCTCGTCGGCTACAAGGATTTCCGGCACTTCGTGAAGACCTTCAAGGAATGGGAAGGGATGACCCCCGCCCAATTTCGCAATTACGGCGCTTAAGAATCGGGGGAACGCATCATGCTGAAGATCTTCCGGAGGTCCAATTTCGCCTTGGTCGGCGTCAAGGTGTTCGGCTTCTATGTGGTCAGCATGCTGGTCATCATCACCGTCATGGGCTACTTGTCCTACGACAAATCGGCGGACATCATCGAATCGAAGGTCGGCGGGATGGCGCTGCAGAACGTCCAGCAGATGAGCAAGCGGATCGACGCGATTCTGCAGGGCTACGCCGAGCGCTCGATGCTCGTGGTCGGCAGCCGGGACATCCAGAAGCAGCTGGCCCGCCGGTACGCCAACGAGCTCGAGCGCATCGAGACGAACAATGCCAACGCCGCGTTTCTCGCCAATCTGATCAACGCCCGCAACGACATCGTGAACATTTACCTGCTCGGCGAGCGGGGCGCTTCCTTCCGGTATTCGCCGCGGGATTCCTCCCCGGTCTACAACCCGTACGCGTCCGATTTCTCCAATACCTCCTGGTACCAGCGCATCCGCGAGGCGGACGGCGGCCTGGTGTATTTCGGCATCGGGCAGTCCATGATCCGCGAAGAGGACGCCACGCCCGTCTTTTCCTTCGGCCGGGCCGAACGGGATGTCGATACCGGCGAGCTCGTCGGCGTGCTGCTGTACGAGATGGATGCCGAGGAGATTACGAGCCTGCTGTCGGAGATCGACTACGACGGCTCGGGCATCAACATCCTGATCGACAAGGACGGCGGCATCGTCGGCGACAAGGACGGCATCCTGAACGCGATCCAGTTCGATATGCCCGCGAACCGGTCGCAGCAGGGCATGTTCAGCCGCACCGTGAACGGGGAACAGAAGCTCTTCGTCTACAACCGGATGGATGCCGCGGACTGGACGCTCGTCGGCATGATGCGGGGCACGGACCTGGACAAGGAAGCGCGCAACATCCGCTGGTACATGGTCACGCTCGGCGTGTTCTGCCTGTCGATCGGGATACTGCTCGCCGTGCTGATCGCCTCCTCGGTGCACCGGCCGCTGCACCGGATGATCCGCGCCATGCGCAAAGCCAAGAACGGCGACTTCGACGCGCGCATCGCGGACAAGCGCGAAGACGAATTCGGTTACTTGTTCCTGCACTTCAACGACATGGTCGCCCGCATCAAAGCGCTGATCAACGAGCTGTACGTCCAGAAGCTGCTCGAGCAGGAGCTGCAGCTGAAGATGCTCGGCTCCCAGATCAACGCCCACTTCCTGTATAACACGCTCGACTCCGTGCACTGGATCGCCCGCATCCATAAGGTGGACGACATCAGCACGATGGTGTTCGGCCTGTCCAAATATTTGCGGCTCAGCCTGAGCGAGGGGATGGACGAGGTCCAGATCGGCCGGATCGTGCAGCTGATCGACAGCTATATTCTGATCCAGAAGATCCGCTACCGGGACAAGTTCGCGCTCCATCTGCACGTGGACGAGTCGCTGGCCGATTACCGGGTGCTGAAGTCGATCTTCCAGCCGCTCGTCGAGAATGCCATCTACCATGGGCTGGAGAAGAAGCCGGGGAAGGGCCGGCTCAACGTCTCGTTTCTCCGCGAGGGCGAGTGCCTGAAGTTCACGGTCGTCGACGACGGGCAGGGCATGACGCCGGAGAAGCTCGCCGAGCTGCGGCGCCTGCTGCGCGGCGACGCGGACATCCAGGGCAGCCATTTCGCGCTGCGCAACATCAACGCCCAGATCCGGATTGCCTACGGGGCGCAATACGGCATCGAAATCGAGAGCAGCTACGGGCAGGGCACCAGCGTCGTCTTGACGATTCCGCTCTTGGCGGACAGTCCGGCCAAGCGGACGGGCTGACGCGCCGAAGCGGGACGGACGGAGAGATGCGGGCGGAAACGGGGGGCGCTACGAAGGAGGGATACGATGGTGAAGAAGCTGTTGACGCGCAGCAAGGCGGCGATGCTGCTGCTGCTGCTGATTCTCTTTGCGGCCGGGCCGCTGCTGGAGGCGTGCGACAGGGGACTGCACGGCGGCCGGGTGTCGGGCCTTCCGTCGGACGCGCCGCCATCGGAGGAAGGCGCTAGCGGAAGCGGCGGCCCGGTGACGATCAGCTTTTGGTTTCCGTGGGGCGGCGGGTTCAAGCAAGAGTTCTACGACACGGTCGTGAGGCCGTTCGAGGACGCGAACCCCGATATCAAAGTCGAGCTGACCTTCGTGGAGAATTCGAATAATTCGCAGTCCTCTGAGAAGCTGCTGACCGCCGTTGCGGGCGGCACGGGGCCGGACGTCGCGATGGTCGACCGGTTCATTGTCAGCGAATGGGCGGCCAAGGGCGCGCTGGAGGACGTGACGGAGGAGGCTCGCGCCGAAGGCATCGCCGGGATCTACTATCCCGCCGTCTGGTCGGAGACGCAATACGCCGGAAGGACGTACGCGCTTCCGTGGAACGTCGACACCCGGGCGATGTTCTACAACAAGACGCTGATGAAGCAGGCGGGGCTCGATCCCGAGAAGCCGCCGCAGACCATCGCCGAGCTGGATGCGATGGCGGCGCGCATGTTCAAGACGGGCGCCGCGGGGAAGTTCGATCAGGTCGGCTTCATTCCGTGGCAGGCGCAAGGGTTTCTGTACACGTACGGCTGGGCGTTCGGCGGCGAATGGGAGCGCGGCGGGAAGCTGACGCCGAATGACCCCCGCAACGTGACGGCGCTGGCGTGGATGCAGGGCTACGGCAAGCAATACGGCGCCGGGCAGCTCGCCGCCTTCGCGGACGAGCTGCGGCAGGCCAATCTCCATCCGTTCCTGTCCGGCAGGGTCGGCTTCGTGATCGAGGGCAATTGGCTGCTGAACGACCTCCCGCGCGCGAATTTCGAGTGGGGCGTGGCGCCGATGCCGACGATCGACGGCGGATCCCAAGTAACCTGGGCCGGCGGCTGGTCGTTCGCCATGCCGAAGGGCGCGAAGCACCGGGAGCAGGCATGGCGCTTCATGCGCTTCGTCGCGGGCAAGGAAGGCTCGCTGCTGTGGGCCGGACGGGTGGCGGGCAAGAACGACCTGACGTGCGTCCCGGAAGTGAACGCGCAGCTCGGCCTCGACGCGCAGGAACCGCTGGACGTGTTCGTCAAGCTGCTGCAGCATGCCCGCATCCGGCCGGTGACCCCCGTGGGCGGCTACATGTGGGACGAGCTCGTCCGCGCGCAGAACCTGGCCGTGAAGGGGCAGGGGGATCCGCAGGCGCTGCTCGACGGCGTGAAGCGGCATCTGGACGCGAGGCTCTCCGCCATGGAGAGGAGCCGATCCGTCTCCGGCGGGCCGCTGGGCGACCCTAGGTACGATTAACGAAAGGCGCGCGCGAAGAGGCCGCTCCCGGGTCAAGCACATAGCCCGGGGGCATTTTTTTTGCCTCAGTCGTCATACTTGGTCAAAATACTACACCAAACCTAAAGCCGCTCCCGTTACCGCGCGAACAAATTGCCGCTACACTGGTTACAGGTAAGCGATTTCAATTTTACAGGTCGAGGGGGCTTGCGGATGGCAGTCGGGAATAACGGCATCTTGCATGGAAAGCCGGCAAGGATCAAGATTTTCGCGGCGGTGCTGGCGGTCAGCCTGGCGTTGACGGGCTGCGGAGGAGCGGGCGGCGGTTCGGACGCGTCCGACAACGGCGGCGGCAACGGCGGCGGCAACGGGGCGAAGGCGGGTAACGCCGGAGGCGCGAACGACGGGAAAGCCGCCAACGAGGCGGCCGACAACGGCGCCGGCAAAAGTACGGGCGAGCAGGTCACGCTCACCCTGTGGGGCTGGAGCGGCACGTTCCAGACCGACTTCACGAAGCTCGTCCTGAGCGAGTTCGAGAAGCAGCACCCGAACATCAAGATCAAGTACGTTCCCGACCAAGGCGGCACGGATAAGCTGACCACGCTCATCGCCGGCGGCACGCCGCCGGACGTCGCCATCCTGGACCGCTTCCTGACCGGCTCCTGGGCGGCCAAGGGCTCGCTGGAGAGCCTCTCGCCGTTCCTGGAGATGGACAGCGAAGTCAGCTCGAACGATTATTACCCCGGCGTATGGGCGGAGACGACGTATAACGACCAAGTCTACGCTCTGCCGTGGGGCACGGACAACCGCGGCCTGTATTACAACAAGACGCTGATGAAGGAAGCGGGCCTCGACGCCAACACGCCGCCGAAGACGATCGACGAGCTGGACGCGATGGCGGAGAAGATGTTCAAGAAATCGACGAGCGGCGGCTACGAGCAGGTAGGCTTCATTCCGTGGATGGGCCAGAGCTACCTGTACACGCAGAGCTGGAACTTCGGCGGCGAATGGACGAAGGACGCGGAATTGACGCCGAACGACCCGCAAATCGTGAAGGCGCTCGAATGGATGGCGGGCTACGCCAAGAAGTACGACATGGCCCAAATCAATAAGTTCAACGACGTCATGGGCAAGACCGGCATCAACCCGTTCTGGACCGGCAAGGTCGGCTTCATGGTCGACGGCAACTGGATCCTGAACGACCTGAAGAGCAACGCGAAGGTCAAGCCGACCTTCGAATGGGGCGTCACGCCGATGCCGTCCGCGGAAGGCTACCCGCAGACGACGTGGGCCGGCGGCTTCTCCTTCACGATGCCGAAGGGCGGCAAGCACCCGCAGGAATCGTGGGAGCTGCTGAAGTTCATCGCGGGCTATAAGGGCACGCTGCTCTGGGCGAAGCGCCCGAACGCGGGCAACGACATTACGGCCATGCCGAAGGTGAACGAGGAGATCAAGATCACGGAGAATCCGCAGCTGAAAGTATTCGTCGACTTGATGCCGTCGGCGCACTTCCGCCCCGTGACGCCGGCGGGTCAGAAGATGTGGGACGAAACGTTCCGCGTACAGGATCTCGCGCTGAACGGCAAGGGCGAGCCGAAGAGGCTGCTGGACGAGGTCAAGAAGAACGTAGACGCGGAGCTGAAGAAGCTGCAGGCCAAATAGCGCTGCGAAGGAAGGGGGCGGGAAGGCGCTCCCTTCCTTGTCCTGCGCGTCCTGCCCGAAACGAACTTCAAACGAGGTGAAGCGCTTGAACCGGCTATGGAAACAGGCATTGAAGGGAAAGAGAGTCGTACTGTTCACGCTCGCCTGCCTCGTCGTCACGACCGTATGCGGCGATCACTCCCGCTCGTACGCCAGCGAGCGGCTGCGTGACCGCAACACGAACCAGGGCGTGCCGCTCGGAGACGCGGGCGACCTGTCCATCGACGCGATTCTGGAGCCGAACTACGCCAGCGCGCTGGCGGGGTACCGCGAGCAGGGGCTGCAGCCGGCCGCGCAGCCGGACATCGTCATCGACGCGGCCCGCTACACGGCGTTCGGCGGCGCGAAGCCGGCCTCGGACACGGTCGACGGCCAAACCGCGCTGGTGTGGGACAAGGCGACGAACTGGATCGAGTGGACGGTCGAGGTCCCGGAGGACGGGCTGTATAACCTGAGCGCGCGCTATTATCCCATGGCGGGCAAGCGGCTGCCGATGCAGCGCGACCTGCTGATCGACGGCAAGAGCCCGTTCCGCGAGGCGCAGCGCCTGTACTTCTTCCGCAACTGGGTCGACCGGGGAGATCCCGAGAAGAACAACCAGGGCGACGACGTCCGGCCGAAGCAGGTGGAGCAGCCGCTCTGGATGGAGCAGCCGATCGCCGATGGCAACGGGCTGTATCCGGAGCCGTTTCAATTCCATCTGACGGCGGGCAAGCACGTCTTCCGCATGAACTTCCTGGCGGAGACGATGGCGATCGACCGGCTGGCGCTGACGTCGCCGGCGACCGTGCCCAGCTACGCGGAGGCTAAGCAGGCCTTCGAAGGGCAGGGCTTCGCGCCGGCCGAAGACGTCAGCGTGAAAGTGCAGGCCGAGAACAATCCGAACAAGTCCGACCCGACGATCCGCCGGGAAGCGAACGGCGACCCGTTGATGGAGCCGGCGAGCGACGGACGGATCCGGCTGAACGCCTTCGGCGACTGGCGCTGGCGGAAGGGCGGCCAGAAGGCCGCGTGGACGTTCGAGGTGCCGAAGGACGGCCTGTACAAGATCGGCCTCAAGGTCGGGCAATGGTGGGGCGACGGACTGCCGTCCTACCGTCAGATCCTGATCGACGGCCAAGTGCCGTACAAGGAAATGGAGCTGTATCCGTTCGAATATTCCCGCAGCTGGCAGCTGGAGACGCTGCATACGGCCGATCCCGGGACGGGCAAGGAGGAGCCGATGCTCGTGCCGCTCAAGGCGGGCGCGCATACGATCACGCTCGTCGCCGAGGTCGGGCCGTACCAGGCGGTCGCCGAGGCGCTGACGGCGGACACGCAGAAGCTGTCCGACCTGTACCGGCGCATCATCATGGTGACAGGGCCGACGCCGGACCCGAACTTCGAATACGAGCTCGGGAAGAAGGTGCCGGAGCTCGTCACGGACCTGAAGGCAATCGCCGACGATCTGGCGGTGCAGATGAACGTCCTGCGGGAGCTGTCGGAGAAGGAGCCCAGCACGGTCAGCAGCCTGCGGATGATGAACCATACCTTCGAGCGGATGGTCGCGAATCCCGACAGCATTCCTCGCCAGCTCTCCGAGCTGAGCAACAGCCAGACGTCGCTCAGCACGCTGCTGACGGGGCTGCAGAACGTGCCGCTCGTGCTCGACTACCTGCTGATCGGGGCGCCGGATACGCGCGATCCGAAGGTCAAGTCGAACATTTGGCAGAAGTCCGTCAGCACCGTGAAGAACTTCGTGGCCTCCTTTACGAAGGATTACACGGGCGTCGGCAGTGTCTACGGCAAGGACGGCAAGACCGCGTCCGTGGCCGGGGAGGGCGAAGGGCCGGTACTGGAAGTCTGGGTCTCCCGCGGCAAGGAATGGGCGGAGATCATGAAGGAGATGGCGGAGGAGGAGTTCACGCCGGAGACGGGCATTCGCATTAACGTCAACACGCTCCCGGCCGGCCAGCTGAACTCGGGCTCCGTCAACACGCTGCTGCTCGCGGCCAGCTCCGGCAAGGCGCCGGACGTGGCCACCGGCGTCGACGCGCATCTGCCGGTGGAATTCGCGATCCGGGACGCCACCGTCGACCTGTCGCAATTCCCGGACTACCCGGAGGTCAGCAAGCGGTTCCTGCCCGGGGCGCTCATCCCGTTCCAATACAACGGCGGCAGTTACGCCCTGCCGGAGACGCAGGACTTCAACGTCCTGGTCTACCGCAAGGACGTCCTGGGCGAGCTCGGCGTCAGCGTCCCGCAGACGTGGGACGATGCGTACGCGCTGCTGCCGGTGCTGCAGCAGAACGGCATGCAGATGTACTACCCGCCGACCTCCCTCGGCTTCATGCCGTTCCTCTACCAGAACGGCGGCGAATTCTACAAGGACGGCGGACGGAAGTCCGGCCTGGACTCGCCGGAAGCGTTCCAGGCGTTCACGGAGTGGACGGAGCTGTACACGAACTATAAATTCCCGGTCAACGCGAACTTCTTCAACCGGTTCCGCACCGGGGAGATGCCGGTCGGGATCGCGGATTACCTGACGTACGTGCAGCTGTCGACCGCGGCGCCGGAGCTCGTGGGCCGGTGGGGCGTGGCGCCGTCGCCGGGCCATCAGAAACCGGACGGCTCGATCGACCGGACCGCCGGGGGCAACGTGCAGTCCGTCGCGATCTTCAAGCAGTCGCAGCATCAGAAGGAAGCCTGGGAATTCCTGAAATGGTGGACCAGCACGGAGCGCCAGACGCAGTTCGGCCAGGAGCTGGAAGCGCTGCTCGGCGTGGAAGCGCGGTGGAACACGGCCAACGTCGAGGCGTTCACGCAGCTGCCGTGGCCGGAGGACGACCTGAAGGCGCTCACCGACCAATGGAAGTACTACAAGGAGCAGCCGTACGTGCTCGGCGGGTACTTCACGTCGCGGAACATCGATAACGCCTGGAACCGCGTCGTGCTGGGCGGGACGAACGTGCGCGAATCGCTGGAGCAGGGCATCAAGGATATCAACAAAGAGCTGGCGGCGAAGCAAAAGGAATTCGGGTTCGCCCCGGATTAGATTTCCCGGAAGGAGGAGCGGCACATGAATAGCAGCATGGAAGTCGCGAACAACCCGCTTCAGCTGTCAGCCGAGAAGGCAAGGCGGTTCAAATTGTCGCAGGCGGGGAGGAAGGCGGCGCTCGGGTACTTGTTTCTCAGTCCCTTCCTCATTCTCTTCATCGTTTTTACCGTCGTACCGGTCATTCAGTCCGTCTACCTGAGTTTCACGTACTACAACATGCTGCAGCCGGCCAAGTGGATCGGCCTGTCCAACTACAGCGTGCTGTTCCTGGAGGATGACATCTTCCTCAAGTCGATCAAGAACACGTTCGTGTTCGCCGTGATCGGCGGCCCGCTCAGCTACTGTCTGTCGTTCCTGCTCGCGTGGGTCATCAATACGCTGCGGGCGAAGATGCTGTTCTCGCTCGCCTTCTACGTCCCGTCGATCACGAGCGGCATCGCGCTGTCGATCGTCTGGCTGTACATTTTCTCCGGCGACCGGTACGGCCTGCTGAATAACTGGCTGCTGAGCTGGGGCATGATCAGCGAGCCGATTCTGTGGACGACCGACCCCGACACGATCATGCCGGTCATCATCATCGTATCGCTCTGGATGAGCATGGGCACGGGCTTCCTGGTCTTCCTCGCGGGTCTGCAGAACGTGTCGCCCGAGCTGTACGAGGCCGGCGCGATCGACGGCATCTCGAGCAAGTTCCAGGAGCTCTGGTACGTCACGCTGCCCCTCATGAAGCCGCAGCTGCTGTTCGGAGCGGTCAACTCCATCGTTGCGGCGTTCGGGGTGTTCGACATCGCCGTGGCGATCTCCGGCATGCCAAGCCCCAACTACGCGGGGCATACGATCATTTCTCACTTGTTCGACTATGCGTTCATTCGGTTCGAGCTCGGCTATGCGTCGGCGATCGCGGTATTTCTGTTCTTCCTGACGTTCGGCCTGGGACGCATCGTGATGAGGCTGCTGTCGTCCAAGGATCTATAAGGGGGGCAAACGGACGTGACCATCAATTATGCCAAATTTGTCGCCCGCTTCAACCGGGGGTTGCTGTACGTGTTCATGATCGCGCTGGTCTGCTTCACGGCCCTGCCGATCGTCTACATGATATCGACGGCGTTCAAGCCGCTCGACGAGCTGTTCTTGTATCCGCCGACGTTCTTCGTTCAGAAGCCGACGCTGCGCAGCTTCTTCGACCTGTTGACGGCGACGGACAGCTCGGTCGTGCCGTTCACGCGGTACATCTTCAACAGCCTGTTCGTCTCCGGCTCGATCGTGGCGGCCAGCCTGTTCGTCTGCAGCCTCGGCGCGTACGTGCTGTCCAAGTTCAAGCCGCCGGGCGCCGGGCTGATCTTCGCCGTGATTCTGTCCGCGCTCATGTTCGCGCCGCAGGTCACGCAGATCCCGACCTACATGATTGTGTCCAGCCTCGGCCTCGTGAACACGTACTGGGCGCTCATTCTGCCGAAGGTCGCCGTGGCGTTCAACATCTTCCTGATGAAGCAGTTCTTCGACCAGATTCCCGACGCGCTGATCGAAGCGGCCTACATCGACGGCGCCTCGGAATGGAAGATCTTCTGGCGCGTCATCATGGCGGTGAGCAAGCCGGCGTGGGCGACGCTGATCATCTTCTCCTTCATCGGGAACTGGAACGATTACTTCTCGGCGCTCGTGTTCACGACGAGCGAGACGATGAAGACGCTGCCGCTCGCCATCCAGACGCTGGCCGGCGGACCGGGCGTCGTGGCGCGGTCGGGGGCGCTCGCAGCCGGTACGTTCCTCGTCACGCTGCCGCCGATCCTGATCTTCATGCTGTTCCAGCGGTTCGTCATGAATACAATGGTCCATTCCGGGATCAAATCCTAAGGGGGGCGGACAGGATGTACAAACGAATCGCGACGGCCGTCCTCGGCTGTCTGCTGCTGCTGACCGGCGGGCTGCCCGCCTACGCCCTCCCGCAAATGTCGTACACGATCGATCCCATGTACGGGTACCGCATTCCGATTCCGCTGACGTACACGGTCGACACCGTCGTGCTGGACGTCGGCCAGCCGGGCTTGAATAAGCCCAACGATCTGTTCATCGACGGCAAAGGCATCCTCTACGTCGCGGACACGGACAACAACCGGATCGTCAAGCTGAGCGGCGACGGGAAGGTGCTCGGCATCTTCGGCAAGGACCAGGGCATCAAGCTGAGCAAGCCGAGCGGCATCTTCGTCGACGACCTCGGCGATATGTTCGTGGCGGATACGGGCAGCGGGAAGGTCATCCATCTCGCGCCGGACGGGAAGCTGATCGAAGAGTTCGTCAAGCCGGAGTCGAGCTTGCTGAGCCCGGATCTGGAGTTTGCCCCGGACAAGGTTATTCTGGACCGCCGCGGCTACATCTACGTGCTGAACAAGAACGACTTCAGCGGCTTCATGATGATCGACGCGATGAACCGGTTCCGCGGCTACATCGGCGCGAACCGCGTCCCGTTCGACTGGAAGAACCTGCTGATCCGGGTCCTGGCGACGCCGGAGCAGCGGGAGCAGCTGAACAACGCGGTACCGCCGCAAAACGCGAATCTGACGCTCGACGAGAAAGGCTTCATCTACACGCCGACCGTGCTGATCGACGCGGATCAGATCAAGAAGTTCAACGCCATGGGCGAGAACATTTACAAGAAGGCGGCCTTCGGCCAGCCGTCCATCGAGAGCGGGACGCTGGAGCAGCCGTACTTCGTCGACCTGGCGGTCGATCAGTTCGGCGTCATCAACGCGCTCGACGCGATGTCCCGCAAGATCTACCAGTACGACCAGGAGGGCAACCTGCTGGCCGTGTTCGGCGGACAGGGCGACGTGAAGAGCCGGTTCGAATACCCGATCAGCATCGTTACGGACAAGGCGGGCAAGGTGTACGTGCTGGACCGGGACCGGGGCAACATCCAGATCTTCAAGCCGACGCGCTTCGCGGATCTCATTCATCAGGCCAGCCAGCTGCATTACAACGGCCGGTACGAGGAGGCGCTGACGCCGTGGAAGCAGGTGCTCGCGATCGACGAGAACTACCCGCTCGCGCACCGCGGCGTGGCGAAGGCGCTGATGAAGGAAGAGAAGTGGAAGGACGCGATGAAGGAATTCAAGCTGGGCGAGGATCAGGACGGCTATTCCAAGGCGTTCGCCGAGTACCGGCATGAGATGATGCGTAAGTACCTGGGATGGCTGGTCGTCGCCGCGGCGCTGATCGTGTACGCGGTCTACCTCCTGGTGAAAGGGCTGATCCGCGTCACGAACACCGTCATAAGGAGGTACGGCTATTGAACAAGACGGCGGCGGCGAAAGCGCCCGGGCTGCACGCGGTGCGGCTCGGCATCGCCATTCTCTTCCATCCCGCGGACGGCTTCGAGGAGCTCCAAAAGACGCGCAACCTGATCGCGGCGTTCATCATCATTCTGCTGACGCTGGCCGTTCGGATCGTGACGATCTACATGACGAGCTTCCACATGACGTCCCTGCAGCCGGAGAACGCAGACCTGAACCTGGAAATCGTTCGTTTCGTGATCCCGCTCGTATCCGGCGTCATTGCGTGCTACCTGATCACGGCGATCATGGACGGCGAGGCGCACTTCAGCCAGATCTTCACGGCGATGTCGTACAGCCTCATTCCCTACGTCGTGTTCGCGATTCCGCTCGCCGCGCTCTCGACGATCATGTCGCGGGGCGAGCTCGGGCTGTACAACAGCATCAATACGATCATCTGGGCGTGGGTCGCCCTCTTGATCTTCATTCAGCTGAAGGTGCTGAACGACTATACCTTCAAGAAATCGGTCGGGGTCATGCTGCTCACCATCGTTGCCTTCCTGATCTTTTGGGGCACGGTGGGGCTGACGTTCGCCCTGACGAACCATGTGCTGCAATTCGTGCGCGAGGTCATCGTAGAGGCCCGCTATCTCATGGAGAATTGAGGAGGAGAACCTATGTCGACGAAAGCCAAACGCTGGCTCTACTACGGGGTCGTCGCCGTCGTTCTCGCCGGGCTCGTTCTCCTGGCGCTGCCTTCCATCCAGCGGGCCATCGACCGCGCGCAGCAGGAGCTGAAGCCCGCGTCGGCGGCCGCGGACCCGGCCGACGAGACGGACGCGGCGGAGGCGGGCGGCGATGCCGCGGAGACGACGCCGCCGGAGGACGCGCCGGCCGGCGAAGACCAAGCCGCGAACGCCAGCCCGTACGAGAAGGTCGCGGAGACGGACCGCCTCGAGCTGATGTTCCGCGCCTCCGACTCTGCCATCGCGGTCAAGGATAAGCGCAACGGCCATCTGTGGAAATCGGCGGTTCCGCTGGACGAGGTGAACGCCGAAGGGAACGAGCTGTGGACGGCGAGCAGTCAGTCGATCTTCCACTTGACCTTCACGGATCCCCGCCTGCCGGCGATCGAGACGCAGGAGACGAACTCCGCCCTGGAGCGGCCCAAGATGAAGGCGACGTCCCTGGAGGACGGCATATCCGTGCACTACGAGCTCGAGCGGCTCGGCATCGGCTTCGATATGCAATTCCGGCTGAAGGACGACGCCCTCGAGGTGACGGTGCCGGGGCAATCGGTGACGGAATCCGAGAACAACTGGCTGATGGCGATCTCGCCGCTGCCGTTCTTCGGCGCCGCGACGGATCACGACCAAGGCTATTCCGTCTATCCCGACGGCTCCGGGGCGCTGTCGACGTTCAAGCCGATTCACCCCGAATACTTGAACCCGTACCGGGCGAGCGTGTACGGGCCGGACATGATCAACTTCGACAGCTTTGGCCGGGATTTGAACGCCATGCTGCCGATCTTCGGACAGAAGGTGGACGACAACGCCTTCATCGGCATGATCACGAAGGGCGAGTACGACGCGCGGATCCTGTTCTCGCCGAGCGGCTATCTCATCAATCTGAACCGCGTTGCCTCGGAGCTCGTGTACCGCCGGGAGTACGAAGCGGTCAAGAAGGACGGCAATCTGGCGAAGAAGCCCGAGAAGGACCTGCTCCGAGAAGACCATACGATCCGGTACGTCTTCCTGAGCGGGGGAGACGCGGACTACGGCCACATGGCCGCCGCGTACCGCGACTACCTCGTAAACGAGGCGGGCGTCCAGCCGCGGATCAAGGAGGGCGACCCGATTCCATTCGGGCTCGATCTGCTGATGGGCATCAAGGAGAATCGGATCCTGTTCGACCGGTTCATCGCGACGACGACCTACGACGAAGCGAAGGGGATCATGGACGAACTCGGCAAGCAGGGCGTCAAGGCGATCTCCGCGAACCTGCTCGGCTGGACGGACAAAGGCTACCTGACCTATCCGTCCGGGAACGAGCCGTCCACGAAGCTCGGCGGCATGAGCGGGCTGAAGGGGCTTAGCGAGTACGCGAAGGCGAACGGCATCCAGCTGTTCCTGCAGGACGATTACGTGGATGCGTGGAAGGGCGTCGACGGATTCTCCACGCGGGGCGACGTCGTCGTCGGGGCGAACCGCTTCGCCGCGACCGACCGCTACAGCGAGACGTTCCTGCTGAGCGCCGGCAAGCAAAACCAGCAGTTCCAGTCCAAGGTGCTCGATCCGCTCGGCAAGCTGCCGATCTCCGGCATCAACTTCGACGCCATCGGCTACCAGGATTATTACGATTACAACAAGGATTATCCGTCGACGCGGGAAGGGACGGCGGCGCATTGGACGGAGATGATGCAGAAGGCCGCGAAGCAGTTCGGCGCCGCGGCTTCGATCGGCGGCAACGGCTATACGCTGAAGCACTCGTCGCGCCTGTTCGGCATCCCGATGGAGGACAGCGGCTACTTCTTCACGGACGAGACGATTCCGCTCTACCAGATGGTCGTGCACGGGCTCATCCCGTATTCCGGCGACGCGCAGAACCTGTTCTACGATCCGCAGCTGCAGTACCTCAAGATGGTGGAATACGGGTACATGCCGTACTACCAGTTCACGATGAATTACGCCGACGATTTGAAGGACACGTACTATAGCGATCTGTTCAGCTCCGATTATAAGAGCTGGGCGCCGCAGGCGATCGAACAGTACAAGGAAATGAACGAGAAGCTGCGGCCGGTCTGGTCGCAAGCGATGACGTCGCACCGGAAGCTCGCGAAGGACCTGTACGAGACCGGCTACGAGGACGGCACCCGCGTCATCGTCAACTACGCGTCCGGCGAAGCCCGCACGGAGGACGGCCGCGTCGTGCCGGGCAAAAACTTCATCGTCGTGCCGAAGGGAGGCTAAGCCGTGAGAGGCAAAGGAATCGGTCTCGAGCGCAAGAAAATGCTCGCGGGTTACGTCTATATCGCGCCCTGGGCGCTCGGCTTCGCGCTGTTCATGCTGTACCCGCTCGTGTATTCCCTGTGGCTCAGCTTCCACGAGGTGGAGGGCGTCGGCGATTTTCAGCTGAAGGCCGTGGGCTGGGGCAACTTCAACAACGCGTTCGTGCTGGACACGAAGTTCATCCCGCTGTTCATCTCGGTCATTCAGGACGCGCTGATCAACACGCCGCTCATTCTCGTGTTCTCGCTGATCATCTCGATCCTGCTGAATCATAACATCCGCGGGCGGGCGTTCTTCCGCGCGGCGTTCTTCCTGCCGGTGCTGATCGGCTCGGGCCTCGCGATGCAGCAGCTGCTGTACGCCGGGGTCGGGAAGGATACGCTGGTCAACGGCATCGGCGTCCCGGACGAAGTCTTCCTCTACATGGGCCCGACGTTCTCGCAGATCGTCTTCGACATGCTGAGCCGGTTGACGATTATCTTCTGGAAGACCGGCGTGCAGATTCTGCTCTTCCTGGCCGGCCTGCAGGGCATCTCGGTCTCGCTGTACGAGTCGGCGAGATGCGACGGGGCGACGGAATGGGAGATGTTCTGGAAGATCACGCTCCCGCTCATGACGCCGATCATCCTGCTCAATACCGTCTATACGTTCGTGGATTCCTTCACGGACATCAATAACCGGATGATGGTGTACATCAAGGACACCGCCTTCACCAACATCCAGATGGGCTATGCCTCGAGCATGGGGTGGATCTACTTCCTGTTCATCTTCCTGCTGCTCGTGCTCGTCTTCGTGTCGACCCGGCGCTTGATCGTCTACACGGGTGAAAAATAAGCCGCAAGGAGGTGCCCCAGCATGAAGTCGATCCCCGTAGCGAAGACGAAGACGGCCTCGACCGCGCGCGTGGCCGTGCCGGAGAAGAGCCGCGGCAGGGCCGCGGCGATCCGAAACAACGTGCTCGTCAGCCGGTTCGGCAGCAAGAGCCGCTGGATCGGATTCATCTACCGCCTGTTCGTCTACCTGATTCTGATCGACCTGGCGTTCGTCTTTCTGTATCCGTTCCTTTACATGGTCACGACCTCGCTCAAGCAGCCCGCGGACTTGATGGATTTCACGATCAAATGGATTCCGACGAGCCTCGCCTGGGAAAATTTCTATTACGGCATGCAAGGGCTCCAGTTCTGGCCGCACTTCAAGAGCTCGGCGCTGATCGCCGTCCTGAGCGTGATCGGGCAGGTGCTGTCCTGCTCGTTCATCGCCTACGGCTTCGCCCGGATCAAGTTTCCGGGACGCGAGGTGTTGTTCGTGCTCTGCATGTTCACGATGATCGTCCCGCCGCAGACGATTATCGTGCCGCTGTTCATGCAGTACAAGACGATCGGCTGGATCGACAGCGTGCTGCCGCTCATCATTCCGTCCTTCTTCGGCAACGGGCTGCGCGGGGCGCTCTTCATCTTCATCTTCCGCCAGCTGTTCCGGGGCTTGCCGTGGGAGCTGGAGGACGCCGCGCGGGTGGACGGCTGCGGCAGCTTCCGCGTCTACTGGAAGATCATCCTGCCGCTGACGCCGCCGGCGATCGTCGTCACGACGCTGCTGTCGCTCGTGTGGCACTGGAACGACTTCTTCGAGCCGTCGATCTACCTGACGAGCGAGGAGAAATTCACGCTGCCGATGATGCTGCCGCGGCTCTACCAGTCGCTGGACCAGCTGACGGGCAGCAAGTTCGAAGTGTTCAGCCTGCCGGTGGTCATGGCCGCCACGTTCGTCTCGCTCGTGCCGATGCTGCTCGTGTATTTGTTCCTGCAGCGGTACTTCATTCAGGGCGTGGAGCGCTCCGGCTTGGTGGAATAGGAAGGGAAGCCATACGCAAGACCGAGAGACCGCCGCGTTCCGCGGCGGTCTTTGCGCTGCGGCCCAGGTACGGCAGGAACGGCTGCCGAGGCGGCGAATACGTCACGGAGAACGAAATCGCGCCGCCCTGCGCCGAAGACGGCGCAAGACGGCGAGAGGAGGAGCATGCGCGTGAACCGATCGGGAATCGAGGCTCGGTACGCGGAGGCGCTGGACGCGTTCGTACGGAAGGTCCGTCAGGACGATCAGGTCATCGCGGCGATTCTGCTCGGAAGCCTCTCCTACGACCAAGTGTGGGAGAAGTCCGACATCGACATGAAGCTGATCGTGCACGAGCAGAAGCTGAACCGGTCCTTCATGTGCTTCACCGAGAACGGCATTGCTATTAACACGAGTATCCAGACGCGCGACGAATTCAAGCGTTGGGTGGAGAAATCGGTATCCGCCTCATTCGAGCATTCCTATCTGCTCCGGGGGAAGCTCCTGTTCGCGAAGGATCGGTCGCTCGAGGCCGTCTTCGCGAATATCCGCCACGTCGGCGAGCGGGACCGGCAGCATCGGCTGCTGCAGCTGGGCTGCTTCGCGCTCGGCGGGCTCGCGAAAGCGGAGAAGTGGCTGTACGTCAAGGAGGACGAGCTCTACAGCGCCTTCTGGATGATCAAGATGATCGACACGCTCGCGCAAATCGAAGTCGTCCGGCACGGCGAGGTGCCGATGCGCGAGGCCGTGCAGCAGGCGTCCGCGCTCAATCCGGCCTTCTTCCGGGAGATCTACGCCGGGCTTGTCGGCGGATCCGTGGACAAGGCGAAAGCGCGGGCGGCGCTCGATCGGATCGCGGCGTTCGTGGAGGAGCGGGAAGGCGAGCTGTTCCGCCCGGTTCTCGATTATTTGAAGCAGGAGCGGGATGTCCGGACGCTCTCCGAGATGGCGGATAAGCTGGGGACGGTCGTCCGGCTGGATGCGGGAACGCTGGAGCTGGCCTGCGGCTGGCTCGCCGGCCGCGGTTATCTGGCGCCGTTCCCCGCCGAAGCGAAGGCGACGCCGAAGAGCAGGGTGCGTTTGGAGGAACCGGCTTACATGCTCGAGGATGCGGACGATATCGCCCAGTAAAGGAGCGGATGCCAGCCCATGAAAACGAAGATCGAAGTGAGAGGCGCCCGGCAAAACAATTTGAAGAACATTGACGTCGACATTCCCCGCGATCAATTGACGGTGATTACAGGCGTAAGCGGCTCCGGCAAATCGTCGCTCGCGTTCGAGGTGATTTACGGCGAAGGGCAGCGCCGCTTCCTCGAATCGCTGTCCACGTTCGCCAAAAGCCGGATGAGCCAGCTGAAGAAGCCGGACGTCGACTTCGTGTTCGGCTTGTCGCCGGTCATCGCGATCGAGCAGAAGAAGGGCAGCGCGAATCCGCGCTCCACGGTCGGGACGATGACGGACGTGTACGATTTTCTCCGTCTGGTGTTCGCGTCGTCGGGCGAAGCGCACTGCCCCTTCTGTGGGCATCCGATCGCGGCGAAGACGGTGCAGCAAATGATCGACCACGTGCTGACCTTGCCCGCGGGGACGGAGCTCGAGGTGCTCGCGCCCGTCTTCAAGCTGTACGACGAAGATTACGCGACGCTGTTCGACGAGATCCGGGAGAAGGGCTTCCGCTACGTGCGTATCGACGGCGCGAACCGCAACCTGAGCGATCCGATCGAGCTGGACGAGGAGACGGAGTACCGGATGGAGGTCGTCGTCGATCGGGTCGTCGTCGCGCCGTCGCTCTACAAGACGCTGGCCAAAACGATCGAGAACAGCCTGGAGCTGGTCGGCGAAGGCTTTATCCGGTTCGAAATCGCGAATCCGGGCGACGGCAAGCCGATCGACACGGATGCGTTTTACCGGGACTTCGGCTGCCCGGCCCATCATCTCGCGATCGGCGAGCTGCACCCGTCGTACTTCTCCTTCAACGACCCGGGCAGCGCGTGCCGGACCTGCGGCGGGATCGGAACGTACATGCGGACCGAGAAGCGGTTCCTGGTCAAGAGCCCGGAGAAAGGCGTCGCCAAAGGCGCGCTCGATCACAACATCTACGGTCCGAGCACGAAGAAATCGTACCGCGGCATGCTGTTCCACAGCTTGTTCCTGCACTACGGGCAAAGCTTGGACACGCCGTTTCGCGAGCTGCCGGAGGACTTCGTCGACCGGCTGTTCCACGGAACCCGGGGCGAATCGTTTCCGATCGTCGTGACGGATGACCATCCCCGCCATGCCCATAGCCAAGCCGGCAAGCTTCGCAAATACGGCGGGCTCGTGCACGAGGTGAACCGGTGGTACAAGCAGCACGTGACGCGGCGAGGCGGAAGCGGACTCGGCGACAACGACTTCTTCAAGCGGGTGATGGCGGAGCACACTTGCCCGGACTGCGACGGGAAGAAGCTGAAGCCCCAGCGGTTCTGCATCCGCATCGGCGGAAGTGATATTGACGAGCTGTGCAGCTTGCCGCTGAGACAGCTGCAGGCATTTCTGGCCAGCGCGGCATTTCCGGAAGCGAAGCGGCAGGCGGCCGGGCAGATCGTCGCCGAGATTCGCTCAAGGCTGG
This sequence comes from Paenibacillus sp. GCM10023250, assembly GCF_042653205.1. NCBI lineage: Bacteria > Bacillati > Bacillota > Bacilli > Caryophanales > Paenibacillaceae > Paenibacillus > Paenibacillus sp. GCM10023250. The sequence continues at coordinate 32,957 of NZ_JBHSHY010000026.1, read as the reverse complement.
ACCTGCTCATCGACATCGGACTCGACTATTTGAACTTGGGCCGCCGCTCCGACACGATCTCGGGCGGCGAGGCGCAGCGCATCCGCCTGTCGACGCAGATCAGCTCCGGCCTCATGGGGATGCTGTACGTACTGGACGAGCCGAGCATTGGGCTGCACGCCCGGGACAGCCGCCGGATCGTGCAGACGCTTCAGAAGCTGCGCGATATCGGCAATACGATCATTGTCGTGGAGCACGATATCGAGACCATTCTCAGCGCGGATCATATCATCGAGATCGGGCCGGGGCCAGGCGAGCGAGGCGGATGCGTCGTCGCGCAGGGCACGGCGGCGCAGCTGCGGCAGGCGGACGATTCGCTGACCGGCGCTTTCCTGTCCGGCGCCAGGCGAATCGACGTGCCCGCGGGACGACGCGCGCTCTCGGGCTTGTCCCTCCGCATTCTGGGGGCGCGCGCGAACAACCTGCGCCATGTGAACGTGGACATCCCGCTCGGCGTCATGACCTGCGTCACCGGCGTATCCGGCTCCGGCAAGAGCACGCTCATTAACGAAGTGCTGTTCAAGCAGCTGTCCGCCCGGTTTTACGACCACCGCATCGTGCCGGGCGAGCACGACGCGATCGAAGGCACTGAGCTCTTGACCGGCGTCATCAACATCGACCAATCGCCGATCGGCCGGAGCGCGCGCTCCAACCCGGCGACGTACGTCGGCTTCTTCGACCGCATTCGCGAGCTGTTCGCGGAGACGGGGGAGGCCGCCGCGCGCGGCATCGGCAAGTCCGAATTCAGCTTTAACCAGAAGAGCGGCCGGTGCGAGCACTGCCAAGGCGAAGGCGTCGTCACGACGTCGCTGCAATTCATGCCGGACGTCGAGACGGTATGCCCATCCTGCAAGGGCGCGCGCTTCAACGGCGAGGTGCTGGAAGTCGCGCTGCGCGGGAAGAACATCGCGCAGGTGCTCGACATGAGCATCGAGGAGGCGGTATCCTTCTTCGCTGACCAGCCGCTCATCGTGCACAAGTTGAACGTGCTGCTCCAGCTGGGGTTGGGGTACCTGAAGCTCGGCCAATCGTCCGCGACGCTCTCGGGCGGCGAGGCGCAGCGGATCAAGCTGGCGACCGAGATCGGCAAGCTGAAGCGCGGCTCGCACAACCTGTATATCCTCGACGAACCGACGACGGGTCTGCATCTGCACGATATCCAGAAGCTGATCGACTGCCTGAACCAGCTGGTGGACCACGGACATTCGGTGCTGGTCATCGAGCATCATCTAGACGTCGTCAAAGTCGCCGATTACGTCATCGATATGGGACCGGACGGGGGCAAGGACGGCGGGACGGTGGTCGCGCAGGGAACGCCGGAGCAGGTGGCCGCGTCGGACGCGTCGCATACGGGGAGGTTTCTGAGAACCGTGCTGGCCGCGGACAACCGGTATTGGACGGAGCCGCTCGCGCGGACGAACGCCTGAATGCCGGATGGGATACCGAATGGAAGGCAAGCGCGAGCTTAAAGCTAGTAACGGGATGCTGGAAACGCATGCTGGAAACAAAAGAAGCTTGAACGGAAGCTTGGAATAGAAGATAGAAAGATAAGCTAGAAAGATAAGCTAGAAAGATAGGCATCAGCCCGCTTGCCCCGGCGGACGATCCGCCGGGAGCGAGACGTCGATGGCGCCGGCGTCCGGCTCCGCGTGCTGCATAGCGTTGTGGATCAGGTTGAGCAGCAGTTTATCGGGGACGAGCCGTTCGCGGTGCTGCCCGGCGGATAACGTTTTCAACTTTGGCAGATCGTCTGTGTTTTTCCGCGTATCGTCCAAGAACGCCCCCGCGCTTCGGGTTACAGTAAAGGTATCCGACACGCAAAGGGGATTGAGGGACATGTTGAGAGCGAATCGGCGACTGACCGCCGAGCAGGTGGCGTTTTACCGGGAAAACGGCTTCGTGCAGATCGACGGCGTGCTGTCGCCGGAGGAGCTGGCGGAGCTGCGGGCATACATGGACGAGACGATGTACGGCGAAGGCGGGCGCGGGGTGCAGACCGACAAGGCCGGCGGCGCGTATTACAAGGTGCTGAACCAGCGCGTCAACACGTGGCGCGATCACGGCGGCATGGCGCGGTTCGTGCTCGGCGAGCGGTTCGCCGATCTCGGCAAGCAGTTGACGGGCTTCGCGGGCGTACGGCTCTTTCACGACCACGCGCTGCTCAAGATGCCGGGCGACTCCAAGCCGACGCCGTGGCATCAAGACCGGCCGTACTGGCCCATGAACGAAATGAAGCCGCAAAACGCGTTCTCGATCTGGGTCGCGCTCGATGACGTCGACGAGCATAACGGCTGCATGATGTTCGTGCCGAAATCGCAGCGCATCCGCAACCTGAAGGGCGTCAGCCTGGTGACGCCGGAGGATATTTTCGAGCAGGAGGGCGCGAAGGACGTCGACCGCAATACCGCGGTCATCTGCCGGATGAAGGCGGGCAGCTGCACGTTCCACGACGGCATGACGTTCCACTACGCGCATGCCAACACGACGGATCGTCCCCGCCGGGCGCTTGCGATCGTCTTCATGGAAGACGGCACGACCTACAGCGGCGCGGGCCACGTCATCACGGACGGCCTCGGGCTCGAGGCCGGCGCGAAGCTGCAGGGCGGCCTGATGCCGAAGCTGGCGTAGCCGGCGGCGCAGGGGCGGAGGCGGAGCGGGGGCGAGGGTGAGACGCCTCCACGGGGGTGAGAACGGACCGGTCTTCTGGGTCCGTTCTTTTGCGTTGGCGGAGGCGTCGGCGAGGCGTCGCGAGGCGCGGGCAAAAACGGGCCATACCGCGCCCCCGCGTCCCGAGTGGGCCTGGGGAGTTTGCTTCGCGGCTCCTCGCGTCCCGTGCGCCTCACCGCCACCCCGTGGCTCGGCCATGCATCTCGCTCCGCGGCTCCCTCCGTACGCCTCACCGCCACCCCGCGTCCCGGTCCTGTATCGCTCCGCATGTCGCCATCGCTTCGTGTCCAAAGTTGGCTTAAGCGGCCAATAGATCCGTTATTGCGCCCATTTGGCGCGATAAACGAATCGTGCAGCCACAGGAGCGCTTATTGGAGCAAAATGCACCCGAAATCGAGGCGTTCGAGGCCAATAGCGGCACCTGTGTCCTCCAAAGTCGCTAAAACGGCAAATTGGGGCAAATAGCGGATCTCCTGTCCGCCAAACCCCAGGTAAGAGTCGGCTAGTCGGGAGCGAAGCGCTTGCGGACGAGATGTCCCGTGCTCGCTTCGTGCCCAAAGTTGGCTTAAGCGGCCAATAGATCCGCTATTGCGCCCGTTTGGCGCGATAAACGAATCGTGCGGCCACAGGAGCGCTTATTGGAGCAGAACGGAGCCCAAATCGAGGCGTTTGAGGCAAATAGCGGCACCTGTGTCCTCCAAAGGCGCCAAAACGGCAAATTGGGGCGAATAGCGTATCTCCTGTCCGCCAAACCCCAGGTAAGAGTCGGCTAGTCGGGAGCGAAGCGCTTGCGGACGAGATGTCCCATGCTCGCTTCGTGCCCAAAGTTGGCTTAAGCGGCCAATAGATCCGCTATTGCGCCCGTTTGGCGCGATAAACGAATCGTGCGGCCACAGGAGCGCTTATTGGAGCAAAATGCTGCCAAAATCGAGGCGTTCGAGGCAAATAGTGGCACGTGTGTCCTCCAAAGGCGCCAAAACGGCAAATTGGGGCAAATAGCGGATCTCCTGTCCGCCAAACCCCAGGCAAGAGTCGACTGGTCGGGAGCGAAGCGCTTGCGGAGGAGGTGTCACATGCTCGATTAGGCTGATGCGGCCGATAGATGGCCAACCGAGGCAGACGGTGCGGCCCGCTTGTCCCTCTGTGCGGACTAGAATGGCGAGCCTGGGGGCGTGCCCGAGATCGAGAACCGATTACAGCTGCTTCACCATCCGCCGGTAGTCGCTTTCGCCGATGCGCAGCATGCCGTCGTCGACGTAGCCGCCGCGCGCATAGAGGCCGTACGCCCGCTCGTTGTCCGCCTCCACGATAAGCGCCGTACGGCCGAAGCCGAGCTCCGTCGCCCGCTGTTCGGCGGCCGCCATTAGCGTTTTCGCGACGCCTTGGCCGCGGAAGGCCTCCGCCACCGCCAGCGCGTCCAAATAATAGTCGCCGTCCCGCGCTTCCCGGACGATGACGCGCTCGGCGTCCCCGAAGTCACGCCGCATCCGCGCCAGGTACGGCTCGTCCAGCCGTCCGGCGTCATCGCCGGGATACGCGGCGAGCATGCCGGCCACCTGCCCGTCCCGCTCCGCCACGAGCACATGCCCGAAGCTGATCCGGTTGCCCGGCTGCTTGAAGAAGTCGACCAGCCGTTCCGCCGCGTCCGCTTCATCCGAAGCGCCCGTCAGCTGATAAGCAATCGTCCCGATCGCCTCCAGCAGCAGCGGGATGACCTGAGGCGCATCGTCGGCCGTCGCGATTCGCGTGTTCATCTCATGTCCTCCATTTCCATAATTTACTGCTATTATGGCTGATCAGAGACGGTTCCATCCGGCGCACCCATCCACCCAATCCGGAACGTCGATTAAGACGAAAACCCGCTGAATGGCGGGAGCAAATCGTAGGCGAAAGGATGCGGTCACGAGCGGCAAGACGACAAAAGAGGGCGGAGCAGCCATGACGGCGGCTCCGCCTATTTCGTGCGCCGCGTGTTTTGGCGCTAACTTTCCGTGTTCGCTTCGTGCCCAAAGCTGGCTTAAGCGGCCAATAGATCCGCTATTGCGTCCGTTTGGCGCGATAATCGATTCGTACGGCCACAGGAGCGCTTATTGGAGCAAAACGGAGCCAAAATCGAGGCGTTCGAGGCAAATAGAGGCACGTGTGTCCTCCAAAGTCGCCAATACGGCAAATTGGGGCAAATAGCGGATCTCCTGTCCGCCTAACCCCAGGCAAGAGTCGGCTAGTCGGGAGCGAAGCACAGGTGGACAAAGTGTCCCGTGTTCGCTTCGTGCCCAAAGTTGGCTTACGCGGCCAATAGATCCGCTATTGCGCCTGTTTGGCGCGATAATCGAATCGTACGGCCACAGGAGCGCTTATTGGAGCAAAACGGAGCCAAAATCGAGGCGTTCGAGGCAAATAGAGGCACGTGTGTCCTCCAAAGTCGCCAAAACGACAGATTGGGGCAAATAGCGGATCTCCTGTCCGCCTAACCCCAGGCAAGAGTCGGCTAGTCGGGAGCGAAGCACAGGCGGACAAGGTGTCCCGTGTTCGCTTCGTGCCCAAAGTTGGCTTAAGCGGCCAATAGATCCGCTATTGCGCCTGTTTGGCGCGATAAACGAATTGTGCGGCCAGAGGAGCGCTTATTAGAGCGAAACGGAGCCCCAATCGAGGCGTTCGAGGCCAATAGCGGCATCTGTGTCCTCCAAAGTCGCCAAAACGGCAAATTGGGGCAAATAGCGGATCTCCTGTCCGCCAAACCCCAAGCAAATCGAGGCGTTCGAGGCCAATAGCGGCACCTTTGTCCTCCAAAGTCGCGTCAATCGCGTCCCGCCATGTACAGCAGTCCGGCGATCTTCTTCGGCTCCGTCTTGAAATGTGTCATATGGTCGGAGTCGCCGACGATGAGCCGGAAGGGGGCGATCCGGCTCGACATGTGCGGATGCCAGCCGTAGCCTTCGCCTTGGGGCAGCACGTTGTCTTGGAACAAGTAGACGTAGCTCTTCGGCGTCCGGAGCGCGTAGAACTTCTTCAGGTCCAGCTTCTCGAACAGCGGGCCGGCCGGCTCCGGCTTGATGCCGGCATAGAGCTTCTGCGCGACGTCGAGCGGCGCCAGGTTGACGAAGCCGTCGCGGAACGTGGCGAAGGGCAGCATGATCGTATTATTGCCCGACTGCTCCGCAAGCCCGCTGAAGAACGCTTTGCTTTGCGGCGGGAGTTCGTCCGCGAGGCTGCCGCCGTCCTTCACGACGAAGCCGTCGATGAACACGATCCGCTTCAGCCGGTCCGGCACGAGCTCCGCCGCCTTCTGCACGATGGAGCCGCCGAAGCTGTGGCCGGCGAGCACGACGTCGCGCAGGTCATGGGTGTGCATATAATCCGCGACGGCCTTCGACATCATGGCGTGGGTCGCGGTCGTGTTTTGGTAATCGGCCCCGTGGCCGGGGTATTCGGGGGCGTAGACGGTGTGGCCTTCCTTGCGCAGCTCGGCGGCGACGCCGTCCCAGAAGCCGGCATCCGCCCAGGAGCCGTGAACGAGCACGAAGGTGAGCGGCTGTTCTTTTTTGCGCATCCCGGGATCGTTATGGGCCCCCCACTGCGTGGCGGGCGTGACATAGTAGAACGTCGCCGGCGGCTGGACGTTGCCGTAGGAGCCGTACGAGCCGTTTCTCCCGTAAGGGCCGTAGCTGGCGTAGTGGACCGGACCGTTCGGGCTGGACAAATAAAACGTCATGGCATTCGATGTTCCTTTCCGTCGTGTGGATGGTTTACTATACGCCCGGCACGGCGGGCGCGTGCCCCCGCCCGGCGCAATTTCCGGGCGAATCCTAGGCCGCCGGTCCAGCTTCTCGCCCAAGCCCCGGCTCGCCCAAGGCTGCCGGATGCGCGGCCGGCGCGCCGCCCGCGGAGCGGGCGTCCGTCCATGGCCAGCAGACGTCACCCGCGGGCAAACATCACCAATTGATAGACGATGGTTTTCATAGATTCGGGTGTATCAACCAGTACGAGCTATCTGTCTCGCACGTATAAATACAGTACATCCTTGCTGTAGATCGCCTTCCGGCGGCACGAATCTATGAAAACCGCATCGTCTCCCGCGGCTCCCGATTTCCGGCAGGAGCGGCAAACGCGCAGCACAGGATCCTTACATTCCCCCATGGAAAGAGAGGTGGAGACATGCATGATTTAATGGTCCTCACGACGGTATGCGCCTTCTTGCTGACCATCGGGTTCATCTTCTGGCGGCCCAGCGTGAACGAAGCGATTCCGGCCTCGATCGGGGCGGCGTTCGTGCTGCTGAGCGGCAGCGTCTCGCTGGCCGACCTCGGAAGCATTCTCGAAACGATCAGCGGCGCGGCGATCACGATCATCGCGACCATCGTCATGGCGATCGTGCTTGAGAGCTTTGGGTTCTTTTATTGGGCGGCGGACCTGCTGGCGAAGAAGGCGAACGGCTCCGGCGTCCGGCTGTTCTGGCTGACGAACCTCTTCTGCTTCCTGATGACGCTGTTCGTCAACAACGACGGAAGCATTCTGATCACGACGCCGATTTTGCTGATGCTGCTGAAGAACATGGGGCTGAAGCCGCATCAAAAAATACCGTACCTCATCTCCGGCGCCATCATCGCCACGGCGTCCAGCGCGCCGATCGGCGTGAGCAACATCGTCAACCTGATCGCGCTCAAAATCGTCCATATGAGCCTTTATATGCATACCGCGATGATGTTCGTGCCGGCCTCGCTCGGGTTATGCGTGCTCGCGGGCATGCTGTACGCGATCTTCTACAAGTCGCTGCCGAAGCAGATTCCGAAGCACGGCTTCATGCCGGGCAGCCATCCGCTCAAGGAGGCGGACGGCGACAACGGCAACAACGGCAATAGCGGCAACAACCGCAACCGGACCAGATTCATGCGCAACGTGCTGATCTTCGTCTTATGCGTGCGGGTCAGCCTGTTCGCCGCGTCCTACGCCGGCATTCCCGTATCGCTCATGGCGGTCATCGGATCGGCCGCGCTGCTGGTCTGGCGCTGGCTGTACCTCAAGGTCACCCCGATGGACATGGTCAAAAAAACGCCGTGGAACATCCTCGTCTTCGCGTTCGGCATGTACGTCATCATCTACGGCCTGAACAACATCGGGCTGACTGACTACCTGATCCGTCTGCTGCAGCCGATCGTCACGAGCAGCCTGCTGAACGCCAGCGTCCTGATGGGCGCGCTGCTCAGCGTGCTGTCCAACCTGTTCAACAACCATCCGGCGCTCATGGTCGGCACGCTGACCTTGACTCATATGGACCTGGATCCGCTGACGCTCAAGATTTCGTACCTCGCCAGCGTCATCGGCAGCGACATCGGTTCGCTAATGCTGCCGATCGGCACGCTGGCCACGCTCATGTGGATGCACATTGTCAATAAGGGCGGGGTGAAGATCAGCTGGATGCAGTACTTGCGGGTCACGATCGTCGCGATCCCGGTGACAGCCGTGTTTACCCTGGTCGTACTCGCGTATTGGGTGAAGTGGCTATTCTAAAACGAAAGGAGAGGATAAGCATGGAGACACCATGGAAAAAGTGGATCGGAATGCGAGTGTCGGCGGACATGACGGGCAAGCGCAGCGTCGAGGGAATCGTCATCGAGGCGGGCGCCGACCTGCTCGTCATGCATGACGGGGAGCGCTTCGTCTATATGCCGCTCGCGCACGTGCAGCGGGTGCGGGAGGCTCCCGTCGGCGAAGAAGCGGAAGCGCAGGCGCCGGCGCCGGCGTACCGGGGCGAGGTTGCGAGCATGGAACGGATGTTGAAGGCGGCGGAAGGACGTTATGTCGAATTGCAGGTCGGCGGCTCCGTGCTCGAAGGATTCGTGACGGCCGTCAGGCCGGACTACCTGCAGATCTATACGCCGCTCTATCCCGGGCTCAGCATCGCGCTGAAGCATGTGAAGTGGCTCGTCCCGCACCCGGCGGCGTACGACCCGTATCCCGGCGCTGCGATCGGCGCGTCCGCGAAGGCCGTCGCCGGACGGCAGCAGCCGGCGGAATCGTTCCGGGAGCAGGTCAAGCTGGCGGAGGGGCGTCTCGCGCTCATCAACGTCGGCGGGCCGGCCGAGATCGCCGGCATGGTCCGGCAGGCCGGCCGGGGCATGGTCGAGATCGGGGACGCGGGCGGAGAGTCCGCGTACTACATGCTCGATCATTTGAAATCGCTTTACGTACCGGTCATGTAACGGGGACGCGCCGCCCGGCGCGGACAACAAAACGGCGTTGAAGCTCCGGCGTACGGCAGCGCGTCCCGCCGATGGCCGATGGCTCGCCGGAGGGACGCGCATTTGTAACGGAACTGCAACGCCATTTTCATCTTCCTTTAATCTTCGGTCCCTATAATAAGAGTCAACCCCCTATTATATAGCAAGTCTTCAGACCCGCTGCCCGTTGCCGCGGGTCTCTTTTTTGCCTTGGGATCAGGTCAGCCCCGAAGGCGGGCACATCATGTGGATGCCGTCCGATTGGAACGGCGACGGTTCGGCCAGGCTGCTCAGCGGTACGGTGCGCTCCTCCTCGGGCTTGCCCAGCGGGTAGACGCGGGCCGTATCGTTCTCTTCGTCGACGTGCTGGATGTAGACGGCAACCCCGTCGCAGACGACGTCGGCCATGACCGGCGATTCGACGATTTCTTGCGCGCGCTGCTTGTTCATGCGGCGGCCTCCTTGTTCGCGTGATGGACTTCCTTCCTCAATATGCCGCTTTCGCGGCCGTGTTTATGCATGGGACCGGGAAAAAGACGCGCACCGCCCGCAAGCGCCGTCCGGCATCGATTGTCAACGCGCGGGAAATCTGGCATATTGAAATCGGGCATCGAACATCATGACGAACGACGCCGCCGCGGCAGGCTGCGCTTTAAAGCTTGGCCGGGCGGCGGAGAAGAGAAGGAGGCGTTGGCGACATGAAGCTGTTCGGGCCGGGCGTGCGCGTCCTGCCGGCCGTGCGCAAGCTGAAGGAAGTGGAAGCGCTTCTATCCGCGCCGTACCCGGGCTTCGTGCTGCTCGGCGGCCACGTTGGCCAAATGAAGCCGATCGCGGATCTGGCTCGGGCACACGGGAAGGGCGTGCTGCTCCACGCCGATCTGATCGACGGCCTGCGGAACGACGAATACGCGGCGGAGTTTCTCTGCCAGAACGTGCGGCCGGCGGGACTGATCTCGACGCGCGCGGGCGTCATCCAGCGGACGAAGCAAAACGGGCTGATCGCCATCCAGCGGCTGTTCCTGCTGGATTCCGACGCGCTGGAGCGCAGCTACGCGCTCGTGGAGAAGACGCGGCCGGATTACGTGGAAGTGCTGCCGGGCATCATGCCGGAGATCATCGCGGAGGTGAAGGCGCGCACCGGCGTGCCCGTCATCGCGGGCGGACTGATCCGCACGGAGGCGCATGTCCGGCAGGCGCTGGAGGCCGGCGCCGCCGCGGTGACGACGTCGCGCCGCGAGCTGTGGGAAGCGTAACGGGCCGGCGGGGCATGGGGCCGCGGCGGCCAAGGACGGATTGAAGGGAGAGGAGTAACGAATGGCCGACATCAACGGCGCAACGAAATTCGAGGACGCTTACATGCTGGCGCTCGACCAGGGCACGACGAGCACGCGCGCGCTGCTCGTGGACCGGTCTGGCGCGATCGCAGGCATGGCGAGGGAGGAGCTGCCGCTTCGCTATCCGCACCCGGGCTGGGTCGAGGCGGACGCCGGATTCATCTGGGCTTCCGCGCACCGCGTCATGCGGCGAGTGCTCGCGGAGAGCGGCGTGCCGGCGGAGCGGATCGCCGGACTCGGCATCACGAACCAGCGGGAAACGACGATCGTCTGGGACCGCGCGACGGGAGAGCCGGTCTATCCGGCGATCGTCTGGCAGTCCCGCCAGTCCGCGGAGCTATGCGCGCGGCTCGCGGCGGACGGCCATGGGGACGCGGTCAGGGAGCGGACGGGACTGCTGATCGACCCGTATTTCTCCGGCACGAAGGTCGCGTGGATCCTGGCGCACGTCGACGGCGCGCGCGAGCGGGCGGAGGCGGGCGAGCTGCTGTTCGGCACCGTCGACGCCTGGCTCATCTGGAAGCTGACCGGCGGGGCGGCGCACGTGACGGACGCGACGAACGCCTCGCGGACGCTGATGTACAACATCTATGAGCTCGCTTGGGATGGCGAGCTGCTGGCGCTGCTGGGGGTGCCGAAGGCGATGCTGCCGGAGGTGCGTTCCTCGTCGGAGGTGTACGGCCATACGGAGCCGTCGCTGTTCGGCGGGCATGCGATTCCGATCGCAGGCGCGGCCGGCGACCAGCAGGCGGCTTTGTTCGGGCAGGCCTGCTACGATACGGGCAGCGTGAAGAACACGTACGGCACCGGCTGCTTCATGCTGATGAACACCGGCGAGCGGCCGGTCAAGAGCGGCAGCGGGCTGCTGACGACGATCGCCTGGCAGGCGGACGGGCGCGTCGAATACGCGCTCGAAGGCAGCGTCTTTGTCGCCGGCGCCGCGGTGCAATGGCTGCGCGACGGGCTCGGCCTCATCGCCTCGGCCGCGGAGACCGCCGAGGTTGCCGCGCTGTCGGCGGAAGGCGTCTACGTGGTGCCCGCGTTCGTCGGGCTGGGCACGCCGTATTGGAACAGCGACGTGCGCGGGGCGATGTTCGGCCTGACGCGCGGCACGACCAAGGCGCATCTCGTCCGGGCGGTGCTGGAATCGCTCGCCTACCAGACGAAGGACGTGCTGCGGGTCATGGAGGCGGAGTCGGGCATCGCCCTCCGCGCGCTCGCCGTCGACGGCGGCGCGGTCGCGAACGATCCGCTCATGCAGTTCCAGAGCGATCTGCTCGGCGTGCCGATCGAACGGCCGGCGGCGAATGAATCGACGGCGCTCGGCGCGGCGTTCCTGGCCGGCCTGGCCGTCGGCTATTGGAGCGGCCGCGGCGAGATTCGCGCCCTGCGGCGGATCGAGCGGACGTTCGTGCCGTCCATGGGCGAGGAGCAGCGGGCGGCATTGTACGCCGGCTGGCTGCGCGCGGTGAAAGCGGCCATGGCATTTTGCGAGTAGGCATGGTATAGTAGCGGTAAGTTAATCACGGTTGGAGACACGGAGAAACCACGAAGATTGCGGCCGGCGCTTTTTGCAGCGCGCGGGCGGCGATTTTTCGTGGTTTTTTGCATGCGGCCGGCGGCTTTTGGGGGAATCCTGCCATAGGGCGGGTTCGACCGGCTGCGCGCGGGCAGCGGGTTTTCGGCGTACACTGAACAGGGGAAAGGCAGGCGTACTCATCATGACTAGGACTACGAAGACCGGCCGGTTCGCGGCGGAGGACCGCGCGGCCGTATTGCGCGAGCTGCAGGAGAAGCCGCCGGAGCTGCTCGTCATCGGCGGCGGCATCACGGGAGCGGGGATCGCCCTGGACGCGGCGTCGCGTGGGCTGCGGACGGCGGTCGTGGAGATGCAGGATTTTGCGGCGGGCACGTCGAGCCGCTCGACCAAGCTCGTCCACGGCGGCCTGCGGTATTTGAAGCAGCTGGAGATCGGCGTCGTGGCCGAGGTCGGCAAGGAGCGGGCCGTCGTCTACGAGAACGGGCCGCATGTGACGACGCCGGAATGGATGCTGCTGCCGCTGTATGCCGGCGGCACGTTCGGGAAGCTCTCGACGAGCATCGGCCTGCGCGTCTACGATTTCCTGGCCGGCGTCAAGCGGGGCGAGCGGCGCGTCATGCTGAGCGCGCGGCAGACGCTGGCCAAGGAGCCGCTGCTGAAGCGCGACGGGCTGAAGGGCGGCGGCTACTATGTCGAATACCGGACCGACGACGCGCGCCTCACGATCGAAGTGATGAAGAAGGCGGTCGAGCGCGGCGCCCGGGCCGTCAATTACGCCAAGGTCGAGGAGCTGACGTACGACGCCGGCGGCAAGCTGACCGGCGCGGTCGTCCGCGACGGGATCGGCGGCGGGACGTATACGGTCGCGGCCGGGCGCATCGTGAACGCGGCCGGTCCGTGGGTCGACCGGGTGCGCGAGCTGGACGGCTCGAAGCAGGGCAAGACGCTGCGGCTGACGAAGGGCGTGCATCTCGTGTTCGACGGCGTCCGCTTCCCGCTGCGGCAGGCCGTGTACTTCGATACGCCGGACGGGCGGATGGTGTTCGCGATTCCGCGCGAGGGCAAGACGTATTTCGGCACGACGGACACGAACTACGCCGGCGATGCCGCGCATCCTGCGATGACGGAAGCGGACCGGACGTATTTGCTCGAAGCGGCGAATTTCATGTTCCCGGAGCTCGCGCTGACGGCGGCCGACGTGGAGTCGAGCTGGGCGGGCCTGCGTCCGCTCATCCAGCAGGAGGGCAAGTCGCCGTCGGAGATCTCGCGCCGGGACGAAATCTTCGTCTCGCCGTCCGGGCTCGTCTCCATCGCCGGCGGCAAGCTGACGGGCTACCGCAAGATGGCGGAGACGGTCGTCGATAAGGTCGCGGAGCTGATGCTGGCGGAAGGCGGGCGGAAGCTGCCGGCGAGCGGCACCAAGACGATTCCGATCTCGGGCGGCGATCTCGGCGGCTCCGCGAACTTCGAGGCGTACGTCCGCACGAAGACGGGCGAGGGGATGCGCCGCGGCTTCTCCGCGGACGAAGCCGCGTTCCTCGCCCGGCGCTACGGCGCCAACGCGCCGCGGCTGTTCGAGCTCGCGGAGGCGGCGAAGCCGTGGGCGGCGAAGCACGGCCTGCCGCTCGTCCTGGCCGTGCAGCTCCGCTACGCGATGGACGACGAGATGGCGGCGACGCCCGCGGACTTCCTCGTCCGCCGGAGCGGCAGCCTGTTCTTCCGCATCGCGGAGGTGCGGGCGCGGAAGGCGGCCGTCGTCGCCGCGATGGCGGACCGGCTCGGCTGGACCGCCGGGCAGCGGGAGGCGTACGCCGCAGACATGGACCGGCTGCTGGCCGAGGCCGTTGAGCCGCAGCCGGAGTGACGCTTTCGGCGACAGGCGCGCCGAAGATACACGCCAAACAAAGCCTCCGCACCGGCACCCCGAAGGGTGCGGTACGGAGGCTTTGCTCATGCGGCGCGGGCGCGCGGCCGGGCCGCGGACGTGGACCGGCCGCCGCCGCCGTCAATAATAGATATAGACCTTCTGGTTCTTGCCGTCCCACGACACCGTGCCGCCGAGGAAGCTGCCCACGGCGCGGACGCTGACGTAGGCCGAACCGTCGATCAGCGTGAACTGGGCGATCGGCACGCCGTTGATGTACGGCATCCGGGTCGCCGCGTTCCATGTGACGACGGCGCCGAGCGACTCCCCGATCTGCCGCAGCGGCGCGTACACCGTGCCGTTCCGGTTGCGGCCGTAGGCGGCCAGCTTGTCGTTCACGACCACCTTGATCGTATCTTCGCCGCTGTACGGCTTTACCGTGACCGCGCCGGAATACTTCAGGTAGAACGCTTCTTCCATGACGTCCAGGTCGACGTTGCCGGAGATGCCGTTGACGGAGCCCTTCGACGTGTACTGGAAGACCGCCCATTCGTCCCACGTCGCGTTATCCATCGGCTTGTTCACGCCGTAATGGGCGATCCAGAGCGGCCAGGCACCGAGCTTTTTGCCCAGGTACGACTTGGCGAAGTTCGCGCCGGTGTAGATCATCGCATCGTGCCCCGTCAGCCGCTGGACTTCCAGCAGCCATGCGGCGCACCAGTCCGTCAGCTGGGCGGACGGCACCTTGGACGCTTCGCCCTCGACGTCGAGGACGTGCGGGAAGTCGGCCTTGAAGCCGGAGATCCGCGAGACGAAAAACTGCGCTTCCGCCTCGGCGTCGTTCTTCTCCGGATGGGCGTAATGATAGAATCCGATCTTCAGCCCCGCCGCGGCCGCGTTCGCCGCGTTGGTCGCCATCGCCGAATCTTTGAAGCTCGTGCCTTCCGTTGCTTTTATGAATGCGCCGGCCACGCCGGCAGCTCGTACCTTGTCCCAGTCCACGATGCCTTGATGATGCGAGACATCGATGACGTTCACGTTGCTTGCGCTTCTTGCTTGCATGCCTTCACGGCTCCTTCGCCTCGTATTCTCTCTCTTAATAGATTATGAGGCTGCGAGGAAGGCCGTTCTGGTACAAGCGCCCGAAATCGGGATCATCGGGGCGTTCATCCCCGGTTCGCCGTCGCTCCGTCCGGGGGACGGCTGTTCGCGCGTGCCCGGAAAATAAAAAACCCCCTGAGGGGTGAAAGTGATGTGCACTTCAGGGGCCTTCGCTACGAGTCCGGGGCGGCCAAGCCCTCCGTTCAGGGCGGGGCGCCGTACCGGTCACAGCATCTCGGTATCGATGATGCGCCAGTGATGCCTCAAGGCGCATTCAAGCTTCGGCTTGTCTTTCAGCCGCAGCAGCTCCACGATGTTGCGGTGCTCGGCGTTGACCTCGCGAAGAACCGCCGTCAGCTTTTGTTTGTCCTCGCTGGAATACGATTGGCGGACGAAGCTGTTTTTGAGCGAGGCGATCATGTCGATCAGGACCGGATTGTCCGACTTGCGGATATACAGGGCGTGGAATTCGTATTGATTGGCATGATAGCCTTTGAAATTCATCGTGTCGATGTCGCGGTCCATGCGATCGACGAGCGCGTCTAGCGCCGCGAGATCGTGCGCGTCGAGGTAGTCGACCGCCAATACGGCAGCGAGCGCGTCCAGCGTGCCGATAATGCGGGAGTAGTCGTTCTTCTCCTTGGCGTCGAAGACCTTGACGGTGAAGCCCCTCCGCGGCAAATAGTCCAGCAGGTTGTCCGACGTGAGCTGAAACAGCGCTTCCCGCGTGGGCGTCCGGCTGATCTCCAATTGCTTGCAAATTTCCGCTTCGTTGATTTTATCGTTCGGAAGCAGCGTGCCGTCTTGAATCTTCTGCGCGATGTAGTCATAGACATGGTCCTTCAGAGACCGATATTTGGGCATTTGCAAGAATCGTTCTCCTTTCGGCCGAGGATGGAAGACTTCCGTTATCGCGAGTGCTGCGGCGCTAGGTATAATAGTTAATTTTAACATTGAGCAAGTAAAAGAGACAAGCTGTCATATGCGAGAAAGGGCAGGAATCCGACATATTATTTACATTGAAAGTTACATATTTCGCTAAAAAATGATATTTTCGACGGTTGGCACTGATATTTTTAAAGTTTTGTATTGAAGGAAGAATATCCCGATGTTATAATCCATCACATCGGAGACGTATATTGTATTTTGTATACAAATCAACAAATGGTCATTACTAGGAGACTTGTTGACCATGCTAGCGCATCTTATAGGCGGGGGTGCGTTAGCGTCCGAGCAGCAAGCCGCCGCCGAAACTTCAAACGGTATCGCATCTTGCGTCCCGCGCCCACCGGCGCGCGGCCGCAATTACGAACCGGCGCGAATGTCCGGCCAAGCCGGATTTCCTGCCGGTCGATAGCGAAGAGCAAGACAGCACGGAACGGAGTGATGCTTAGCGGATTGAGGAAGGAAGCCGTTGTTCGGGGGGGCTCTCCCGAGCGGACGAGGGAACGGATCACGCCTATCGCCGCTATCGGGAAGCTGTTATTCGCTGTGCCTGTTTGGAAGCTATGAATCTATTATTCATTCATTGTGTTCACGAGGAGGAGAATCTATTGAAAACAAAGATAGCCCGAAGGTTGCTTTCGCTTCTGCTCGTCTTCATGATGGCCATCGCGGCCGTCGTGCCGGCCGCATACGCGGAAGACGCGTCCGCCGGAGCAGTGCCGCCGGTCGTTGATTCGCAGGCAGCGGAACCGCCAGCAGTAGAACCGCCTGCAGCGGAACCGGAAGCCGTCACGCCGGCTGACCAAGGAACTGCGGCGTCCGCGCTCGACGCGCCGCTGCTGAGCCTGAAGGAAGGCGATGTCGGCTACGCCGCTTCGCAGTATCTGACCTACCTGGCGTCGAACATCGGCACGCGGACCGCGGGAAGCGATCAAGATGCCGCTGCCGGCGACTACATCATGGACGAATTCAAGAAAATGGGCCTGACCGTCGAGAAACAGCCGTTCACCTATACACGGTCCGGCAAAACGGTCTCGACAAATAACATCATTGCGACGACCAAACCAGGCACGTCCGACAAGACTATCATCGTCGGCGCGCACTACGACTCCGTCAGCAGCGGCGGCAGCATGGGCGCGGACGACAACGCCTCCGGCGTCGCGGTCATGATGGAAGCCGCATTGACGGTATCCAAGCAGACGACGCCGTACACGATCAAGTTCATCGCGTTCGGCGCGGAGGAAGCGGGTACGCGCGGTTCGCAGTACTACGTCTCCCAAATGACGCCTGAAGATATCAAGAACACGGTCGCCATGATCAACCTGGACAGCCTCGCCGTCGGCGACGACATTAATATTTACGGCAACGCAGGCAGTCAAGGCTTCGTGCGCGACCAGGGCTTGGCGATCGCGCAGCGTCTCGGCATCGACCTGAAGACGAACCCGGGCTTAAATCCGGACTACCCGGCCGGCACGACGGGCGACTGGAGCGACCACGCGGCATTCCGGAAGGCCGGCATCCCGTACGGCTATCTGGAAGCGACGAACTGGGCGCTCGGCGACCTGGACGGCTATACGCAGACGGTCAAGGACGGGGAAATCTGGCATACGGGCAAGGACAAGCTCGAGTATATCACGGAGAATTACCCAGGCCGGATCGAAGAGCATCTGACGGCATTCACGAAGGTGCTGTCGACGCTGCTGCTGGAGCTGAAGGCGCCGGAGCCGCAGGCGCTGACCTTAAGCGACGACAAGGCGTCCATGACGGAGAAGCGTACGATCGACGTCGAGTTCGAGCTGCCGTCGACTTCGACGCTGGACGATCTGCAGTGGACGTACGGCGGCAAGCCGCTGACCGAATGGAAGAAATGGAGCACGGAGAGCCCGGCCGGCTACAACGGCGAGCCGTTCATTTACCTGGCGGAGCCGCCGGTGCTCGACGGCACGAAGGTCAAGGCGAAAGTCACGTTCGATTTGATTTACGGCACGAGCGATCTGTCCGGCTCCTTCCGTTCGCGGTATCCGGAGATGATCGGCACGAGCGACCTGGCCGTTAGCGGCAAATCGGGCAACGTCATCGCTTTCGCCGCCGTCAAGCTGAACCCGTACGATTCCTATCACACGTACGACGAGCTTAAGCCGGCGATCGACGCCATCACGGCGAAAGCGAAGGAAGGCCGTTACATCGAGACGCGCGTCCTCGGCCAATCGGTGCAAGGGCGCAACATCTACTTCACGATTTTGGCGAAGGACAAGGCGTCCGTCGATCAATACGTGAACGAGACGCTCCCTGCGATGATCAACGACCCGGCAGGCTTGCAGGCGAAGATCAAGAACGGCGAGCTGACGGACTACAAGGTGCCGATCTGGCTGAACAACATCCATCCGGACGAGGCACCGGGCATCGACGCGATTCTGAACGTGTTCGACGAGATGTCGAGCCAAGACGCGGTCACGTACGATACGACCGACGCCGCAGGCAATCCGCAGAAGGTGACCATCGACGTCGACAAGGCGCTCGACAATGTCATCTTCCTCATGAACTACACGGAGAACCCGGACGGCCGCTATCTGAACACGCGCGCCAATGCCAACAGCTTCGACCTGAATCGCGACAACTCGTACCAAACGCAGCCGGAAACGCAAATCGTCGCGAGCGAAATTACGAAGTGGTCGCCGCTGTCGTTCCTGGATTTCCACGGCTTCGTTAAGCAGTTCCTGATCGAGCCGTGCACGCCCCCGCACGATCCGAACTTCGAATACGACCTGCTCATCGACAACATGGTCGATCAAGCGAATGCGATGGGCCGCGCGGGCGTCGCGAACACGAAGTACGACGTCTACCATATTCCGTACGAAGAAGCCCGCAAGAAGGCGGAGGACCCGAACTATAAACCGATCGCCAACGCGACGGGCTGGGACGACGCCTCCCCGGCATACACGGCCGTCTTCGCCATGCATCAGGGCGCGCTCGGCCATACCGTCGAGATTCCGGAACTGAACGAGGATTCGGTAAATGCGCTCTTCTATACCGCCATGGCATCGACCAAATACGTCATGGACCATAAAGATCAATTATTCCTGAATCAACTCGAAGTGTACAAGCGCGGGGTCGAGAACGTGGACAGCCGCACGGTCGACAAGTATCTGATCAACGCGAACAACGAAGTCATCGGCAGACCGCGCCACGGCGCAGATAACTTCTTCCCTGAGTACTACGTGCTGCCGGTCGATCCGTCCGTGCAGGAGAACGAGCTCGAAGCGTACAACATGGTGCAGTACCTGCTCCGCAACAGCGTGAAAATCGAGAAATCGACCGTTCCGGTCACCGTCGGCGAGACGGTCTATCCGGCGGGCAGCTACATTGTCAACATGCATCAAGCCAAGCGCGGCTACGCGAACCTGGTGCTGTACGATGGCATCGACGTCTCCGATTTCAGCGAGATGTACGCCGACATTGTCCAAAGCTTCTCCTATATGAGGGGCTTCGACCGGTACATCGTGCGTGAAGCCGGCGCTTTCACGGGCAAGACGACGCCGGTCACATCGGTAGAGATCCCTACGACCACGCTTACGGGATCCTCCGTGCATTACGTCATTCGCAGCACGAATAACGACGCGCTGAAGGCGGTCAACGAGCTGGTGAAGGCGGGCAAAGCGGTCACCCTGCTGAACGAGGGCGGCAATGGCTACGAGAAGGGCGATTTCCTCGTCTCGTACGCCAACCTGAAGACCGTCATGGACAACTACCTGCTGGACATCGTGCCGTTCGACGAGAGCGGCAGCAAGGAAGGCAAGCTGCTGAAACCGATCAAGGTCGCCGCAACGGGCGTGCCGGCCTTCGTCCTGAAAGGTCTCGGCTTCGACGTCGCGGCCGATCCGGCGACGAGCGACGTGCTCGTTAACACAGGCAACAGCAATACTTACATCGGCGAGGGCAAACCGTACATCGGCTTCGGCCGGAGCGTGATGAACTCGCTCAAGAGCTCGAATTTGCTGCCGGGCTTCAATTTTGCAACGACGGGCAACGCGCACGAAGGCCTGTTCAAGACGAATCTGTCGCAGGACAGCCTGATTACGGCGCCGTATAAGGAAACCGAGTATCTGTACACGGTATCCGGCTCCTACATCACGGCCGTTCCGGAAGGCGCGAACGTCATCGCGACGGCCAGCACGGACGACGATTTCTATCTCGCCGGCTGGTGGCCGAACCACGACCGCGCGAAAGGCAGCACGATCGCGTTCACGTATAAGACGGACGCGGTCAACGTGACCGTATTCGCCAACGAATTGACGAACCGCGCACATCCGCAGTTCCAATTCCGCCTGCTGGCGAACGCGATCTATGCGGCCTCGCCGGAGCGCACGGCCGACGATCCGACGCCGGACGACGGCAACGGCGAGGTACCGCCGACGGCGCCGGGTGACGGCGGCAACGGCGGCGGCAATGGCGGCGGCAACGGTGGCGGCAATGGCGGTGGTACGACCGGACCGGCTGATCCGAACGGACCGAGCAATCCATCCGAACCGGGTAACGTTCCGCAGTTCGTTGACCTTGGCCCTGTTGCCGGCTGGGCACAGGAGGCCATCGAGTCCCTGGCAGCCAAAGGCATTGTCAAGGGCGTGGACGACAAAGGAAACTTCGCGCCGCTCAAGCAAGTGACGCGGGCGGAATTCCTGACCATGCTCGTCCGGGCCTTCGACCTGAAGGCGGACGGACCAACGATCGTCTTCGGAGACGTGAAGCCAGGTTCCTGGTATTACGACGCGGTGGCGGCAGCCGTCGGCGCGGGCATTGCCCAAGGCGTCGGCAACGGCAAGTTCGACCCGAACCGTCCGATCACGCGCGAAGAAATGGCGGTCATGGCCGCGAATCTGCTGAAGCTCGTCAAGGAGCTTCCTGCCGCGGATCCGGCTCAGCTGTCCAAGTTCAAGGACCAAGGCAGCATCGCTGCCTACGCGAAGGACGCAATCGCGCAGCTGACGGGAGCTGGCATCATCACCGGCACGTCGCCGGATGCGTTCTCTCCGAAGGGCGTCGCGAATCGCGCCCAAGCGGCGGTCATCATCAGCCGCATCCTGGAGCTTGCATAACTCGCCCGCGAGACATAGCGGAATCATAAGAAAAGGAACTGCCGATGCGTCGGCGGTTCCTTTTTTCTTATGGCGGATGCCGGGAGAGGTCCAGGGCGCGCGTGAACGATTGTTAATGCCGATGCCGGTCCGTTCCCGGACGTTCAGGGCTTGGTCAAACGTTCGAGCTGCTGCTTCAGGGCGTCGATTTGCCGCTGCAGGTGGGCGATCTTCTCCTGCTGCTCGTTCTTCTCCTGCTCGGCCTGCCGGTCCTGCTCGACGATCTCCTCTAGCGCGAGGGCGGCCGAGATGGTCGCGAGGAAGTCGCCGAGCGTCGCGAAGGCGCCGCCGATGATCGCGAGCTTGGCGGAGAGCTTCTCTGTCTGGTCGGTATTCGGGCTGTTGTCGGCGGCGCTTGCGGCCGTGCTGCCGGCTGTGCTTGAATTCCGCTTCTTCAATCGGCTGGCCTCCTCTCCGCCTAGCATGCGAGCGACGATCATGCGGGAACGGCTGCCGCCGGCGAGGCGATGCGGCCGCTGCCCGGGTCAACAAGGCTACCTTAAATTATGCGCTCGCCGGGCGTCTGGTGTATGGCCGGAAGACGCAGCGGGCAGGAAGGGAATGCGGCGGGAAGAGGAAGGCGAGGGCACGGTCGAGGATCGGAAGGGCGCGGATCGGAGGGGCGAGGATCGAAGGGACGGAGAATCGAGCCGGCAGGCGGACGCCGAAGCATGACAAAGAACCCGCCGGACGGCAAAGCGCCGTCTACCGGGTCCCCAATCCGCCGAGTCCGGCTATCCGATCCGTCCCTATCCCCGCAGGAACAGCGCGCCGATGACGAGCGATCCGACGATGCCCCAGACCGCGCTCAGGTTCAGGTAATACACGGAGACGAAAAAAGCCGCCGCGAGGAGGAACGGGATGAACGTGATGAAGCCGGGCGACGTCTTCATCGCGTACTTGGCGAAGTCGTAGGCGAGCATCGCCATCATGACGAAGATGACGGGCTGAATGCCGCGGATCATGCCCTTAATGTATGTATTGTTCTGCAACTTCGACATGACGCCGACGAGCACGATCATAAGCAGGGCGGTCGGCAGGACGACGGCGGCCAGCGCGACGCAGGCGCCCGCCCAGCCGGCGACCTTGAAGCCGATATACGCGGCCAGCTTTGTCGCGATCGGCCCGGGCAGCGAATTGCCGAACGCGAGCGCATGCCCGAAGTCCTCCGTCGTCATCCACGACATCCGGTTCACGACCTCGTTCTCGTACAGCGGGATGATCGAGGGTCCGCCCCCGTAGCCGAGCATCGTCGCGCGTCCGAATGAAATAAACAGCTTCCATAATTCTGTCCACATGGCTCTCCGTCCTCTCGTATCCTTCAGTTATCTGCGCTGGTGCCGGCTTCCCGGCCGGCTTACAGCTTCATGCCCATGCGGCTCTTGTAGCGCTTCAGGAGCAGCTGGCTGTCGACGCTGACGATGCCGGGCATGGCGTACACCTTCTCGACGAGAAACCGCTCCATCTCCCGGATCGATTCGAAGATCCCGTGCATGTGCAGCTTGCTCGGCCCGCTCATATGGTAGAGGCTGGTTACCTCCGGTTCTTCCGCGAGCTTGACGGAGACGTCCTCCAGAAACTGCGGCTCGACCTCGACGTTGAAGAAGGCCGAGATGTCGATGCCGATCCGGGCCGGGTTGATGACGGCCGTGAACCGTTCAATGACGCCTTCGTCCATGAGCGCGGCGATGCGCGTCTGCACCGCGACGCGGGACAGGCCGACGAGCTTGCCGAGCTCCGTATAGGAGATGCGCGCGTTCTCATGCAGCGAAGTCAGGATTTTGCGGTCGGTTTCGTCGAGGTCGACGGCGGGCAGCGCGAAATCTTGCGGCGGTTTGGCGGCCACATTTCCACTCCTTGCTGGCATTTTGAAACCATCGTAGCATATTGGTCTACGAAACGAAAGGTGAATGACGAATTTATCTTCGCTATGTCAGCGAAAGCAATTGACTCATTCTCAAAGGGACGGTCCGTTGGTATAATATTTTCACATGCGCATACGAACATTCTGCGCCGAAGGAGCTGCGTACAACGTGTTGAAAGCCGCTGTGATCCGGTGGGCGGTGCCGGAAGATTGGGACAAGCTCGGCGAGCTGCAGGCGAGAAGCTACCACGATGCCTACCGGAAGCTGCTGCCGCACGAGTTTCTGAACCGCGTGACCGCGGAAAGCCGGCAGTCCGAATGCCGCGAGCGGCTTCGGGAGCCCGAGCATACCGGCCTGCTGCTGGTCGGCCATCGGGCCGTCGGCTACATCAGCCTGCGCTATCCGGCGGACGCGCGGCAGATGGACGGGGAAGTGACGGCCCTCTATCTGCTGCGGGAATATTGGGGACGCGGGCTCGGTCAGCGGCTGATGGCTTGGGGGCTCGAGCGGCTGCGGGAGAAGGGCTGCGCGCTGGCCGGCCTGTGGGTCCTCGAGCGCAACGAGGGCGCGAGACGTTTCTACGAACGGCAGGGCTTCCTGGCCGACGGGGCGCGCCGCGTCGTCACCCGGGGCGAGGAATTCGTGCAGCTGCGCTACGAGAGGATGATCGTCGAATGAGAAGACGCAACACGATGCTAGCGGTCGCGCTGATCGCGGCTGCGGTACTTTATTTTGTCTACAACCAGTCCGGGGGCTACCTCAGCGCGAAGAGCGCTTTCGCGCATTCCGCGTACGCTGGCAAGAGCGTCGTATACGAGCGCGCGCTCGGCAGCGACAGAGTCGCCATTCTATCGAACGGCAGCCGCAGCAAGGCGCAGATCGTGCACCGCAAGTGGGGGCTGCTGTACGAGCACGGCACGTCGGTCGAGATGGCCGCGCTGCCGGGGCGGGAGTCGGTGCGCTACGCCTGGTTCTCGGCCGGCGCGGGCGAGGCGGACGGCAAGATCGGCGTCGTCTTCGCCGCGGAGTCGCTCGACCCGGCGGTCAAGACCGTCATCATCAGCAACGATACGCTCGAGCATCCCGCCAATGCCGCGGACGTGAAGGGCGCGTCGACGGTCTATGTCGAGCTGGAGGTCGGCGGGAAGTACGCCATCGCGGCGAAGGAACTGGGCGGGAAGGACGTCGGCAGCTTCGTCGTGCGGGCGGCGGACGCGAACGGGAAGATTTTGGCGGGGGCTTGAGGCCATAGCATAGAAAACGCTTCATGCCCGCGGGGCGTTGGTTATACTATCCAAGAAAGCGTTAACGGCATGATTTGGCATCATTATGAGCATAGAGGAGGGATCGCGAGGATGAACGGACCGGGCAGCCCGGGGACGATCATATCGTTCCGGGGCGTCACAAAGCAGTACGAGGGCGACGAAGCCGTCCTCAAGAACGTCAGCTTCGACATGGAGCGCGGCAAGTTTTACACGCTGCTGGGCCCGTCGGGCTGCGGCAAGACGACGATCCTGCGGCTGATCGCCGGCTTTACGGAGCCGACGCGGGGCGACATTTATTTTCACGGTAAGGTGATCAACCGCGTGCCCGCCAACAAGCGGCAGGTGAACACGGTGTTTCAGGATTACGCGCTGTTCCCGCATCTGAACGTGTTCGAGAATGTAGCGTTCGGCCTGCGCATCAAGAAGCTGAAGCAAGCCGAGATCAAGGAGAAGGTGCTGGAGGCGCTGCGCTTCGTCAACCTGGCCGGCTACGAGAACCGCGAGATTCACGAGATGTCCGGCGGGCAGCGGCAGCGCGTCGCCATCGCCCGGGCCATCGTCAACCGGCCGGAGATCATCCTGCTCGACGAGCCGCTGTCGGCGCTCGACCTGAAGCTCCGGACCGAAATGCAGGTCGAGCTGCGCGAGCTGCAGCGCCGCCTCGGCATCACGTTCATCTTCGTCACGCATGACCAGGAGGAAGCGCTCGCGATGTCGGACGAGATCTTCGTCCTGAACAACGGCATCATCCAGCAGAGCGGCACGCCGACGGACATCTACGACGAGCCGATCAACCGGTTCGTGGCCGATTTCATCGGGGAATCCAACATCGTAGCCGGCCGGATGACGAAGGACTGCCTCGTGGAGTTCGCGGGCAAATCGTTCGCCTGCGTCGACAGGGGGCTGCAGCCGAACGAGCCGGTCGACATCGTCATCCGCCCGGAGGATCTGGAGATTACGCGTTCCGGCGAAGGCAAGCTGGAGGTGCGCGTCGAGACGCAGCTGTTCCGCGGCGTGCATTACGAGATCCAATGCGCCGACGATTCCGGCAACCGCTGGCTCGTGCATTCCACCCGCAAGGCGGAGGTCGGCGAGGCGATCGGCCTGACGTTCGACCCCGAAGCGATCCACGTCATGCGCTATAACGAGACGGAAGAGGAATTCGACAAGCGGCTGGAGGCGTACTCGTGAGGGCGGCGGCGGAAACGCGGGCGCAGGGCGCCGCGCCGTCCCGCGCGCGCAACGTCTACCTCGTGCCGTACTTGCTCTGGATGCTGCTGTTCGTCTTCGCGCCGATCGCGCTGATCGTCTACGATTCGCTGTTCGACGTGGAGGGCGCCTTCACGTTGTCGAACTACGCCCATTTCTTCACGCCCGTCTACATGCGGATGACGTTCAGCTCGTTCTGGTACGCCTTCCTCATCACGGCGTTCTCGCTGCTCGTCGGCTATCCGGCGGCGTACCTGCTTACCCGGACGAAGCATAAGCAGCTGTGGCTGCTGCTGCTCATTCTGCCGAGCTGGATCAACCTGCTGCTTAAGACGTATGCGTTCATCGGCCTGTTCGGCACGTACGGCGCGGCGAATGCGATATTGGAGACGCTCGGCATCGGGCGGCAGCAAATTTTGTTCACGGACTTCAGCTTCGTGTTCGTGTCGGTCTACATCTTCATCCCGTTCATGATTCTGCCCGTGTTCAACGCGCTGGAGGAGCTGAACCCGTCGCTGCTCGACGCCTCGCGCGACCTCGGCGCTTCGACGTGGACGACGTTCCGGCGCGTCGTGTTCCCGCTCACGCTAAGCGGCGTGAAGTCCGGCTGCCAGGCGGTGTTCATCCCGGCGCTGTCGCTCTTCATGATCACGCGCCTCATCGCGGGCAGCCGGGTCATCACGCTCGGCACGGCGATCGAGCAGCATTTTCTCGTGACGCAGGACTGGGGCATGGGGGCGACCATCGCGGTCTTTCTCATCCTGGCGATGGTCATCATCATGGCATTGACCGGCAACCGCGTCCGGGCGAGGAGGTAACGGGTCATGCGAGAGCGAACCTCATTCAGATTCAATCCGTCCAACCTGTATCTGTGGCTCGTGTTCCTGATTCTGTACGCGCCGATCCTGTACCTGGGCTATTACTCCTTCAACAGCGGGGAAACGATGCACGGCTTCGAAGGCTTCACCTGGCACTGGTACCGGGAAGTGTTCGCGGACACGCGGCTGCTCGTCATCGTGCTGAACACGGTCGTCATCGCGCTGTTCTCGTCGGCGATCTCGACGATCCTCGGCGTCATCGGCGCGATCGCGATTCACCGGACGCGCCGGATGCGGCGGCAGAACGCGCTGCTGTCGCTGAATAACGTGCTGATCGTCAGCCCGGACGTCATCATCGGGGCGTCGTTCCTGATCTTCTTCACGATGCTCGGCATCAAGCTCGGCTTCGCGTCCGTGCTCATCTCGCACATCGCGTTCAGCGTGCCGATCGTCGTCATCATGGTGCTGCCGCGGCTGAAGGAAATGAGCCCGTCACTGCTCGACGCCGCGCGCGACCTCGGCGCGACGGAATGGGACGTGCTGACCAAGGTCGTGCTGCCGTTCATCAAGTCCGGCATCTTCGCCGGCTTCTTCATGGCGCTGACCTATTCGCTCGACGATTTCGCGGTGACGTTCTTCGTCACGGGCAACGGCTTCACGACGCTGTCGGTCGAGATCTACTCGCGCGCTAGACAGGGCGTGTCGCTGTCGATCAACGCACTGTCGACGCTCATCTTCCTGTTCACGCTGGCGCTCGTCGCCGGCTACTACGTCATCAGCCGCCGCGGGCAAGCGGGACCGGCCGGCCGTCGCGGCCGCGCCGCGGAATGGGGGCTGCCGAACAAATGAACCAGCTGCTGCGCATGCTGATCGCCGTAATCGCGCTCGGCTTCGCCCTCCAGTATGGCGCCTCGGCGCTCAATTCGTCCCAGGGCCTCTCCGGCGCGAACACGCTGACGATCTACAACTGGGGCGATTACATCGACCCCGAGCTGATCGCCGAATTCGAGAAGGAATCCGGCCTCAAGGTCATCTACCAGACGTTCGATTCCAACGAGGCGATGATGACCAAGATCGAGCAGGGCGGCACGACCTTCGACATCAGCGTCCCTTCCGAATACGCGATCGACAAGATGAAGCAAGAACATCTGCTGCTGCCGATCGACAAGGCGAAGCTGCCCAATCTGAAATACGTCGACCCGCGGTTCATGAACCTGTCGTTCGACCCGGACAACGAATATTCCATCCCGTACTTCTGGGGCACGGTCGGCATCGTCTACAACGCGGACCTGCTCGGCGGGCGGACGTTCAAGAGCTGGAACGACCTGTGGGACCCGGCCTTGCGCAATCAGATCCTGCTCGTGGACGGCGCGCGCGAGGTCATTGGCTTCGGGCTGAACAGCCTGCATTACTCGCTGAACGACACCAACGAAGACCATCTCCAGCAGGTGAAGGCGAAGCTGGGCGAGCTGACGCCGAACGTGAAGGCGATCGTCGGCGACGAGATCAAGATGCTGCTCGCGAACGAGGAAGCGGCGGTCGGGGTCGTCTGGTCCGGCGACGCCTCGGAGATCATGGACGCCAACGACAAGCTCGACTACGTCGTACCGGAGGAAGGCTCCAACCTGTGGTTCGACAACATGGTCATCCCCAAGACGGCCAAGAACGTCGAGGGCGCGCACGCGTTCATCAACTTCATGCTCGATCCGAAGCATGCCGCGCAGAATGCCGAATACGTCGGCTACGCCACGCCGAACAAAGGCGCCATGCGGTATTTGCCGGAGGACATCTCGGGGGACAAGCAGTTTTACCCGGATCCGGAGCTGACCTCGAAGCTGGAGGTATACCGGAATCTAGGGAAGAAGATGCTGTCGCACTACAACGAGCTGTTTCTAGAGTTTAAGATGCACAAAAAGTAAGAAGCTATAAAAAATTTAGGATGCTGGCAGGATTCTGCGATCCGCCTGCGAATTAGATAAATAGGGACGGGCAAAAAGCGCATTGTTGCGCTTTTTTGTCGTCCTCCCGGACGAATTGGCCGGCGCGAAGCGCTTGAACGGCCGATCGGACGGGAAAGCTGGTAAAGATTACATCTTAGAACGGAGGGCATGGCATGACCGAATTCCGTCCCGATTACGTGTACGACATGACGGTGACGTGGGGGGATTGCGACGCAGCCGGAATCTCCTATTACGCCAAGACGTTCGACTGGTTCACGAATGCGCGCATGGGTCTGATGGCGGAGCAGGGGTTTCCATATATGGATGATTTTCATCGGGCGGGCATCTCGCTCGTCTGCTTGAAGGCGGACTGCAGCTACAAAAAGATGCTGAAGCCCGAGGAGCGGATCGCGGTGCATACGTCCTTGACGGAGTTGACGCGTTCCCGGCTCGCGTTCGGCTACCGGGTCTTCAAGCAGGACGGCACGCTGGCGGCCGAAGGCGCTACGGCGCACGCGTACGTCGGCGACGACGGCGCCCCGTTCAACCTGAAGCGGCGGCATCCGCGGCTGTGGGATCGACTGACGGCCAATTGGCCGGCCTTGGGCGAAGCGGACGCCCGGGCGGAGAAAGGACAGTGAAGTAAGATGACAAGCAATCAAGCACGCATTGCCGTGACGGGCATGGGGGCCGTCACGCCGCTCGGCATCGGCGTCGAGGCGTATTGGAGCGGCCTGAAGGCAGGCCGCAGCGGCATCGGCGCCATCGAGCGCTTCGACGCGGAACAGCTGCCGGTGCGGATCGCGGCCGAGGTGAAGCCGTTCGATCCGGCTGACTACATGCCGCGCAAGCTCGCGCAGCAAACCGATATTTTCATGCAGTTCGCGTTGATCGCCGCCGAGGAGGCGCTGGCGCAGAGCCGCATCCAGGCGCGGCCGGAACGGGTCGCCGTCGTGCTAGGCACCGCGCTCGCGGGCATCTTCACGGCGACGCAGGCGCAGGAGGCGGCTACCCGGAGCGGCAGCTACCGGGTGAGCCCGCATCTCGTGACCAAGATGCTCGGCAACATCGCGGCAGCGCATATCGGGATCGCGCATGATTTTCGCGGGCCGGGCTACACGCTGAACACGGCCTGCTCCTCGGGCGCGGACGCCGTCGGCCTCGGCGCCATGCTGCTGCAGTCGGGCCAGGCCGACGCCGTCGTGGCCGTCGGCGCGGAGTCGATCCTGTGCGCGCTCATGGACGCGGGCCTCGCGGCCAGCCGCGCGCTGTCGACGCGCAACGCGGATCCCGCGCGGGCGAGCCGGCCGTTCGACCTGAACCGCGACGGCTTCGTCATGGGCGAGGGCGGCGGCGCGGTCGTGCTGGAGACGGTGGATGCCGCGGAGCGCCGAGGCGCGCACGTCTATGCCGAGCTGCTCGGCTACGCGAATACGACGGACGCGTACCACGTCACGTCGTCCGAGCCGAACGGCCGCGGCGAGATCGACTGCATGCGGCTCGCGCTCGAGCGCGCCGGGCTGACGCCGGCGGACATCGATTACGTGAACGCGCACGGCACGTCCACGCCGCTCGGCGACCGCATCGAGACACGGGCGCTCAACACCGTGTTCGGCGAGCGCGCCGGGGGCGTGCCCGTCAGCTCGATCAAGGGTGCGACCGGGCATCTGATGGGCGCCGGCGGCGTGACGGAGCTGATCACCTGCATCCAGGCGATCCGCGAGGGCGTGCTGCCGCCGACGCTGAACTACGAGACCCCCGATCCGGAATGCGATTTGGACTGCGTGCCGAACGTGGCACGGCAGGCGACCGTACGGCGCGCGATGTCCAATTCCTTCGGCTTCGGCGGGCAAAACGCCTCCTTGATCGTCGGGGCGTACGACGGACGATAGGCAGGGACGATCGCATATGACCGAAAGGGTGGAGGAAGACATGGACCGCATGGAAATGGAGCACAATTTAACTTACGACGTTGGCATGTTCAAGGAGACGTTCGAGCATTCGTTCACGTATCTGAACGGATTTCTGCGCAATACCCACCGGTTTGCGAATCGTCCCGCGCTGACGGACCCGCTGCGCGGGCTTCGGTGGACATACGCGGAGCTGAACCGCGAGGCGAACCGGTTCGCCCACGCGCTCGCGGCGGACGGAATCGGACACGGCGAGGTCGTCACGTACCAGCTGCCGAACTCGGCCGAGTTCGTCTTCAGCTTCCTGGCGCCGCAGAAGATCGGCGCGATCAACAATCCGATCAATTTCCGCCTCTCGCCGGGGGAGACGGCGTTCATCCTCGACGACAGCAAGCCGGCGGCGTTCGTGTACGACGGCGAGTTTCGCGAGACGGCGCTGCAGGCGCTCGCCATGGCGGAGCATCGGCCGAAGCGGATCATCATGGTCGATTTTACCGGGCAGAACGAGGCGCCGGAGGGCCACGTGACGTACGCGGACTATGTCCGGGACCGTTCCGAGGACAACCCGCCGCTCGCGCCGAAGCACATCTATGAGGAAAACACGCGGCTGTACACGTCCGGCACGACGGGACAGCCGAAGGGCGTGCCGCTGAACAACGTGAACGACGTGCTGTCGGCCCACGACGTCGCGATGCATTTTCCGCTGACGCCGATGGACCGGACGATGAACATGAGCCCGTGGTTCCACCGCGGCGGCCTGCATGCCGGCGGTCCGAACCCGACGCTGTTCGTCGGCGGCGAGGTCGTGATTCTGCGCCACTTCAACCCGAAGACCGTGCTGGAGTACATCCCGGAATACGGACTGACGTTCGTGATCGGCGCGCCGCCGATGCTGAAGATGCTGTATCAGCAGCAGCTGAAGCATCCGTCCGACCTGA
Source organism: Paenibacillus sp. GCM10023250 (assembly GCF_042653205.1). Lineage (NCBI taxonomy): Bacteria > Bacillati > Bacillota > Bacilli > Caryophanales > Paenibacillaceae > Paenibacillus > Paenibacillus sp. GCM10023250. The sequence continues at coordinate 2,172 of NZ_JBHSHY010000026.1, read as the reverse complement.
GCGGGCTGAAGGGCATCGTGACGATGGGCGCGCCGCTCGAGAAGGAAGACTGCATCAAGTACCAGGAGACGCTGACGCCGAATATTTTCAATGGCTACGGCACGACGGAGGCGTTCTGGAACACGTTCCTGCGCCCGTTCGACCTGCCGGACATGGCCGGATCGGCGGGCCGCTCCTGCACGGACGACGACGTGGCGGTGGTGAAGATTTACCCCGACCGCAAAGCGGAGCCGGACGACGTCGTCGCGCGGGACGGCAAGGAGGTCGGCGAGATCATCGTGCGGTCGGTCGGCAAGACGGCCTATACGTACGTCAACAAGGAAGCCGAGAGCCGCAAAGTGTTCTATAAGGGCTGGATCTACATCGGCGACATGGGCACGTGGGACGAGAACGAATTCGTCACCGTCGTCGGCCGCAAGAACGACATGATCCTCTCCTCGGGCGAAAATATCCACCCGGTCCAGGTTGAGGAAATCCTGAACCAGCATCCGAAGGTGCAGGAGGCGGTCGTCGTCGGCGTGCCGGACGAGCTGCGCGGCGAATCCGTCGTCGCGTACATCATCAAGTCGGATCCGTCGCTGACGGCGAAGGAGCTCGGCAAGTACTGCAGCGAGCACCTCATGCTGGCCACATACAAGCGGCCGCGGTTCTACCGGTTCATCGACGAGCTGCCGTACACGGCGACGGGGAAGAAGAAGCATTTCGAAGTCCGCGCGATGGCGATCGAGGATCAGAAGCAGGGGCTGTTCGAGCGGGTGTAAGGCGCGGTTGGGCGCGATTGGGCGCTGGTTGCGCGCCAGCGCGCGCCGATTTGGCCGGCGCGGATTGAAGCTCGTGATCGGGCGCCGGCGGCGTGCGGATTGTGGCTGGTGCGGATTGAAGGTCGTGATCGGGCGCCGGTGGCGTGCCGATTGAGGCTGGCGCGTATTGAAGGTCGTGATCGGGCGCCGGTGTCGTGCCGATTGAGGCTGGTGCGGATTGAAGGTCGTGATCGGGCGTGGGTCGCGTGCCGATTGAGGCTGGCGTGGCTTGAAGCCCGTGGGCGCCGGATGAGGCTGCCGTGGCTGACGAGACGCGGTCAAGGCGGCAGCCGAGGCAGCGGATGAAGCATTTGCGTGAAATAGGTGTCCCGGAAGCCGGTTAAAACCGGCTCTCGGGGCGCCTTTTTTTGTGGTGGCTGGCTGGGGTGGTGTGGTTGCCGGTACGTGGTGCGGTCAACGTGGCGGCAGACCGCACACAGAAACGGGACGCCGTATGAGCGGACAGGAGATCCGTTATTCGCGCGAATCCAGCGATTTCTGAACTTTGGCGGCCACAGGCGCCGCTATTTGGTTAGCTATGCCGCTAATTGACCCGGATTTGGCCAAATAGCGGTTCTCCTGGCCGCGAAATCGCAGAAACACGGCAAATGGGCCAAATAGCGGTATGTGTGTCCGCCAAAAGTCGAGGTTGCGCACGTTTTCTGCGTGTCGAGGGAGGCGGCGGGAAGTGGCGGGCACTATATAGCTAGCAAACGTCCGTGGCAGCGATGGGGGTGAACCGAACGCTTCGCAAGCGGCCTGCCTCAGACTGCGGCAATCGCAAGCGCCGTCGCGCTCAAAAAAGTTAGTTAGCGTGGGGGCCGAGCAGGACGATCGCGTTTTTGGTGGGTATGAGGGGAGAGGGGGCGGGCGGGTAGGTGTTCAGGCGGTTGGGAGGGGGGGAGCATACGCTGCCATGCGGACAGGGGAGCCGCTATTTTGGCGAATTGACGTAAAATTCTCGTTTCGCGGCCACAGGAGCGCTTATTGGCTTGTTTGGCGAGCAATTATGCCGCGTTAGGGTTCAATAGCGGAACGTGTGGCCGCTCAAGTGGCGGAAAGCCCATTTTCGCACAAATAACGGCTCTGGTGGCCGCGAAAGTTCGCGGTTTGGCCACAGTACTCGCCCTCGCCGCCGCCGTCGCTCAAAAGCTCGCGAATCTCGCCGCTTGTCGAACTAAGGCTGTCGCCCATGCGCGGAACCGTCTGCTTGGCCCCGAGCAAGGGCCGTGCCCGCGCTACGGCGGAACCAGCCGCTCCAGGCCTGCGCAAGAGCTGTGCCTGCACGGGAAGCGCGCCGCGGGCCATCGCGCGCCCCGCGCGCCCGTGCGCCCCGCGCGTCCCGCGCCTGCGCGCCCGCGCGCGCCCCGGC
>NZ_JBHSHY010000025.1:0-85912 GCF_042653205.1 Paenibacillus sp. GCM10023250 | reverse complement strand
GGCAGCAGCCGCTCGGCCGCCGCGAGGCTCCGCAGCTCCCGCTCGAGCGCCGCGACCCGCGGCGCGTCGGCGAGCAGCTGCGCGTGCTTCGCCTCCTTCTCGCGCAGCGCCAGCAGCCGCTCGCGCACCTGCGCGCGCTCCGCGTGCAGCCGCTCCGCTTCCGCGAGCGCGGCGCGCGCCTCCGCGGCCAAGGCCGCCGCTTCGCGGTAGCGCGCCTCGGCCGCTTCCACCGCGGCGGCCGACGCGTCGCCGAGGCCGAGCTGCTCAGCGGCCGCTTCCTGAAGCGCGGCCTCCGCCGTCTTCAGCCGCTGGCTGAGCTTCAGCGCCAGTCCGTCGCCGAACCGCTCGAGACGGAACAAGCGCTGCAGCATGGAGCGGCGTTCCTTGCCGGTCAGCGACAGAAACTCCGCGAACTTCCCTTGCGGGAGCACGACCGCCCGCGTGAAGTCCTGCATGTTGAGCCCGATCCGCTCCTCGACGCAGCGGGTCACGTCCGCGAGCTTGTCCGCGACGACCACGTCGCCGGCGTCCGTCACTTCCACGAAGCGGCTCAGCGTATTGCTGACGGATACGTCCCCGCCGCGCTTAAACTGGCGCTCGACGCGGTACCGCTTCCGCTCCCCGCCTCCGGCCAAATCAAAGGTGAACGCGACGGCCAGCGTCTTCTCCGCTTGGTTCATGATACCCTGCGTGCCGCCCGCGGCGCGCTCCACCTTGCCGTAGAGCGCCAGCGTCACGGCGTCCAATATGCTCGACTTGCCGCTGCCCGTCGGCCCGAAGATGCCGAACACGCCCGCTTCGCACAGCCGCTCGAAATCGACCTCCTGCGCTTCGCGGTAGCTCTGCAAGCCGCTTAATTTCAACAAGATCGGCTTCATGCCCGCTCACCTCCCGCTTGCGCCGCGCCGGCCGCTTCCCCTTCGCCGGCGTCCGGCGCGTCGTCCTCTTCGGCGATCAGCTCCAGGAACAGCCGCACCGTCTCCTCGTCCGGGTCCCCGCCGCCGGTTTGGCGCGAGAAGAAGCGGCGGAACAACTCCTCGGCCGGCAGTTGCTCCCGCGCTCGCTCGTCGAGCGCCATCGCCTCCGCCGTCTCCGGATAAACCGGCCGGATATGTACGAGTCCGTCGTGCATGCGGCGCAGCTGCTGAATATGCTGCAGCGTCATGGCGTCCGTCATATGGATGCTGAGGTCGATCCAAGCCCGGGCGTCCCGGCCCTCCTCGAGCCAGCCCGTCACCTCGGCGATGCCGCCCTTCGCGTTCCACTTGACGACCGGGCGGCCGCAGCCGAGCAGCACTTCCCGCGGTTCGACGGCCGCGCCGGGCTTCGCGTCGAAGACGACGACCGACTTGGCTTGTCCCGCTTCCGAGAAGCTGTAGGCAAGCGGCGAACCGCTGTAGCGCATCGTCTCGTCTCCCGCCACGCGCTGCGGCCGGTGCAAATGGCCGAGGGCTACGTACTGCGCGCCGATCCGCAGCGCGGACGGATCCACCGTATACGCGCCGCCGATCTGGATCGGACGCTCCGAGTCCGTTTCCAGACCGCCCAGCACGTAGATGTGGCTCATCGCCAAATTGACGGTATCGGGGCGGAACGCCGAGCCGAGTCCGGCCATCAGCCGTCCGACCCGTTCCGAATAGGCGCTGCGGAGTAAACCTTCGTCCGTCTCTTCGCTCAGCAGCTCCCGCAAGCGGGACTCCGACGGGTACGGCAGCGCGGCGATGACCGCCTGCTCCCCGGTGCGGGCCACGTCGACGACGAGCGGCCAGTCCGTCGGCATGCCGACGAGCCGGATGCCGCTGCGCGCGGCCAGCGGCGCCGACGCCGCCACCCGGTCGGGATGGTCGTGGTTGCCGGCGATGACGGCGATCGTCCGCCTGCCGCCGTCCGCGAGGCGCGCGACGGCCTCGTAAAACAACGCTTCCGCCGCCGCGGGCGGATTGACGGAGTCGTACACGTCGCCGGCGAGCAGGATGAGGTCGATCGCTTCGTCGTTCGCCAGCGCCGCCAGCTCGTCGACGAAGGCCGCCTGTTCCTCCAGCCGGCTCCGGCCTTCGAGCGTCCGCCCGAAGTGCCAATCGGCCGTATGCAATATTCGCATGATTGTTCGTTCCCCCGTCCCATGAATTAAAACAGCTTAACGGACTTGCCCCCGTCCAGGAAAAACACGTAGCACTCGTCAACCTTGACGCCGATGGCGGACGCGATCGCCTCCGCGTAGAGCGTCAGCTGGAAACGATGGCGTTCCGCCGCTTCCTTCCACTTGCCGAGACGGACGCGGTCCGTCTTGTAATCAAGCAGCACGAGCCCGTGTTCATCCTTGAACAGACAGTCGATCACGCCTTGGATGAGCACCGGCTCGTTCGCGACGCCGGACGGCAGGTCCGGGTACACGCGAGAAGCCGGCAGCGTGCAGCTGAACGGCGTCTCCCGGCGCACCCACGACGCGGCCAGCAGCCGGCGCCCGACCTCTTCGCCGAAGAAGGCCGCCGCGCCCGCCGCGTCCACGGCTTCGGCCTGCTGCGCCGTCAGCATGCGCCGCTCCACGAGACTCGCGATCGTGTCGGCGACCGTCGCCTCCGTCACGCCGTCTGCCCCGTCCAGCGGAATATGCTGCATGACGAGGTGGCTGACCGTCCCCCGTTCCGCGGCCGTGAGCGACGCTTCTTCCATAAACCGCGGCCGGCGCAGCCGGAACGTCATTTCCCCGCCGCCTGCTCCTTGGCTGGCCGTTCCGCCCGCGCGCTTCGCGTTCGCCGCGCGGACGTCCGCCGGGTCGTGCGCCGCTTCGGCCGCCGCTGACGCACCGAAGTCGAAGCTGAGCTGCTCCAGACCGCCGGCATCGTTCACTGCAGGCGGCGCTTCGCGCGCGGTACTTTCTCCTAACCGACCGTCTTCAGCAATGGCCCCGAACGACTCGTCCCCGAGAGGCTCCGCAGGCAACGGCGCAGTGCCATCCAGGCCGGCCATTCCGGCCATTCCGGCCATGCCGTCCTCACCGGCCGCTTCCGGCAGCAGCAGCGCGTCCTCGTCCTGGTTCCATTCGGCATGGAGCCGCTTCATCTCCGTCACCGACGTTTTGGCGGCCGTGGACGACGCCGAGGCGAACGGGTACGTCCAGCCGAGCCGCCGGGCGATCTCGGCCGCTTCGGCCGGTTCGGCCTCGTCGTCGACGGGCGCGAGATGCTGAACCGCGAGCATGCGCGCCTCATAAGCCGCCAGCGCCGCGTCGTCGGCCTCCGCGCCGGCCGCGGCTTCCAAGCCGAGCAAGCCCGCGGGGACGACCGACGTCCGCCATGTGCCGAACGGCACGACGACGCGATCCGCGCCAACGGCCGGGGCGGGACGCCCCTCGCTTTCCAGCATGGGCGGACGCGGCCCGGAGGACGGCAAGCGCGAGGCCGTCTCGCCGGCCTCCTCTTCCGCTCGCGCTCCCTGTTCATGCGACCGGAGCGTACCCTCGCCGCCTACCATGGGCTCCGCTGCGATGACGGACGCGTCGTTCCGACCGCCGGCCAGCGCGCCCATCGGCGCATCCGATACCGCCTCGAGCGCGGTCTCCGCCTGCCCGGCAGTCCCGGCCGACAGCGGAAGGCCCGCGCTCATGGCGAGCGGACCGAGCCAATCGAGGAACCGCGCCGCGCCCGCGATGCGGAAATCCGGCAGCCGCCCGTTCGCGTCCAGCGCGGACTGCCAGCGCTGCAGCTGCTTAGCCGCGTCGGCGACCGTGCCGACGAGGAACATTTTTTCCTTCGGCCGCGTGAGCGCGACGTACAGAATCCGCATCTCCTCCGCCAGCGATTCCATGCCGAGCCGGTGGCGGATCGCCAAATACGGCAAGGTCGGGTAGGTTACCCTCAGATCCGTGTCCACGTAGCGGGGGCCGAAGCCCAGCTGCTTGTGCATGAGGAACGGGCTGTTCAAGTCACGCCGGTTGAACGTCTTGCCGAGGCCGGCCGCGAAGACGACCGGAAACTCCAGCCCTTTGCTCTTGTGGATGGACATGATGCGCACGACGTCCTCCTGCTCGCCGAGCGCCCGGGCGGTCCCGAGATCGCCGCCGCTGTCCCGCATCCGGTCGATGAACCGGAGGAAGCGGAACAGCCCCCGCAGCGTCGTCGCCTCGTATTGGCGGGCCCGGTCGTGCAGCGCGCGCAGGTTGGCCTGCCGCTGCAGTCCGCCGGTCATCCCGCCGACCAGATCGTAATAGCCCGTCTCCCGGTAGATCCGCCACAGCAGATCCGCGAGCGAGCCTTGGCGGGCTTCGCCGCGCCACGTCTCGAGCGCCTCCAGGAAGCGGCTAAGCTTCGCCCGCGTCTCTTCCGGTACGGACGAATCGGCCTCCGCCGTCCGGACCGCCTCGAAATACGGCGCGCGTCCGCCGGCGATGCGGATCAGCGCCAGCTCCTCCCCGGACAGGCCGACGATCGGCGAACGCAGCGCGCCCGCGAGCGGAATGTCCTGGTACGGATTATCGATGACGCGCAGCAGCGACAGCATCGTCTCCACCTCGGTCGCCTCGAAGTACCCGCTGCTCAGCTCGGCGTAAGCCGGTATGCCGTGCTGCTGCAGCTCCTCGATGATGACCGGCGCCCACTGCTTGTCCGCGCGCAGCAGGATGACGATGTCCCGCCATTCGAGCGGCCGCTTGCGTCCTTTCCTGCCGTCGTAGACAAGGAACGGTTCCTCCGTCATGCCGTTGTCCGCCGCGGCTCCTTTCAGCCGGAGAATCCGGCTCGCGATCCAGCGCGCTTCCAGCTGGACCGTCTGGAGGTCCTCCGCGCTGTCGGCCGGCGCCTCGCCTGTTTCCGCGGCTTCGCCTTCGGCCGCCGCGCCGCTTCGCTCCTCGCCGTCGTCGCCGCCGCGGTCCAGCACGGCGAATTCCACCGCGTACCGCTTCGGCGAGCCGCCGTCGTCGGACGGCGGGTACGAGGCGCCGCAGACGAGCTCCGCGCGCGCGTCGTAATCCATTTCTGCCGCCTTCTCGCGCATGATGGCCCGGAACACCTCGTTGACGCCGTCCACGACTTCCTGCCGGCTGCGGAAATTCCGCGCCAGGTCGATGCGAACGCCGTAGGCCGGCTCATCGCCGTCCGGCTCCGACCCGGCGGCGACTTCCGCGAGCGCCGGCAGCAGCGCTTCGCCGGACGATTCGCCGGCCGGTTCTGCCGCGCGCGCCGGCAGCAAGATCGCTTCGCGGCTTCGCGGCGCCTTGACCGCGGCCGCGCCGCCATCAACCGACGGTGTAGACGCTTCCTCAGCCGGAACGAACGACTTGTATTTGCTTAAGAACAGTCCCGGCTCCGCCAAGCGGAACCGGTAGATGCTCTGCTTCACGTCGCCGACCATGAAACGGTTGCCTCGGCCCGGCCGGCCGATCAGCGAGACGATCGCTTCCTGCACCATGTTCGTGTCCTGATACTCGTCAAGCAGAATCTCCTCGAACTGCTGGCGGTACTCCAGGGCCGCCGGTGACGGCAGCAGCCGCTCCGGCGTCGAAGCCGGGTCCCGCAGGATTCGCAGGCAGTAATGCTCCATGTCGCCGAAGTCGATCAGACCCTTCTCCAGCTTGGCCGCTTCGAACCGTTCGCCGAACAGCTCGACGAGGCCGGCGAGCGTCTCCATATAAGGCGCCGATTCCAGCAGCTCCGCCGCGAACTGGTCCGCTGTCCGAACGAACAGCTCATCGTTCAGGCTGCCGATCAGGTCCTTGGCCCGTTCCCGCAGGTCCTTGGCCTGCTCCTGCAGCCCTTTGTCTGCGTCACCGCGCTGGCTCTTCAGCTTGCCGAAGCCCGCCGCCGCGAACGCCTCGTGCCACGTTTCCCACGGTTCGCGCTCCACGCGGGTGCGCAAGGCGCGGACGACCGCCAGGTCGTCATCGAAAGTAGCGGCGTACGCGTCCGGTCCCGCCGGCTGCCGCGCAATATCGAGCGCCTGCTCCAGCAAGCTCTCCGCGCCCTGCAGCGTCAGCGCGACGACGGCGCCGAGGCTCGCTACCCATTCCGTGCGCCCCAGCTCCGCCGCGTCCCGGACGCGGAAGGAAGCCGCGGTCTGCCGCAGCCACGCGTTCGGCCACGGATGGCTCCGGGCGAAGTCGTACAGCTTCAGCACGAGCGCGTACAGCGGCTCGTCGCCGCGTTCGCCGCCGAACCGGTCCGCGAGCGCGAGGAAGTCCGCCCCTTCCGCGACGTTCCGTTCCGCCGCCGCGTAGCGCTCCTCGAACAGCTCGTCCAGCACGTCCATGCGCAGCAGCTCCGCCTCCGTCTCGTTGGCGATCCGAAAGCCGGGATCGAGTCCGATCAGCGAATAGTACCGCCGGATCACGTCGAGGCAGAAGGAATGGAGCGTCGTGATGGACGCCCGGCCCATCAGGGCGAGCTGCCTGCGCAGATGATCGGAATCCGGTCGCTTGTCCAGCTCCTTCTCGAGCGCGATCCGGATCCGCTCCTTCATCTCGGCTGCGGCCGCCTTCGTGAACGTCGCGACGAGCAGCCGGTCGACGTCCGTGTCGTTCGCGATTTTGCGGATGATCCGCTCGACGAGCACGGCCGTCTTGCCGGAGCCCGCCGCCGCGGCGACGAGGATGTTGCTCCCGCCCGTCACGATGGCGCGCCATTGATCGTCCGTCCATGTGCTTCCGGCCGGTTTGGCCGGCATCGTTTGCGCCGTCGTCATGCTCCGTCATCCCCCTTCCCTTCCGTCTGGGCGTTGCCCGCGGCATCGTTCATTTCCCGTTTCGCTTCTTCCGCCTGCTCGTCCCCGGCCGAAAGCAGCTTCCATACGTCGTCCTTGCCGGTCTTCTGCAGCTTGTTGTAGCCGTTGCCCTCGATCAGCGGATCGAACTGGCACACCGGCTTATAATCGCAAAACTCGCACGGCGTCTTGCCGCCCAGCCGGTAAGGCGCGATCGACACGTCGCCGCTCGCGATCCGGTCGCCGATCTTGCGGAGCGTGCCCCGAACCGAACGGCGCAGCGTGCCCCACTGCTCTTCCGAAACGACGGAAGAGCTGCTGTAGAACCCGCCGTCCCGCTTCAAGGCGAGCGGCAGCAATTCGGAATAGCCCGCCGTCAGCGCGCCGTCCATCAGCCGGACCGTCTCTTCGTCGGCGAGCACGAGACCCTTGAGCTTGAACCGCTTCAGCATCTCCGCCCGCGCCTTCGCCGGCGGCAGGCCGTTGGAGGAAGCCAGCATCGGGTTGTGTACGTGGAAATAGAGCGCGCCCGCCGCCTTCGCCGGCTGGCCGAGCCACTCCGGCGCGTGCGTCAGCAGCACGTCCAGGTACGTCAGCATCTGCAGTGCCATGCCGTACGCCACCTCTTCTAGCCGGAGCTGCTTCGCGCTCGACTTGTAGTCGATGACGCGCAGCAGCAGGCCGTCGGCCGTCTGCGCGGCGTCCACGCGGTCGATCCGGCCGGCCATTTCCAGCGTCCGCCCGTCCGACAGCGGAATCGTGACCGGCGGCAGCGGCCCGTCCGGCCCGAAGCCGATTTCGAGCCCGACCGGGCGGAACTGCGCCCGGCGCGCATGTTCGCCGAGAATGACCGCGGCCTGACCGATAATATCGCGCAGCTTGCGCGCCACGTACTGGTGGCGGCTGCTGCTGAGCAGAATTTGCGACTGCAGCCTCGCCGCCAGCTCGCCGACGATCGCCGCGCAATGCTCGCGCAGCTCCTCCGGCGTCAAGGAGCCCCAGCGGTCGCCGAGCGTCTCCGTGAGCCGGCTGAGCGCGGCATGGAACAGCTGCCCGATGTCCGGCGCGGCCAGCTTGTACTGCGCCCGCTCGCGCAGCCGCAGCCCGTGGATGGCGAAATGCTGGAATGGGCAGGAGACGAAGCGCTCCATCCGGGAGACGCTGCCTCGCAGCAGCTTGCCATACAGCCGGTCCGCCGTCTCGCGGGACAGCGCGGGCTCTTCGTTTGTGTAGTGCAGCGAGCCGGCGAGACGGCGCAGCTTGTCCTGCCATGCCGGCCGCGCGGCGAACCAATTGTACGTCTCCCACCACAGCGGGGCGATCGCCGTCCCGTGCCGCCATGCCCGCAGCTGCGTCACGAGGTACGAGAGCGTCCGTTCCGGATGCGCCACGAACGAGCGCTGCTCGTCCGCGGACATACCCGATACGGGTTCCATGGCGGCGCCCGTTTCCGCCAGCCCTGGAAACAGCCCTTTCACATGCCGGATGACCTCGGACGGCAGCAGGCTCTTGCCCTCTTCGTCAGCCAGCGGCCAGCTGATCCACAGATGCCGGCTCGCGGTGGTCAGCGCGTTATAGATCATGAACCGCTCGTCCAGCAGCTTCCGGCGAACGCCCGGCGCCATGACGAGGCCGCCGCTCTCCATCGTTTCCCGCTCCTGCTCCGTCAGCACGCCGTCCTCCTGCATCCGCTGGGGCATGACGCCGTCGCTCGCGCCGAGCAGGTAGCAGACGAGAATGTTGCCGGAACGCGTCCGGTCGATGCTGCCGATCAGCACCTGGTCGAGCGATGGGGGCACCGCAGCCAGCTTCAGACTCTCGAGCCCGGTCTCGACCATGCCGGCGAACAGCTCGAGGGGCAGCGCCTCCGCGCCTGTCATCTCCGTCAGCTGGTCGAGCAGGTCCATCACGCCGTCCCACAGCTGCCGGTGCTCCCGCGCGCGCAGCGGATTGCCCGCGGCGGACTCCCTGCGGCTCCAGCGCTCCAGCCGGTCAGGCGCGTCGACGGCCATCAGCAGCCGGTACAGCGCCTCGCACATGCCCCGGACGTCCTGCGCCTTCTTCAGCTCGCGGACGAACTTGCGCAGGACGGGCACGACGGCTTCGCGCGCGGCCATGACCGCTTCGAATTCGCGGCGCTCGCGTTCGCCCGCCTCGGCGGGTTCGCCTTCCAGCGTGTCCCGCGCGAGCGGCTTCCACTGGCTGGCCGTCAGCCATTTGTTGCCGTTCATGCCCGTCGCGAGGGCGTAATTCTCCAGGAGGTCGAACGTTTCCCGCGTGACGCTGCCGTCTTCCGGCAGCAGCAGCTCCGTCTTGACGCAGCGGAACACCGCCTCGAACCGCCAGCCGTACGTCGCGATTTCGAGCGCGGACCGGACGAATTCGACGAGCGGGTGATGCAGCGCGGCGTTCTTCTGATCGAGGAAGAACGGGATGCCGTAATCGGCGAAGACCGCCTTGATGTAGTCGTTGTAATCCGGAGCGTTGCGCACCATTACCGCGAGGTCGCGGTAGCGCAGCCCTTCGTCGCGCACCCGGCGGACGATGTCCCGGGCGGCGGCCTCCACCTCGGCGCGCCGGCCGGAAGCGGCGTGGAGGGAGATCTCCCCGTCCGCCAGCTGCTCCTCCGGCAGCCGCAGCGGCGTCCGGCCGCCGCGGCCGTAATGCCGCTCGACGTGGGCGAGCATCGGAACGTCCTTGAACCGCCACGGCGTGTCCGTCAGCAGCAGCGGCTCTTCGACGTCGACGCCGTTGTTCGCCGCCAGCTCGCGAAGCTTCAGGAACGTCTCTGCCGTCGGGCGGAACAGATCCAGCTCGTGCGGCAAGTCCCCGATGCCGTAATGCTTGTCCAGGCACAGCGTGACCGTCATGTGCTTCGCGTGCTTCATGAGCGCTTCCAGTGCCTCGAGCTCCTTCGGCGTGAAGCCGTGGAAGCCATCGACCCAAATCTCGCAATCCCGCATCGACGGCGCTTCGCGCAGCCCTCTCGCCAGCCAGCTCAAATAATCCTCCGCATCTATGTACAAGCCCGCAAGCTCCCGCTCCAGCCGGTCTGCGATAAGCTGCAGGTCGCCAAGCTTCCGCCCGAGCAGCGAATGGCGGCTCCCCGCGAGCCCTTGCTCCCCGAACGCCCGCAGCGCCTCGGCGTCGATGCCGTACCTCTTCCATTCCGTCATCAGCTCGCCCAGCCGTTCGATGAACCCGTGCTGGCTCTCGCTGCCCTGGAACAGCTGCAGCTCGCCCTTCAGCCGGGAGACGATTTTGTAGAGCAGCATGTTTTTGCCGTCTTCGCCGATCGGCGTCAGCGCCGTTCCCCCGGTCTCCTGCATGACCCGGAACGACAGCCGCCGGAAGCTGAGGGCCTGCGCCCGGATCGTCCCCTTCAAGGGCGAATCCGGCCTGCCGAGCAGCGCGTACTCCGTTTGGAAGGTCGCCTGCTCCGGCACGAGCATGACGAGCGGCGGGCCGTCGGGCAGCTCCCGGATCCGGCTCGTAATGGCCGAGAGGCAATGATGGGTCTTCCCCGCGCCCGAACGGCCGAGGACAAAACGAAGCGCCATGCGCCCACCTCTTCTTTCTCGCAATCGATTCTACTATCGGTTGTTCTATTCTAGCATACCGGATGCGGTCCTTTCACCCCGAAAAGCGAATATTTGTTCGATTCCGCCGCAGGTAAATCCTGCTCGGCGCCGGTTGGCCCGAATATCGCGGCGAGCGCAAAAAAAAGAGCGGCCCTCGGGGGAAGCCCCGGGGGTCCGCTCTTGCTCGGTCGGTTATCGATTGTCTGGTTCATGCCGCTCCTCGCCGCCGGCCTCTTACTTGCTCCGCACTTCGAAGATGGCGAACTTCAAATAGTGGCCTTCGTTCACGCCGAGAATTTGCGGATGATCCTTGCCCGCCGCGCGCCATTCGATGAGCCGCAGCGTTTTGCCGGCATCTGCCGCCGCCGCCTGGATCGTCTCCAGGAACAGCTCGGGCCGCATGTGGTACGAGCAGCTGGCCGTCACGAGGTAGCCGCCTTCGTTCACCAGCTTCATGCCCTGCAGGTTGATGTCCTTGTAGCCTCTCACCGCGCCTTCGACCGCGTGCTTCGTCTTCGCGAACGCCGGCGGGTCGAGAATGACGACGTCCCACTTGCGGCCGGACTCCCCGCTCAGCGGCTTCGACGTGTCGACCTTCGCGCCGCTGCCGGCCCTGCCCCGCTCCAACCGCTCCTCGATGCCCTTCGCCTGCTCGCGCAAATACGCGAATGCGTCCGCGACCACGAACTCGACGCGGTCCGAGAATCCGTTGCGCGCGACGTTGCGCTTCGCCGTCTCCACGGCGTGGGCGGAGACGTCGAGGCACGTCACCTTCTTCGCCCCGTATTTGCACGCGTGCAGCGTGAAGCTGCCCGTGTGGGCGAAGCATTCCAGCACCGTCGCGCCGTCCCAGTACGGGAACGTGACGACTTTGCCGTTTGCGTTGACCGGCACGAGCCGGCGCTCCTCCAGCTCGGCGATCGTGCCGGTATCGTCGGCCTCCGCGGCTTGCTCCTCCGCGGGCTGCTCGACGAGCCGGATGCCGCTGCGCGCGCCCCAGCCCGTCATGAGCGGCGCGATCGACGCGCGGTTCTCGCGCTGGTCGAAGAAGTAGCCCGTTTTCTGCCCTTCGACGATGTCGACCTCCAGCTTGAGGCCGTTTTCCGTAATCTCCACGATGCGCGGACATTCTCCGTAGAGCACGCCGGTCCGCTCCTCGAGCCCTTCGAGGGCGCGCACGGAGACGTCGCTCCGTTCGTAGATGCCGTCCGGCTCGAATACGGCGACGAGCGCCGCCACGAGCGCGTCCCGGGCAGCCTCCATCCCCAGCGTCAGCAGCTGGACGACGAGCACGCCGCCGAACCGGTCGACGATGAGCCCCGGGAGAAAATCCGCTTCGCCGTATACGAGCCGGCAATCACGGCCGTTCACGAAGCGCCGCCGGTGCTGCTCGCATTGCCGGAACCGTTCCGCGAAAAAGGCTTCGTCCATCGCTTCGACCGGCCTGTAGGCGACGATGCGCACCGCGATCTGCGAGGCAGGGTTCCAATAGCCCGTCGCCAAATACCGTCCCTGGTGATTGACGACGTCCACCAGGCCGCCGGGCGCGCCTTCGCCTTCGATCCGCTCGATCTCGCTCGCGAAAATCCACGGATGGCCGCCTTCCGTTCTTTTTTTCCGTTCTTTCTTCAATACCGCTCTTGCGCGTTCCATCTCTGCCTCCGCCTCTTTCGCCCCTGAAATGCTTGTCATGCTTGTCTCGCCGTTCGCATATGTATCGTTACCTGATAAACCGCCGGATTGTATCGCGTCGTCGAATCGTATAGTCGAATCAGCCAGACGCCGTCCTTCCTTCGTTTGCCGCATATCCACCGTAAAGGAGCTTGCCCGATGATGCTGTTTACCATCGCGCTGCCGATGCTCGGCGGCTTCGCCTTATTCCTGTCCGGCATGCGGACGATGGAGCTCGCCCTGCATCGTAGCGTCGGCCGCAACCTTCACCGCCTCCTGGAACGTTTCACCTCCACGCCGCTGCACGGACTGTTGGTCGGAACCGCGACGACGGCCGTCCTGCAGAGCAGCACGGCCGTTACGGTGATGGCGATCGGCATGGTCAACGCCGGCCTGCTGACGTTCCCGCGCACGCTCGGCATCGTGCTCGGCACGAATATCGGCACCTGCCTGACCACGGAGCTGATCGGCTTGAACCTGGGCCGCTTCGGCCTGCCGCTGCTCGGCTGCTCGTTCGCACTCTGGCTGCTGACCGCGCTCTTCGGCGAAATGGAATTCGGCCGAAGCAGCGCCGCGATGCGGCGGATCGGGCGCGCGATCGTTCCGCTGCGCACCGGCGCCGTCGTCACGGGCGGCTTCGCCCTGCTGCTCGTCGGCATCGCGCTGATGCAGTCGATCGCGCCGGCCGTCCAATCGACGCCGTTCTTCGAAGCCTTCCTGCGCCATGCGGAATCGAGCGTCCTCTGGGGACTCGCGGCCGGCGTGGTGCTGACGGCCATTATCCACAGCGGCGCGGCCGTCATCGGCATCGCGATGGGTCTCGCCGAATCCGGCGTCATGCCGGTCGAAGTCGGCATTGCCATCGTGCTCGGCGCCAACGTCGGCACCTGCGTCACCGCGGTCATCGCCGCGATCGGGGGCACGCCGTCCGGCCGGTTCGTGGCCTGGTCGCACGTGCTGCTGAACGTCGGCGGCGCCGCCATGTTCGCCCCGTTCACGGCGCAGCTCGGGCAAGCCGCGGCCTGGTTGACCGCGTCCCCCGCCAGTCAGATCGCGCACGCGCAGACGATGTTCAATATCGCCTGCTCGCTGCTCGCGCTGCCGATTTGCTACCACCCGCGGCTCCGCCGGTTCCGGGCCGGTTGACGCGGCGCAGCCCGGGCGCGCTCCGGTGCCGTATTAATGGCCGTCCATGAACGTGAACCCCAGCAGCCGCAGCGCGCCGCCCAGAATCCGGTCATTATTATTGTAGCCGGACTGCTTCTGCCTGCGCCACGCTTCCGCCGGCTCGAACCATTCCACGCCGCGGATCTCCTCCACCTGCGCCTGCAGCTTGCCGCCGACGGCCTCGACGAGGTAATAATGGACCTCTTTGTCGACAAGACCTTTGGCCTCATGGCTGTACCGATACTTGATCTGATCGATCGGGGACACGATCTTGCCTAGAATTCCGGTTTCTTCCGAAATTTCGCGCAGGGCCGTTTGTTCCACGGTTTCGCCCGGTTCCATCTTGCCCTTGGGCAGCGAGATTTTGCCGTAGCGGTCTTGTATCAGCTGAATTTGAAGCTCGCCGTTCACCCGGCGAAATACGACGCCCCCGGCTGAAATTTCTTTCATATGTGTCTCCCCTCCGCCATCTCTGAATCGGCTCGGTATGTAGAGCAAGGATTCCTGCCTGCCTCGCGGGCGGGAACAAGAATCCTTGCGGGTAAACATGTTCGGTTCGTCAGGCTTGCAGCGCCTGCGGCAGCGGCTTGCGCTTGGCTTCCTCCGCCCGCACCGCGGTCGCGGCGCGTTCAGCCGCCGGCGTATGCTCCTCCAGCACGCGGACGAGCACGCCTTGGCATTCGTTGACGCCGGCTTCCGCGATCTTCACCCGGCACAGCTGGCCGATAAGCGATTCGGCCCCGTCGAACGCGATCTGAATGTAGTTGTCGGAGTAGCCCATGACGCGGCTCTCGCCGTCCGGCCCCTTAAGCCCGCGCTCCGGAATGACGTCCAGCACCTGGCCGACATAGCGTTCCGCATACTGCAGCTGCATGCGCTCCGACAAGTCGATGAGCTGATGAACGCGCTCGTTCTTCACCTCTTCGTCGACCTGGTCCTCCATCCGCGCGGCCGGGGTGCCCGTACGCTTGGAGTACGGGAAGACGTGCATTTCTGCGAATCTGAGCTTCTCCATGAAGTCGTAGCCGTTCCGGAACATCTCTTCCGTCTCGCCCGGGAAGCCGACGATAACGTCGGTCGTGATCGCGACGCCCGGCATCGCTTCGTGCAGCAGCCGGATCTTCTCCGCGAACTCTTCCACCGTATATTTGCGGCGCATCCGCTTGAGCACGTCGTTATGGCCCGCCTGAAGCGGAATGTGCAGGTGGCGGCACATTTTGGCGGACTTGTTGAGCACCTCGATCATCTTGTCGTCGATCTGGCTCGCTTCGATGGAGCTGATCCGAATCCGTTCCAGCCCTTCAATGGCATCCAAGTCCCAGAGCAGGTCCGACAAACGGTAGTTTTCCATATCGTCGCCATATCCGCCTGTATGAATACCCGTGAGCACGATTTCCTTGTAACCGGCATCCACGAGCTGCCGCGCCTGGTCGAGCACG
Organism: Paenibacillus sp. GCM10023250; assembly: GCF_042653205.1. Classification (NCBI taxonomy): domain Bacteria; kingdom Bacillati; phylum Bacillota; class Bacilli; order Caryophanales; family Paenibacillaceae; genus Paenibacillus; species Paenibacillus sp. GCM10023250. The sequence goes on along the minus strand of NZ_JBHSHY010000025.1, from coordinate 71,361 downwards.
CTCTTCGGATCGCGGCTGCGGGACAGCCCGCGGGACCACGGAATGATGCAGAAGGTGCAGAAGTTGTTGCAGCCCTCCTGAATCTTCAGGAACGCGCGCGTGCGCTCCGCGAAATCCGGTACGTCGAGCTCTTCGAACTCGCGCGTCTTCATGATGTTGCGGACGGCGTTGACCGGCTTGCGTTCGTTTTGCAGGTCCCGGATGTAGCCCATCAGCTTATCCCGGTCCTGCGTGCCGATGACGAGATCGACGCCTTCGATCGCGAGAATCTCGGCCGGCGATGTCTGCGCGTAGCAGCCTGTCACCGCGATGATCGCGTCGGGGTTGCGCCGAATAGCGCGGCGGATGATCTGCCGGCTCTTCTTGTCCCCCGTGTTCGTCACCGTGCACGTATTGATCAAATACACGTCCGCGGTCGTCGTTTCGAAATCCACCTGTTCGTAACCTTCGTTTTTGAACAGCTGCCAGACCGCTTCCGTATCATAGAAGTTTACTTTGCATCCCAATGTATAAAAAGCAACCGACGGCATGTCGTTAGACGCCTCCCATTTCTCCTGATTCGTACATGAGGCAGGCGAGTCCCACCATCGCGGCGGTTTCCGTGCGCAAAATTCGCTTGCCCAAGCCGACGACGACCGCGCCGGCCTCTTCCGCTTCTTCGGCTTCGCGCTCGGTGAAGCCGCCTTCCGGGCCGACGACGAGCAGCACGCTGCGCGCCCCGTCCCAACCGCCGTCCCGAATCCGGGCGGCCATGGCTTCTCGCAAGCCTTTGCCGCCGCTCTCCTTCTCGTAGCAGAACAGCGCCAAATCGTACGACGGAATCCGCGCGACCAGCTGCTTCCACGTCGCCACGGCCTCGATCGCCGGAATGCGGCTCCGATGCGCCTGCTCGGCCGCTTCCTTGGCGATTTTGGCCCAGCGCTCCAGCCGCTTCGCTTCCTTCTTCCCGTCGTACTGCACGATCATCCGCTGGGATTCGAACGGCAGAAACGCCGCCGCCCCGATCTCGGTTCCCTTCTGGATGACCAGCTCCATCTTGTCGCCCTTGGGCAGACTCTGCGCGATCGTCACCGACCAAAGCGGCTCGCCGTTCATCGGCAGCCATTCCGCGGCTTCGGCTTCTACCCGCCCCGGCGAGATGGCCGCGATTCGCGCCTCAGCCACGCGGGAGACGCCGTCGCTGACGATGATGACGTCGCCGGCCTCCATGCGCATGACGCGCGTTATGTGATGAGCATCGTCTCCGGCGAGCACGATCCGGCTCCCGTCGATCTGCTCCGTCGTTACAAAGTATCGCTGCATCGGTGTAGAACCTTTCCTATCGAATCGCGGGCCGCCGGCCGGCAGTCCGCGTGAACGCTCCAACCTTCATCATACACGTTTTGAACCCGCTTCGCCAGCGGGCAAAAGATTTACCAGCGGGACCGCGGATTAATTGGACATCGCAAAGAAATCCGTCCAAAGCAGCGGCCAATTCACGGGATCAAACACGAGCTCGCACCTGCGGCAGACGAACAGGAATATCTCGACCGAATACGAGAACAACGGGTCAAGCGTGTTGCTTCGCAGCGCGGGGATGAACACGATCAGCAGGAACAGGAAGATGCCCCAATGGGCCAGCTGGTCCATGCGGTACCTGACCTGAAGCGGAACGAGGTCCTGAATGATCCGGTAGCCGTCGAGCGGCGGAACCGGAATGAGGTTGAACAGGAACAGCAAAATATTAATCGTGATGAGATAATAGGAAAAATGCCCGATCGCCTGCTGGACGCCGTGGGAGGCCGTGCTCAAATAGCCGGTTTCGTTGAGTATATAGACCGCGATAATGCCGAGGACGGCGATCAGCAGGTTGCTGAGCGGTCCGACCGCCGATACGACGATGCCCATCAGCCGCGGATGCTTGAACTTCCCCCGGTTGACCGGAACCGGCTTCGCCCAGCCGAAGCCCGCGACGAGCAGCAGAATCGTCCCGAGCACGTCGAGATGAGCCCTCGGGTTGAGTGTGACGCGCCCCGCGTCGTAGGCTGTTTTGTCCCCGAACTTATACGCGCTGAACGCATGCGCGAATTCATGGACCGTGAACGCAATCATAAGAACGAGAAAAATAAAGGGCAGATCATTAAGCGGGTACCACAGAAATTGCGACACGCTTCAGCCTCCTAAATCGTTCGATTCGCTTGGCCGCGCAGAGCGTTCGCGGAAGCGCTGCCCGCTAGGCTCATAGAGGGCCGGGTTCCAGCGATGAACCGCCCCGCCCCTCTTCACCGCCAAGCTTCCGAAATCGCTTGCCCGTTACGCTCCTACTCCGGCTTCTTCGCCACGAACGCGATCCAGTCCTGGTCGCGCTGCCGGTCGACGATCGCGAAGCCCGCAGCTTCCAGCCCTTCGGCCACCGCTTCTTCCTTGTTCTTGAAGATGCCCGACGCGATATAAGTGCCGCCCGGCTTCAGCGCCGCATAGACGTCATCGATGAACAGCAGGATGATCTCCGCGAGAATGTTCGCGACGACCAGATCGACAGGCACCGTCACGTTGAGCGGTACCGCGTTCCCGCCTTCTTCCCGGCTCTTCAGCACGCCCAGCAGGTCGCTCAAATGGACCTGGATGTCGTTCTCCAGCCGATTCAGCCGGCTGTTCTCCGACGCCGAAGAGACGGCGATCGGATCGAGGTCGAGCGCCAGGACGCGCCGCGCCCCGAGCAGCATCGCGCCGATGGCCAGGATGCCCGAGCCCGTACCGACGTCGATGACTTCCTCGCCGCCCCGGACGACGGATTCCAACGTCCGCAGGCAGAGCGCAGTCGTCGGATGCGTGCCCGTGCCGAACGCCATGCCGGGATCCAGTTCAATGATCCGTTCGTCCGGCGATGGCGCATAGTCCTCCCACGTCGGCTTGATCGTCAGCCGCTCCGTCACGCGGATCGGCTTGAAATACTGTTTCCACGCATTCGCCCAATCCTCTTCGTCGACGAGCGCCGTCGTGATCGTATAGTCGCCGGGATCGATGCCGAATTCCCGCAGCTCGTCGATGCGCGGCGGCAGCTGCGCGACGAGCGCGTCGACGTCCGCGTCGAGCTCGGAGAAGTACCCTTTGATGACCGCGCAGCCTTCCGGAATATCGTTCAGCGGATGCTCGTACCACTGGCCGAGCGACGTGTCGCGCTGCTTGTTGAGCGTGCCCGATTCTTCGATGGATACGCCGTCCGCGTCCATTTCGTGCAGGAAGTTGGAAATCATTTCGATTGCCTCTTCCGTCGTATTGATCGTCAATTCATGCCATTTCACGCGTTCCGTTCCCCCTGAATATCGTCGATAACTTGCTTATATGCAAACCTATGAGGTCTATTCTACACTAGTTGCCGCTTCTTCACAAAACGAGCCTTCCGCCGCCGTTTACCGCGGACATGCGTTCACAGGACGTTCCAAACGAAAAAGCCGGATGCTCGGACCGCTGGGGTCCGAACATCCGGCTCTCGCGCTTTTCGCATATGCGGCTACAACTCGACCGTACCGCCGGTTTGGCGGACGAGATGAATCGCGCGCTCGACGAGCTCGTCGTCGACCGCCGCGGTCCAGGAGGTGCCGTCGGGGCTTTCGTCGATGCCGTCGACGCGCAGAAACTGCAGCTTAAGCTGCGCTTCCCGCGCCCGGCTGCCGTCCTCGAACATCGCGCGGATCGTCGTCATGGGCGCTCCGCTTCAGCGCAGGCGCTGCGCTTGCTGCGTCGCCTTCGCCTGCGCGCGGGCATCCGCATCCTCCGCGCGCTTCATCGCGATGCGGTCGGCATCGTCCGCCTGCTCCTCCGAGAACTCCACGTCCTCGTTTTTGCCGATCGGCAGGTTGCCGAAATTTTGCTTTTCCAGATTTTCGCTCATCGTCGTCGGGCTCCTTCGCGCGTGAAATAAAATGAACACGAAGGTTAGCATAAACCAATGGGCGCGATTCTATGCCTGGCCGCCGCGCGGCGTCAGTCGCCGCGGAATGCTTTTTTCATCTTCTCGAAAATCGTCTCGTGGTGCTCGTGCTGCACCTCGCTGACGCCGCCCGCGCCGCCGGCCAGCTGACGGAACAGTTCTTTTTGCTCCTCGCTCAGGTTCGTCGGCGTCACGACCGTCACCTTGACGTGCTGATCGCCTGTGCCATAGCCGCGGAGACGCGGAACGCCCTTGCCCTTGAGGCGGAAGTACGTACCCGTCTGCGTCCCGGCCGGAATCTTCAGCTTCACCTTCTCGCTCAGCGTCGGAATTTCGATCTCGTCGCCGAGCGCCGCCTGCGCGAACGTCAGCGGCACTTCGCAATAGATATCATCGTTCTCCCGCTCGAAGAAGTCGTGCGGCTTGACGCGGATGACGATGTAGAGATCGCCGGCCGGACCGCCGCGCGTGCCGCTCTCGCCTTCGCCGGACAGGCGGATTTGCGCGCCTTCGTCCACGCCGGCAGGAATTTTCACGTTGATTTTGCGCGTTTTCTTTACTTTGCCCGCGCCGTGGCAGGTTGGGCATTTTTCTTTGATGACTTTGCCCGTGCCGCTGCAGTTCGAGCACGCGCGGCGGTTGACCATTCGGCCGAACGGCGTGTTTTGCACGACTTCCTGCTGGCCGGTGCCGCGGCAGACGGAGCAGGTTTCCGGCTTCGTGCCCGGCTTGGCGCCGGAGCCCGCGCACGTGTCGCAGTTCTCGGTGCGCGGAATCGTGATCTCGGTTTCTTTGCCGAAGACGGCTTCCTTGAACTCGATCGTCATCGTATACTGCAGGTCGTTGCCGCGCTGCGGCGCGTTCGGATCGCGCCGGCCGCCCCCGCCGAAGAACATGTCGAAGATGTCTCCGAAGCCGCCGCCAAAGTCCGCGCCGCCTCCGCCGCCGAAGCCTTGGTTCGGATCGACATGCCCGTACTGGTCGTACGTGGCGCGCCTGGTATCGTCGCTCAGCACGTCGTATGCTTCCTTGACTTCCTTGAACTTCGATTCCGCGTCTGCTGCCTTGTTCACGTCCGGATGGTACTGGCGCGCCAGCTTGCGGTACGCCTTCTTGATTTCGTCTTCGTTTGCGCCTTTGTCAACGCCGAGCACTTCGTAATAATCCCGTTTAGCCAAAAATCCGTCACCCCGTCTCCTATTTCCGCTGGTTGCCTTCTCGCCGGAACAGGCGCACGCCGGCCGATTCCCGTGCGCGCCGCGTTCGGACGCCGCAATAAGCGCGCGTTCCCCGCAACCTCCCGTAATCACACGAAAAACGGCTGCGCCGTCCGTGATACAAGGACGGCGCACCGTTTACGCTAAGCCAACCGCATTCGTATTGTCGCGAAGCTTATTTCTTGTCGTCGACGACTTCGTAGTCGGCATCGACCACGTTGTCTTTGCCGCCGCCTTGCGCGCCGCCCGCTTCCGGACCCGCGCCTTGCTCGCCGCCTGCCGCTTGGGCTTGCTCGTACAGCTTCACCGACAGCTGCTGGATGATTTCCGTCAACTCTTGCGCGGCCGCGTTGATTTGCTCCACGTCGTCCGTCACGAGCGCCGCGGTCACTTTTTCCTTCGCTTCGTTCGCTTTCGCGATTTCGCCGGCGTCGACTTTGTCGCCAAGATCCTTGATTGTCTTGTCGACGGAGTAGACCAGCTGATCCGCGCTGTTCTTCGCTTCGACCAGCTCGCGGCGCTTGCGGTCTTCTTCCGCGTTCAACTCGGCATCTTTCATCATACGATCGATTTCTTCGTCCGACAAGCCGCCGGAGGACGTAATCGTGATTTTTTGGCTCTTGCCCGTGCCTTTGTCAAGTGCGGAGACGTTGACGATGCCGTTCGCGTCGATGTCGAAGGTGACCTCGATTTGCGGCACGCCGCGCGGCGCCAGCGGAATGTCGCCCAGCGTGAAGCGGCCCAGCGTCTTGTTGCCGGCGGCCATTTGGCGCTCGCCCTGCAGGACGTGAATCTCTACACTCGGCTGATTGTCCGCATACGTGGAGAACACTTGCGACTTGGACGTCGGGATCGTCGTGTTGCGCTCGATCATCTTCGTGAACACGCCGCCAGCAGTTTCGATGCCGAGGGAGAGCGGTGTAACGTCGAGCAGCACGACGTCCTTGACGTCGCCCGTCAGGACGCCCGCTTGCACCGCCGCGCCGAGGGCGACGACTTCGTCCGGGTTCACGCCCTTGTGCGGCTCTTTGCCGATGAGCCTCTTCACGGCGTCCTGCACGGCCGGAATCCGCGTGGAACCGCCGACCAGCACAACCTTGTCGATGTCGCTCGGGGACATGGCGGCATCGCTGAGCGCTTGGCGCGTAGGACCGAGGGTGCGCTCCACGAGACCCGCGGACAGCTCTTCGAATTTCGCGCGCGTCAGGCTGAGCTCCAAGTGCTGCGGCACGCCGTCGACCATCGTGATGAACGGCAGGGAAATCGTCGACGTCAGCACGCCGGACAGTTCCTTCTTCGCCTTCTCCGCCGCGTCCTTGAGACGCTGAACGGCCGCTTTGTCCTTCGACAGGTCGATGCCGTGCTCTTTTTTGAACTCCGTCACGAGATAGTCGATGATGACTTGGTCGAAGTCGTCGCCGCCGAGGTGGTTGTCGCCGCTCGTCGCTTTAACTTCGAAGAAACCGTCGCCCAGCTCGAGGATCGAGACGTCGAACGTGCCGCCGCCGAGGTCGTAGACGAGAATCGTTTGGTCTTCGGATTTTTCAAGGCCGTACGCGAGTGCGGCGGCCGTCGGCTCGTTGACGATCCGGAGCACGTCGAGGCCGGCGATCTTGCCCGCGTCTTTCGTCGCTTGGCGCTGGCTGTCGTTGAAGTAAGCCGGCACGGTGATGACCGCTTGCGTCACCGTCTGGCCGAGGTACGCTTCGGCGTCGGCTTTCAGCTTCTGCAGGATGATCGCGGAAATCTCCTGCGGCGAGAAATCCTTGCCGTCGATGACTTCCTTGTGGTTCGTGCCCATGTGGCGCTTGATCGAGATGATCGTGCGATCCGGATTCGTGATGGCTTGGCGCTTCGCGGATTCGCCGACGATGCGTTCGCCGTCCTTCTTGAAACCGACGACCGACGGCGTCGTCCGGTTGCCTTCCGGGTTCGGGATGACGACAGCTTCGCCGCCCTCCATGACCGCGACGCAGGAGTTCGTGGTTCCAAGGTCGATACCGATAACTTTGCTCATAAGTAGAAAATCCTCCCTTAAACTTAGGAAATGAATCGAGACGGCCGGCGCTACCCGCTTACTTTCACCATGGCGGGACGCAGCACTTTATCTTTCAGCATAAAGCCCTTCTGAGCTTCTTCGACGACGATGCCGTCCTCGTATTCCTCGGATTCCACCTGCATGATGGCCTGGTGAAAATCGGGATTGAACGGCTGGCCGACGGCATCCATCGGCTTCAATCCTTCGGCTTCGAGCACGCCTTCCAATTGGCGGAAAATCATCTCCACGCCTTTGGAAAAGGACTCCACATCGCCGCCCGCTTTCGCGGCTTCGATCGCCCGCCCGAAGTTGTCGACGACCGGCAGCAGCTGGCCGACGAGCTTCATCGACGCGTATTGCGCGAGCTCCTCGCGCTCCTTCGCCGTGCGGCGGCGGAAGTTGTCGAAATCCGCCTGTACGCGCAAATAGCGCTGCTGGTTCTCGTCGGCGAGCTTCGTCAGTTCCGCGATGCGGCCGTCCGCCTCGCCGGCATCCGGAATGTCGACTTCCGGCGCCGTCTCGCCTGCGGTTTCTTCCTGCTCCTCCGCAGAAGCGGCGTCCATCTCTTGCTTAGGTTCCTCATCCGTATGCTGTTCATGCACAGACACGCGAGTTGACACCTCCTATGAAATCCATCATCGTTAGTTGGCTTGATCGCGCCCCGCCGGATAAGCGAAGCGTTACTTGTACCAGCGGCCGAGCAGCACGGCCATGTCCTTCGACAAAATGTCCAGCAAGCTGATCACCTTGCCGTAATCCATCCTGGTCGGTCCCAGAATGCCGATCGTGCCCAGCGATTTGCCCTCGACGGAATACGTCGCCGTGATCAGGCTGCAGTTGTTGATCGCCTCATGTGTATTTTCCGTCCCGATGCGGACTTGAATACCGCTTGGAAGCGCATTGAACATCTGCATGATCGTAGGCGTTTCTTCCAGCAGATCCAGAAGCGTCTTCACCTTGTCGACGTCCTTGAATTCCGGCTGGGTGAGCATGTTCGTCGTGCCGCTCATGAAGACGCGGTGATCGTTGTCGCTCTCCATCGTTTCGTCGAGAATGCCGAGCAGCCGTTCGAACTGGTCCGCGTAGCGGTCGAGCTCTTGACCGACTTCCGAGTACAATTTCGATTTCAGGCGGACGAGCGGAACGCCGACCAGCTTGGCGTTCAAAATGTTCACCGCCTGCTGCATTTCTTCCATATTCATGTCGGGCGGGAGCGAGATGGTGCGGTTCTCGACGTGACCGGTGTTCGTGACGATGATCGCCACGGCCGAATCCTCGCTGAGCGGCACCAATTGGAAGTGCTTCAGCGACGTCGTGAACGTCTCCGGTCCGAGCACGATGCTCGTGTAATTCGTCATGTTCGACAGAATCATCGCCGCGTGCTGGATGATGTGCTCCATTTGGTTCATCTTCTCGGTGAAATACGAGCGAACCAAATGCAAATCCCGTTCGGACACTGCTCCCAGTTTGACGAGATGGTCGACGTAATAGCGGTAGCCCTTGATCGATGGCACCCGTCCTGCGGAAGTATGAGGTTGTTCGAGGTAGCCGAGCTCCTCCAAATCAGCCATTTCGTTGCGAATCGTCGCCGGGCTGAAGCTGACGTCGCTTCGCTTCGAAATGCTGCGCGAACCGATTGGCTCCGCCGAGCGGATATAATCGTCGATGATGACGTTCAAAATCATGCGCTGCCGATCCGATAACATCGCAGTCCCTCCCATCGCAGTTCGGACCGCCTCCAGGCGCCCCGATTCGTCGTTCCCGTCATCGTTAGCACTCGATAGCGTTGAGTGCTAATCATTACTACAAAAATACCAAACCAACTTGGCAATTGTCAAGTCAGTTCAGCATTTTGAGCACCGCTATTTCATCGCATGCATGCTGCTTCGGGCAGTTCACGCAGTCGGTCCAAACCTTCTCCGGGAAAATTTCCTTGTTCACGACGGTGAAACCGTTTTTCTCGAAAAACCGCACCTCGTACGTCAACGCCATGATCTTCGGAATCCCCTGCTGTTTCGCTTCGTAGATCAGCTGGTCGACGAGCTTGCTGCCGATGCCGAGTCCCTTGTAGCCCTCGGAAATGCCGAGCGACCGAACCTCCACCAGGTCGGCGCCGAGCCGCGTCAGCGCTCCGCACCCGACGACTTCGTCCCCGATCTCGGCAACGACGAAAGTATCGATCTGGCGCTTCAGCGCCTCGCGCGACCGCGGCAGCATAATACCCTTCGCGGCGTATCCGGCTATCAATGACGCTAATGTGTCTATATCGTCCTCGGTCGCTCGTCTGCACACCGCTTCAATCGCTTTCGCTTCCATCGCTCCTGCAACACCCTCTCGCCATACCAATTTCTGCAAAGATTTAATACGAATAAATATACAACAACGTGCATGGATAAACAAGACCTTTTTCAATGGAAACGGTGCGCCTCGGAAGCGGAATCTCCGCTTAGGCCAAGAACGCGCCGAATACTTCGTTGCCGAGCGGGATGCCCTGCTTGGATAGCCGGTAGCCTAAGCCGCTTCCATCCTCGACCGTCTCGATCAGCCCTTGCTTCAGCAGCCGCCGAAGCGCCTCGCCGAAGACGCCTTCGATCGTCCGCCCCGGGAACTGCGTGCCGAAATCGTCCTCCCGTACGCCCCGCAGCATGCGCAGGCCGACCATCATGAAGTCCTCCATTGCTTCTTCCTCGGACACGCCGTTCGTCTCGAGACGCGGAAGCCGGGCCGCCGCCGCGTCGAGGTACGGCTGGATGCCCTTGATGTTGACGTGGCGCTCGCCGCGCGCATAGCCGTGCGCGCCCGCGCCGAGGCCGTAATACGGCTCGTTGCGCCAATATGTGATGTTATGCCGGCTCTCGAAGCCCGGCTTCGCGAAGTTGCTGATCTCGTAATGGCCGTAACCCGCTCCCGTCAGCCGCTCGATGAGCAGCATGTACATCGCAAGCTCGTCCTCCTCCGGAGGCAGCGGCAGCTCGTTGCGCTCGTACAAGGCATGAAACAGCGTGTTTTCCTCGACCTTCAAGCCGTAGAGCGAATAATGCGGCAGCCCAAGCGCCAGCGCCTTCGAGACGCTGTCCGACAAAAGCTCGACCGTCTGGCCCGGCAATCCGAACATCAGGTCGATGGACAGGTTGTCGACCCCCGCCGTCCGTGCGTTCTCGATGCTGCGGTAGACATCGTCCACGTTGTGGATCCGGCCGATCCGTTCCAGCAAGCCGTTGTCGAACGACTGCACGCCGAAGCTGATCCGGTTCACGCCGCCTTCGCGCATCGCCTGCAGCTTCTCTAGGTCCGTCGTGCCCGGGTTCGCTTCCATCGTGAACTCCGCGTCCGGCCGGATCGGGAAATGCCGCTTCACCGACGCCAGGAACCGTTCCATCTGCGGCGGCGTGAGCACCGTCGGCGTCCCGCCCCCGACGAACACCGTATGGATCTCCTCCGGCGGCAGCGCAGAGACCGTCCGGACCATCTCCTGCTCCAGCGCGTCGAGATACGCGTCGACGGGCTGCCCTTTCAGCACGTAAGACGTGAAATCGCAATAATGGCACTTGTTCGTGCAAAACGGGATATGAATGTAAAGCGCCCGCGGCGCGTGCATCAGCATAATGTCTTTCCTCCAATGCTTCCATCTTTACCTATTAAGACTCCCTTGAAAAATAAAACAAGGGAGCTCAGTTGCTCCCTTAAAAAGGCTGCGTTGAGGAAGGCCGAAGGCCGGTAAGGAGATGAATGCAGCAAGCTCATGCTTCCGAAGCAGGTGAATCCTACATTCCCTGTCCTCGGATAGAGAACGCAATCCATTCACCTGAAGTGATCGCCTTTGCAGCCGTAGTTCAACCTTTAAATAATAATCATAAAATACGGCTGCAACAGCAAGCGGAATCCCTTACCGGCCGGAGGCCGTCCCCAGCGCGTCTCTAATCCTCGTCGATCTTCAGCACCGCCATGAACGCTTCCTGCGGCACCTCGACGCTGCCGACCTGCTTCATCCGCTTCTTGCCTTCCTTCTGCTTGTCGAGCAGCTTCCGCTTCCGGCTGATGTCGCCGCCGTAGCACTTGGCGAGGACGTTCTTCCGCATCGCCTTGACCGTCTCGCGGGCGATGACCTTGTTGCCGATCGACGCCTGGACGGGCACCTCGAACATTTGGCGCGGAATGAGCTCTTTCAGCTTCTCGCAGATGATCCGGCCGCGGCTGTAGGCGCGGTCGCGGTGAACGATGACGGACAGGGCGTCGACCTGCTCGTTGTTGAGCATGATGTCCATCTTGACCAGCTTCGACTGGCGGTAGCCCGACAGCTCGTAGTCGAAGGACGCGTAGCCCTTCGTGCTGGACTTCAGCTGGTCGAAGAAGTCGTAGACGATCTCGGACAGCGGCATGTCGTACGTGATCGTGACGCGGTTCGTGTCCAGGTACTCCATGTTCACGAACTCGCCGCGCTTATTCTGGCAGAGCTCCATGATGGCGCCGACGTAATCGTTCGGCACGATGATGGCCGCCTTGACGTACGGCTCCTCGACGTAATCGATCTTGCCGACCTCCGGATAGTTGGACGGGTTGTCGATCTCGAGCACGTCGCCGTTCGTCAGCGTGACGCGGTAGATGACGCTCGGCGCCGTCGTGATGAGCGGAATGTTGAACTCGCGCTCGATCCGCTCCTGGATGATCTCCATGTGCAGAAGGCCGAGGAAGCCGCAGCGGTAGCCGAAGCCGAGCGCAGTCGATGATTCCGCCTCGTAGCGGAGCGACGCGTCGTTCAGCTCGAGCTTCTCCAGCGCGTCGCGCAGATCGTTGTAATCCTGCGTCTCGATCGGGTAGAGGCCGCAGAACACCATCGGGTTGATCTTGCGGTAGCCCGGCAGCGCTTCGGCCGCCGGCCGCTTCGCTTCCGTGATCGTATCGCCGACGCGCGTGTCCTTCACGTTCTTGATGCCCGCGACGACGAAGCCGACATCGCCGACCGCCAGCTCGCCGACGATGCCCATGCGCGGCATGAACGCACCGACCTCGATGACTTCGAACTCCGCGCCCGTCGCCATGAAGCGGATCTTCTTGCCGGCCTTGATGCTGCCGTCGATGACGCGCACGTAGACGATAACGCCTTTGTACGGATCGTAATGGGAGTCGAAAATGAGCGCCTTCAGCGGCTCGTCCGGATCGCCCGTCGGCGCCGGCACTTTCGTGACGACCTGCTCCAGGATTTCCTTGATGCCGATGCCGGCCTTCGCGGAGGCGTGCACCGCTTCGCTGGCGTCGAGGCCGATGACGTCCTCGATCTCCTGCTTGACGCGCTCCGGCTCCGCGCTCGGAAGGTCGATTTTATTGAGCACCGGGATAATTTCGAGATTGTTGTCGAGCGCCAGGTAGACGTTCGCAAGCGTCTGCGCCTCGATGCCTTGCGCCGCGTCCACGACGAGCAGCGCGCCTTCGCAGGCCGCGAGGCTGCGGGATACCTCGTATGTAAAGTCGACGTGCCCCGGCGTGTCGATCAAATTCAAAATATACTCTTCGCCGTCGTCGGCCTTATAGCCGAGCCGGACGGCCTGCAGTTTGATCGTGATACCGCGCTCGCGCTCCAGATCCATCTGGTCGAGCACCTGCTCCTGCATTTCCCGGGACGAGAGGGCGCCGGTATATTCGAGAATCCGGTCGGCCAGCGTCGATTTGCCGTGATCGATATGGGCAATGATGGAGAAGTTCCTGATTCGTTTTTGTCGTTCGCGTACGTCAGACATGCTTAACCCCCAGAGGTACCTAAATGCTAATCATCATTGTATTATACCAGTTCGGGCCAAGCCCATCAATCCGTCACCTTCTCGAAAAACGAGACGACTAGACGGATGCCCTTCGACGAGATCGACTGCAGTACGCCGGCCGTGCCGTCGGCGACCTGGTTGACGGTCGATTGGCTCGCCGCCTCCGGCAAACCCGGCAGCCGCTTGGCCAGCTCCTCCTGCAGCTTCCGCTCGTATTCCCGGCGGATCTCTTCTTCCGTACGGCCGTGCTGCGCGTCTTGGACCGTCCTCTGCGGCATCGGCGCGATCACGACGCTGCCTTCGGGCAGCGAGGCGTCGCCCAGCGCCCGTGACGGGTCCGACCCGTAAGCCCCCGGAAAATCGGTCGCTCCCGCGGCTCCCGTCCCCGCCGCTCCTGCTTCCGACCCTTCCGTAACGCCCGGCAGCGCCGACCGGATCGTATCCACGGGTCCGTTGATGCGTTCGATGCCGCTCGTTGCGATGTCGATGCCGAACAGGACGATCAGCGCGACCGCGCCCCCGACCACGGCCGTTTTGAGTGTTTGCCGACGCATAGCCATTCCCCCTTCTCGTTTCCTCTTATTTGCCCGCCCCCGCGGGCGGTGCGGTTACTTTCTCGTCCTTCCAATACAGGTCCGCGATAACCTTCGCGAGCGCGTCCACCGTCCGGTACGACTCCTTGAGCGAATTGTCCACGCCGCCGATCTCGATCAGCACGCTGTCCGACGCGAGGGACTGGTTGTATTCGCCGTTTCCGTTGGCCGCCGATTTGCCCCAGATGCCGCGCGAGAGGCCGGGATATTTCTTCTCGAGCGCCTCGTGAATCTCGCTCGCGAACGCCTCGTTCTTCTGCCAGTCCGGATTGCCGTGCCCGATGATGAAGAACACCTGCGCGTAGTCCAGCCCGTTGATCGTCGCGGTCGTTTCCTTGCGGTGCTGCGAGTCGCGGTGAATATCGAAGAAAAATTTCAGGTCCTTGTTGGCCGACATCGCCGTAAGCACCGACTGTTTCGAATATTTATAGGATAGGAGCCAATTGTAGTTTTTAACCGCGGCCGGGTAATCCGTCGCGGAATGGAGCGCGCCGACGCCCAGCTTGTCGAGCTGGTCGGCGAGCCGCGCGCCGAGCATCGTGATGTTCCGGGTCGAGGACTCCGCCGTCTTCTTGCTCTTGATCTCCGGAAACCACGATTCGCGGGCGTGGGAATGATAGATGAACACGACGTTGCGCCCGCCGGTCGTCGGCATCGCCGGCGCTGCCGGAGATCCGCCGTCGCTGCCGCCGGTATCCTCCGCCGCTTCCGCGCCGCTGTCCGCGTCCCCGTTGTCGCCGGGATCGTGATCCGGCCGGTCGGCGTCGGACAGCCCGTCCGGCGTGTCGTCCGTCCCTTCGGCGCCGCCTTCGCTCGATGTCACCGTCTCGTGATCCTCGGGCCCTACCGACGCGTCCGTGCCCGAACCGCCTTGCAGCAGCGTCGTCTTCTCTCCCTCGAGGCCCGGATACTGGCTGGCCAGCAGGCTCTTCGGATCGTCCGGGTTGATATCCGTGAGCAGCCGGACGAGAAAGCTGCCGATCTGACGGCCGGAGATGGACGGCTGAACGTCCGCCTTGGCGGTCCCGGGCAACTCCATCGCGAGCATGTCCGAGAACAAACCGTTTGAAACCGACGCCGCGAACCCTGTCATGGACGCGACCGGCGAAGTCGAGGCGCGCTGCTGCACGATGACGCCGATGCCGACGACGAGGACAAGGACCATCGATCCTAATGACAGCAGGGCAAAGGTGCGGCCGGCCACCAGCAGCTGCCTGAGCCGCAGGCTGCTTCGGCCGATGTTGAGCGTCATTATGATACGTTTCATTGCGTAGTTCCTCCCGGTTCCCATTTTCGGTGCTTCGCCCGTTTCAGGCCTGATTCCATCTTATGAGGACGAGCGGATTGCTAGAACCGGAAGTTTGGAAGTTTAGTAGAACGCTAGATTGCCCGCTGATTGCCGCGAGACTGCTAGATTGCGAGAATCACCTGGGCCCGCGCGCCGAAAAAGCCCTCCGGCGCGATGCCGGAGGGCGGAGTGCGAGGGGCTGTTTGCCGCCCCTGCGTGCGGCCGCCGCGCCTTTGCGGCGCGGCGAGGGCCGGGGATCAGTGCGTGTAAGCGGCCACGTTCGTCTTGTCGACGGCTTCGTGCAGCGCCGCGTTCAAGCCGCTGGCGACGATGTTGGCGATGTCCTCGATGAACTGGTCGATCTCCTTCGGCGTGACGAGCAGATCGTGGCCGAGCGGCCCGAGCGCTTCGCGGACGAGCTGCAGCCGCTCGTTCTCGTCGATGGAATCCAGCAGCCCCATAAAACCGTCCGTTGCCTGATTGGCATGCTTCTTCAGATGCTCCCGCATGAGGTCGATGCTGTTGCTCACGATCGTCGAGGCGTACAGGACGGTGGGTACGCCGATCGCCACGACGGGCACGCCCAGGATATCTTTCGTCAGCCCGCGCCGCTTGTTGCCGATACCGGAGCCGGGATGGATACCGGTATCGGCGATCTGGATCGTCGTGTTGACCCGCTCGAGCGCCTTGGACGCCAGCGCGTCGATGGCGATGATGAGGTCGGGCTTCGAACGGTCGACGATGCCCTGCACGATGTCGCTGGATTCGATGCCGGTAATGCCGAGCACGCCGGGCGCGACCGCGCTGACGTTGCGATAGCCGGGCGCGACCTCGTCCGGCATCAGCTCGAAGAAATGCCGGGTCACGAGCGTGTTCTCGACCACGATCGGGCCGAGGGCGTCGGGCGTCACGTTCCAGTTGCCGAGCCCGACGATGAGCACGTTCGCCGTCTTCGCCACGCCGATCCGCTCCAGGAACGCGGCGAATTCCTGCGCCAGCTTCGTCGCGACGCGGTCCTGCAGCCCCGTGTCCTGCTTGCGCAGCTCGGGCACCTCGAAGGTGACGTAATGGCCGATCATTTTCCCCATGATGCGCGAGCCTTCCTCCGTCGTGACGTCCAGCCGGGTAATCTTGATGCCGTCATCGTCCGATACCTCGGACACGACGCCAGGGATCGGCCCGTTGCCGGCCGACTCCGCCAGTTCCTTCGCTTCCAGCGCCAAGTCAATGCCGACGTTAAATCGCTCCAAATCCAGGTCATCCATGCAATAAGGGCACTCCTTCCATTATCGAATGGCTTTAGTGTGCGGAAGCCCGGGATAAATTATGCGGTTCGGGGACCCGCGGAACGACCAACAAGCCCGAGTGCGCTATTGCTTTTTGTCCCTGCCCATGATAAACTATGTCAAGTTGTGTTTGTTATAAAGGGGTTTCCCTTTTTTTACGGGAGGTGAATGCAATGCCAAACATCAAATCCGCTGTAAAACGCGTGAAGACGATCGAGAAACGCCGCGCTCTGAACGCTTCTCAAAAATCCGCGCTTCGCACGGCCGTTAAAGCTGCCGACCAAGCTGTCGTCGCTACCGATGTGGAAGCTGCCAAAGCAGCTCTGATCGTCGCTACGAAAAAGCTGGACAAAGCCGTAACGAAAGGCCTGATCCATAAAAATGCAGCTGCTCGCAAAAAGTCGCGTCTGGCTAAGAAGCTGAACGCACTGAGCGCTCAAGCCTAATTCAACCCCATAAAAGTCCTGCCCGCTCGCTTCGGCGAACGGGCAGGACTTTTTAATATTCCCGCGCGGGCGGGCGGCAATACCGGAGGAAGAAGAGCGCTCCCCGGTACCGGCGTCGGCACTGCCGTCTGCCGCGGCTCGCCGCCGGTTTACGCGGCGAGCGACAGCAGGAACAGCTCGAGGCCCAGCGTCTTGTCCACCCGGCCGGTCTTCATGCCGTAATCCAGCTCGGCCAACTTGCTCAGGTGACGGCCCAGCGTCTGCGCGGAGAACCGCCTCGCCTTCTCGGCCGCCACCTTGACGGCATACGGGTGCAGGCCGATCTGACCGGCCATCTGCTGCTGCGAGTAATTGCGCTGCTCCAGCTCCTTCACCTGCAGCATGATCCGGAACTGCCGGGCGATCAGCGCCGCGATCTTGATCGGCTCCTCGCGGCGCAGCAGCAATTCGGCGTACAGCTTGAGCGCCTTCTCCACGTTCAGCGACGCCATCGCGTCGATCAGTGCGAAGACGTCCTCCTCGACCGTCGAAGCGATCAGCGCTTCGACGTCCGCGCCCGAGATGGCGCCGCCATGGCCGGCATGCAGGCAGAGCTTGTCCACCTCGTGCGCCAGCTGCTGCATGTTCGTGCCGGTGCGGGCCAGAAGCAGCCGCGCGGCGTCGCGATCCAGCGAGCGGCCCTGCTCCTCGGCGCGCTTGACCGTCCATTGTAGCAGCTCGTTCTCCTGCAGCTCCTGGAAGGCGATCAGCGCATCCTGCTCCTTCAGCAGCTTCACGACCTTGCGGCGCTCGTCAAGCTTCTCCGCCATCACCTGGAACACGACGACGCTCGTCTCGCACGGCTGCTTCAGATACGCGAGCAGTGCCTCCGTACCGTGCTCCAGCTTCGCTTCCTTGCCCTGTGCCGCCGCTAGCACGGACGTATCCCGCACGAGCACCAGCTTGCGCGAGGCGAAGAACGGCAGCGTGTCCGCCTCCGCGACTGCTTCCTCGACCGGCGTCTCCGACATGTCGTACTTGACGATGCCGAGCTCGCGCTCTTCCGGCGGCAGCAGCTTCTCCGTCAGCGCTTCGACGAACTGCCGCATCCGGTAGCGGTCCTTCCCATATAGCACGTACACGGGCCTGAATCGCCCGGCTTTCCATTCCTTCGCGGCTTCCTTCGGGTCCATCCGCTCGCCTCCTCCGTACCGATCATGTTAACGATAGCGCCATTCCGGCCAAAACGCAACAAAGGGACGAGGCAGCCTTCACCTCATCCCTTTGTCCCCGAACATCTATATAAACACTCGCGAGCGCGGCCCATGGTACCGGCAGCGAATGGTCATACGGACGTCAAGGCTTTCTCGATCGTCGCATGACGCTTTCTTCTCTACACCATACGCGAATGTCACGTCATGTGTGCTTGGGCATATTCATTATTTGCTAGATTGCTTCTGCTCCGTGCCCGTCTTCGGGTTGACGACGAACGTCTTCTTGACGCCGTCCGCGTCGACAGCCGTGTACGTCAGCTTATCGTCCTCCGTCCAGCGCAGATCGGCGATGCCGGTCCGTTTCGCGCTCTGGTACTTCAGCTCGCTGCCGTCGACGGTATAGACGCTCACCGTATCCCCGTCCACGATAAACGCCTGGTATTGCTTATCGGCCGATATCGGAGAAGCCATCACCGGCTCCTTGGACGAAACGGACGGGTTATTGTCCGGGGTCATCGCGGACATATTGCCCCCGCTGCTGTCCGTCCTGTCGGCCGCGACGCCGTCTTGCGCGCCGCTGGGGCCGCTCAGCGTCTGATTCGAACCGGCCGCAGGCGCGTTGCCGCCGCCGTTTGCCGCGGTATCGCCTTCGCCCGAAGATCCCGTCGCGAAATTCGGCGGGTACGACTGATCAGCATCTGCTCCGCCGGCGCTCCGTCCGTCCATGATCGGCGGCATCGCTTCGCCGTTCGGATCGACGGCGATCTGATCCTTGTGCACCTCGGCCCCGCCGGCCGCCGCTTTGTTCTTCTCGGCGCCCTGCGCCGCGACGCCTCCGTCGTTCTTCGCCGCAGCGTCGCCGCTCGATCCCGTATCTGCCGCCGCGTTGTTTTCCTGGATGGCCTCGTTCATGATGCTGGCGCTGCTGTCGGCGGCATTATCCGCCGATGCGGCCATTCCGCTGTCCGCACTGTCGCGAAGCGTATGGGTGCCGCCGCTGTTCAGGAAGAACATGCCGACGATGACGCCAGCCGCGACGACGCCGCCCGCCGTGGACATCGGCAGCCATCGGCGCCAGCCGTTCCCGCTCTTCTGCGTCCGCCGAGGGTTCGTCCCTTCGCCGGCCGCGACGATCGGCGGCGGCTCGACGGTCCGCGCTTCTTCGGCCGCCGACAGCTCCGCGAGCTTCGGCAGAATCGCGTCGACCAAGCTGTAGCTGGGCGCTACCTTCGGCAAGCTTTCCAATCCCTCGGACAGCCGCTTCAACCGTTCGAACATCGCCGCGCACTCGGAGCAATGCCGCGTATGATTCATCAAGATTTCGGTTTCCCGTTCGTCCAGGTCCCCATCCAGCTGTCGTTGCATATAGTCCATCACCTCTTGACAATTCATCCTCGGACACCTCCTCTCTGATAGTCGTGCAGGTAGGTCTGCAGCTGCTGCCTTGCCCGGAATAAATACGATTTGACGGTATTCAGCGGCAAATCAAGCGAATCCGCGATTTCGTTGTAAGAGAAGTCCTGCAGGTACCGCAGCACGACGACCGCTCTGTGATGCTCGGGCAGCTTGTCGATCGCCTTGCGGATATCCTGCGCCGTGTACGACGACATGACTTCGTCCTCGACGGTATGCTGATCCTGAAACACCATTTCGTGCTCCTCGATGGATACAGTAGGCTTGTTTCTCCGGAACTTATCGATGCAAATATTCGTCACGATCCGTTGGACCCAGGTTTTGAACTGCGCCTTTTCCTCGTACGTGCCGATTTTGGTATAAATGCGGATAAGGGCTTCTTGGGCGGCATCCATCGCGTCCTGTTCGTTGTTGACGATATAGTAGGCGGTCCGGTACACATGATTTTCGATTTGGCGCAACAGAGTAATAAGAGCTTCGCCATCGCCGGCTTGCGCGGCTTTGATCAGGCCTGGCTCTACCACGGAGGATCCCCCCTCTTGCAACATTACAGACGGACGCGTCCTGTCGAATGTTGCACAGCATATAGAATCTTTTTTATGAAAAATTTAGGTGTCTATGGTCCTAGTCGAATCGAGGCCCAGTACATCAAAAGAATAGCAGAAAATAAAAGGACCGTACACCCTGCCGGAACATTTCCGACAGTCGTACGGTCTTCTCGTCTCCCGCCGCTCGCCTCAATATTGCGCGCGCAGGTCGACCAGATTGCGGACCGGCGCGCCGTGCGCGCGGTAGTGGGCCAGGTTGTCGAGCACGATCTCCAGCGCGCGGGCCGTGTAAACGTCCGTGCTGCCGGCCTCATGCGGCGTCAGGATCACGTTGTCCAGCCCCCACAGCGGATGGTCTGCCGGCAGCGGCTCCTGCTCGAATACGTCCAGGCCGGCCCCCGCGATGCCGCCGCTTCGGAGCGCCTCCACCAGCGCTTCGGTATCGGTCGTGCCGCCGCGTCCGATATTTAAGTAGTAGGAAGTCGATTTCATGACCTCGAACTGGGCTGCGCCGATCAGGCCGCGCGTCGCGTCCGTCAACGGCAGGCAGTTGACGACGTAATCGCTCTGCGCCAGCACGTCGTTCAAGCGGTCCATGCCGTACATCTCATCTACATGTTCGGCTTCGCCTCCCGTGCGGCGGATGCCGAGCACCTTCATTTGAAAGGCTTTGGCGATCTTGGCTGTCTCCAGTCCGATCGCGCCGACGCCTAGGATGGCCATCGTCCGGCCGTGCGCTTCCCCAAGCCGCAGCGAGGGCTGCCATCTGGCCGCGAGCTGGCTGCGAACGGCGCGGTGCACCCCGCGGGTCAGCGACAGCAGCATGGCGAAGATCGATTCCGAGATTTGGAACGGATGCACGCCCGACGCGTTCGTGACGACGATGCCGAGCTCCTTCACCCGGTCGAGCGGCAGATGATCGATGCCGGCCCCCATGTTTTGCAGCCATTTCAGCGCGATGCCTTCAGTATACAACGTCTTCTTGACATCCCGGTTCCACCCGAGGATAATCTCGGCGGATTTCAGCAGCGCTCGTGCCTCGGCTTCCTCGAGTCCCGCGGCCTGCACGAACTCATATTCCGGCAGCGCCGCCCGAATCGCCGCGGCCTGCTCGTCGTCAAATGTATGAACGGATACGATGGTTCCCATATGTACGGCTCTCCTCCCTGATGTTCCTGGTTTACACATGTTTGCCCCTGATTTTGGTTTAAACGTTACCATCCGGCGTGAAATGTGTCAAACAGGAACGATCCGGTTATCTTAATAGCAAACTGACGATGCGTTTCGGGAGGGTCAAGCATGATGACGAAGGAGCAGTGGAACGGGCGGCGGGTCGACGATTACTTGGACTTGTACAATTACGCGGGGGCGATCGGAGACAACGCCTGGCAGGCGGAAATCGTGGAAGTATTGCGGCGGAAGGACGCCGCCCGCGACGAGACCGTCCGGGAACGGACGAAGGAACAGCTGTGGCTGCAATTCAACGCGATCAACTATAAGATGATGGAGCTGTTCGCGCTGATGCGCCAAAGCGGCAGCTCTGAGGAGGAAGCCGCCATCCGGGATTCGATCGGGCAGCTGAAGCTGCGGCGGCTGGATCTCGTGAAGCAGATCAAGGAGCTGTGCTGACGAACCGCGGCACGCACCCGAGCCGCCCACGGCGAATCGCCCACGCCGAATAAGCCCTTGCCAGCCTTATCGTCCGCGGCCGGCAAGGGCTTATTCAGCGTTTGAATCGGGTGCCTTCGTCAGTCGACGATCAATTTGCCGACCATGTTGGCATGGCCCGAGCCGCACATGACCGAGCAATGGTACGGGTGTTCGCCCGTCTTGTCGGCGGTGAAGGTCGCGGTACCATTGTTCTCTTTGATGTCCACGTTGAAATCCGGTATCGCGAAGCCGTGCGAGCCGGCTTCGTCGACGAGCGTCACCGTCACTTTATCGCCCTGCTTCACGTGAATTTCGGGTTGGTCGAATTTGAAGTTGGTCGCCTTGACCGTTATGTTCTGCGCGCCTCCGCCGCCGGCGTTCGTACCGGCGTTCGTGCCGGCATTCGTTCCTGTGTTCGTTCCCGCATTCGTGCCGCCGTTATTCGCGGCATCGTTGTTCTTGCTGCCGCCGCAGCCGGTCAGCGCCAGCGCCGCCATGCAAACGAGCGCCGCCGTAAAAAAGCCCTTGCCCAGTCGGTTATTCATCGTTCATCCTCCTTATTTAGCTTGTTCCAATTCCTTGACGGGCTGCTGCTGCTCTTCCGTCGCGTCGTCGATTATAATGCCCTTCGTCGAGTTGCGGAATTCGCGCAGCGTATCGCCGAACGCGCGGCCGAGCTGCGGCAGCTTGGCCGGCCCGAAAACGATGAGCGCGATGGCCAGAATGATGATCAGCCCGGAAATGCCGACATTGTTGAACATGCGGATGACCTCCTTTCCCGTATCGGTTGAATGCGCGGTGCGCGCTTATGGCATCGCCGGCTTCAGTGCCCGTTTCTCCCGCCTCCGAAAATACCGGATGCTGACGAAAGCGCTGATCTCGAACAGCAGGATGAGTGGAAGCGTCACCGACAGATGCGAGACGAAATCCGGTGGAGAGATGAGCGAACCCAGTACGGCCAAGCCGACGTACGCAAACTTGCGCGCCTGCTTCAGCTTTCCTGGCGTGAGCAGCCCGATGCGGGTCAGCAGGAGCAGCACGAGCGGCATTTCGAACGCGATGCCCATCGGCAGCAGGAAGCTGACGAGGAAGGACACGTAATGCTGGATGCCGTACACCTCTTGCGCCCCAATCGACCGATTGAGCTTGATCATGAACGCGATCATCATCGGCAGGGCGACCAGGTAGCCGAACAGCACGCCGGCCGCGAACAGCAGCAGCGAAAGCGGCACGTACATCAGCGTCGCCTTCGCTTCCGATTCGGTCATCCCCGGCCGCGCGAACGCCCACAGCTGGTAGACGAACACCGGCAGCGATAGCAGCAGCCCGACCATGAGCGCGCATTTCATATAGACGGCCAGACCATCGGACAGCGAGAAGACGCTCCATTCCACCTTCACCGATCCGAGATGCGTCTTGACGAAATGCAGCAAGCGCGGCGACGCGTAAAGACCGGCGGCCAGGGAAAGCACGAACCACGCCGCCGCAACGATGAGCCGCTTGCGCAGCTCCGTCAAATGCGCGATCAGCTCCCGGTCCGCGGACAGTTTGCCGTTCTCCCGGCCGCTCATGTGAGCGGTCCGGGTTTGGCGATATATTTGGCGATGCCTTCCGCCGCCCGGTAGGCGAGCGCCCCGACGGTCGCCGTCGGGTTGAACCCGCTGTTATGCGAGAACGCCGACGCACCGACGACGAACACGTTCGGGGCATCCCACATTTGCAAGTAGTTATTGACGACCGACGTCTTGGGATCGCTTCCCATAATGGCGCCGCCCGTATTATGCGTGGACTGGTACGGCACGATGTTGTACTGCTTGATGGAGTTATGAACCTCCGTCTGTGTGCCCCCCATCCCGTCGGCGATTTCCTTCGTCTTACCCGCGATGTACGTCACGAGCTCGCGGTCCTGGTCCTCGAAGTCGAACGTCAGCCGGATCAGCGGCAGGCCGAGCGCGTCCTTGTAGGTCGGATCGAGATCAAGGTAATGGTGGCGCCACGGCATGCTGGAGCCCTGCGCCGCCACGGTCAGCACGCGGTTCGAGTAATGGAGCGTCTGCTTCTTGAATTCGGCGCCCCATTTGGCGGTGCCCATCGGCGCGGGCTGGAACTGGATCGGCCTCGCGCCCGTCTGCGTGAACCGGATGTTCGCGCCGTGCAGAAACTTCAGGTCCGCGTGATCGAAATTGTCGCCATTGTAATCGTCGATGCTGCTGCCGAGCGCCCCCGCGCCCATCGCCAGGTTGAATTCGCGGTCCTCGTACATGACGTTCGTGCTGGCGCCGTTCACTTGATAGGCGTAGTTGCGGCCGACCGCGCCCGTGTCGGATTGCGGGTCGTACGGCCGGCCGAGCTTGGAGAGCAGCAGCAGGCGGACGTTGGAGAACAGGTAGCTCGCGAGAATGACGACGTCCGCCGGCTGAATGTACTCTTCGCCGGTCGGTGTATTGACGTAACGGACGCCCGTCGCCTTCTTGCCATCGTGCAGCACTTCCGTTACGGTCGAATGCGTCCGGAGGTCCAGCTTGCCCGTCTTCTGGGCGACGGGCAGCACCGTGACGACAGGATCGGATTTCGCCCCGTATTCGCAGCCGAACCGCTCGCAGTAGCCGCAGTATTGGCAGGCCGCCCGCTCGATGCCGTCCGGGTTTTTGTACAGCTCGGTCAGGTTGGCCGACGGAATGACGTACGGGTGGTAACCGAGCTTCTTCGCCGCATCCTCGAACAGCTTCATGCCCGGCGTTTTCTTCATCGGGCCGACCGGGAACGGCTTGGACATCTTCCCGACGTTCGGCTGGGTTGTCTGCTCGCCGCCGATGCCGGCCATCTGCTCGAATTTCACGTAATACGGCTCCAGCTCGTCGTAGGTGATGCCCCAGTCGCGGATCGCCATGCCTTCCGGAATTTTTTTGGCGCCGTAGCGCTCGATCGTCTTGCTGCGGATCTGGAAATCGTACGGCAGGAACCGGTAATACTGGCCGTTCCAATGGACGCCCGCGCCGCCCAGCCCTTCGCCGAGCAGGAACGAGCCGTAGCTGCGCATCGGCAGAGCCCGCTGCTTGTCCGTGTTGCGGAACGTGACCGTTTCTTTGGACAAATCCTGCATCAGCTCGTAGCGGGACGCGTAGCGCAGCTCGTCGTGCACATGGAAGTAATCCTGCGTGTTCCGGCTTTTGCCCCGCTCCAGCCCGACCACGGAATGGCCGGCCTTCGTCAGTTCCGCGGCGAGGATGCCGCCGACCCAGCCCATGCCGACGATGACGATCGGCACTTTCGGAAGTTTCGTAGCCATGGTCTCCTTCCTCCTCCTAACCCATTTCCAAATGATCGCTTAAGCTCAACGGCTCCATCTTAACGAACTCGTCCTTCTCGATGTCGTTGAAGTAGCTCATCTGGTTGCCCGGGAAGTTGCGCATGCGCCAGCCTCCCATGTTCTTGTTGCCGCCGTACAGCGGATCCGCATAGACGCCCTCGATCGTCAAGTTCAGGAAATAGTTGAAGAACGTCGAAGCCGGTACGCCTTTCAAATGCACCGCGTCCGACTCGAAATCGCCGAGCACCTTGTCCTGCTCCTCGGGCGCCAGATCCGGAAATCCCTTCTGATATTTGTCGTTGCTGTATAAATTAAGCGCGTCCAGGCCGAGGGCGATCAGTTCCCTCCGCTTGAAGGACAGCTGGTAGCCCTGCGTCGCCTCGGACTTGTAAAACGGCGGGTTCATGTACTCGCGTCCGTTCAAGCCGTAGGAACTGGCCATTTGATGGTCGATGAAAAAGGCGACGCCGAGCTCCTTCGCCCCCGGACCCGACTCGTCCTGCGGATAGATGCGTTCGGCCGCCGCCTCCGCCGTCAGAAACTGATCCTGGTTGAAGTACATCAGCGCTTGGTTATAATCGCGGTCCGCCGCTTGCGCCGCCTTCTTCTGATCGGTCTGCTGCACGCGCGGTGCCGGCTGGTTCTTCGTCTGCTTCGCATTCGCCCCGATCAGACCGCCGATGACGCCGCCGACCACGACGCCGCCAATCGCGGTACCCGAATACTTGAGAAACTGCCTGCGCGACTCGTCGCGGGGCTGCTCGGGCGGATCTTGCTTGTTCGCCATGCCACTCGCCTCTCTTCCGAAAGTTGGGGAACTCCTTGAGGTTAGTCTTTTCCAGCGAACGCAGCATTATCCACGAATGGGAAACTTCCGGCGGCGAAGCGCGGCCCGGCAGCGAAGCGTGGCCCGGCGGCGAACGGCGCAGGGCCGCGTTAAGGCGCTGCGGCCAAGACCG
This sequence comes from Paenibacillus sp. GCM10023250, assembly GCF_042653205.1. Taxonomy (NCBI): domain Bacteria; kingdom Bacillati; phylum Bacillota; class Bacilli; order Caryophanales; family Paenibacillaceae; genus Paenibacillus; species Paenibacillus sp. GCM10023250. Next base: position 45,751 of record NZ_JBHSHY010000025.1, on the reverse strand, counting down.
TCCGCTTGCTCAAGGACCCGTCGGGGGCGATCCGGAATTGAACCTCCCCGTTCAGATCCGTTCTCGCGGCAGGGATGCCGGCAGCTTGCAGCCGCTCCACGACGGTCGGATGCGGATGCCCGTAGATGTTGTTTCGTCCGACGGAGATGACCGCCTGCGCCGGATGCCAGTACGCGAGCCAGTCGTCCGTCGTCGACGTTTTGCTCCCGTGATGGGAAATCTTCATGACGTCGACCGGCGCCGAAAGCTGCTGCTGCTCCGGCGACGGCGGCTGCTCCTGCAGCTGCTTCATCAGGCTGCGCTCCTCGGCGGCGTCGGCGTCGCCGGCGAACAGAAACCGCCTGCCGTACAGGTCGAGCAGCACCGCGACGCTCTCGCCGTTCTGTTCGTCGGCTTTGGGCACGGCGGGCGTCCCTTTGCCGGCTTCGAGCAGCACCGGCGGAGAGCCGATGATCCGGATGCTGGCATGCGGGTCGATATCCCAGACGCGGCCGCCTTCCGCGCGGTAGAGCGGGATGCCTGCGTCCACCGCTTCCCGCAGCAGGGCGACGGCATCCGGGGAGTCCTTGACCGAGCCGTTCCACAGCACGGCGCGGACGGGGATGGACGCCATCACCGCGAGCAATCCCTTGATATGGTCGCTGTCGAGATGCGACAGCACGAGCAGGTCGAGTGCGTGCACGCCCCGCTGCTGCAGCAGCGGCACGACGACCTTGCGCCCGACTTCAAACGGATCCTTGCGCTGCCGCCATGGCTCGCGGCTGCCGAACTCGACGGCACCGCCGCCGTCGATCAGGATATGTTTGCCGCCCGGAGTCCGAACGTAGACGGAATCGCCCTGGCCGACGTCGAGAAACGCGACGTAGCCGTCCCGGTCGAGCGTATCCGGGAAATACGCGAAGAGCGCCAGCCCGGCCAGCGCCGCGGCGGCGAGCCCGAGCAGGACGCGGTTCCGCTTAAGCATGCCGGGCGATGCCGCAGGCAGCTGGATGAACGGCGCCGACCACACCTCCTCGGCGCCGCTTGCGGCTGGCGGCGGAGAGCGGAGCGGCTGCGTCGGCTCGTCCTCCGTCAGCTGCGCGGACGACAGCGGCAGGCCGTCCGGCAAGGAGCCGGGGTCGGCCGCATCAATCGTGCCGCGTTCGGCTTCCTCCTCGGCCCGTTTGGCCGCCTGAAGCGAGCCGAGCGCCCGGAACGCCAGCGCGAGCGCCGCGTAGATCACCGCGACCCACCACAGCGGCGGCGTCGCCCAGATCAGCCGGAAGCTCTTCCACCCGCTCAGCTTCAGGACGAAGCCGAAGGTCAAGTCGTTGCCGACCGCCGCGATCGCGGCGGCGAGCGCACCGGCCGGATGCCACAGTCCGTCCAGCACGAGGGAGGCGCCGCCGAGCGGCATGACGATGAAGCTGATGAACGGCACGAGCACGAGATTGGCCGCGATGGACAGCACGTGCAGCTGATTGAAGTAATAGATCGTCAGCGGCAGCGATACCGCCTGCGCGACGACCGTGACCGCGAGCAGGTCGCACAGCGACTTGCTCCACCATTTGCGGCCCCGGGGCAGCAAGCCGCGGACCGGCGTCGTGCCGAGCATGAGTCCGGCCGTCACGAGGAACGACAGCTGGAACCCGACGTTGCCCAGCATGTACGGGTCCCAGACGAGCATGAGCAGGGCGGCCGCCGCGAGCAAATGCAGGCCGTCCTTCAGCTTGTGAAGGCGAGCCGCCGCGAGTCCGAGCATCGCCATGATGCCGGCACGGACGACCGACGGCGAAGCGCCCGCGAGGAACACGTAGAACGGCACCGCCGCGATGAGGACGAGAAGCATCCGCTCGCGCGTCATTCGAAGCAGCCGCAGCAAGCTGCCGAGCACGTACAGGAACACGGCGACGTGCAGCCCCGAAATCGCCAAAATATGCGTCAGTCCGAGCTGCGAAAACCGTTGGAACATGTCCGGATCGAGGTCGTCGCTGATGCCGAGGACGAGGCCTTTCATATAGCCGGCCTGAACGCCGGGGTACAGCGCATCCATCCGCTTGCCGAGCGCGGCGCGCAGCGCGTCGATCGGCTCCAGCAGCGCGGCCACGGTCCAGCGCGGGCCGGGTTCGGTCCTTACGGCGGCCGCGCCGGCCGCGCCGAGCACCCAATGGATGCGCTGGCCATGCAAATACGCGCGGTAATCGAAGCCGCCGAAATTGCTGCCCGCGGACGGCACCGACAGCGTCCCGGCGACGGTCACCCGCTGCCCGCGGCGCCAATCTCCCGCGATGTCCAGCTCCCGCTCCTCCGCCAGCTTCACCTGCACGAGCAGCAGCTCCCCGCCGAGCGCGGCGGGCGCTGCATCGTCGCCGTCCCGCAGCGTAAGCCTGCCGCCCGACACGCGAAACTGCACCCGGTCGCCGTCGATCTCCGGCGGAGATGCGATCGTCCCGGCCAGCTCCGCCGCGAATTCGGCGGCGTCCGCCGGCGAAGCCGCAAGCGCCGCGGCATATTGCGCCGGCAGCGCCGCGACGTTGCGGGCATCGGCCCAGGACCGCTGCCCGGCCGCCAGCCCGTACGCCGCCAAGCAAGCGGCGGCGAGCGGCCACGAGCTGCGCCGCGCCAGCGCCAGCGCCGCGAGCGCGGCCAGCAGTGCGGCGCCGGCATGCCGGCGGCCGCCGAGCTGCCCAGCACCCAGCAGACCGTAAACCAAACGAGCGGCCTCCCCGTCATGCCAGTTCCTCCCCTTTCGCTTTTTCATGTTCGATTGTTTTACCCGCGCCTTCCCGAAAACGCAAAAAACCCCCGGCCCGCCCCGGAAGCGCGTCCCCGGCCGATAAGGCCGGGGTGCCGCTTCCTGGGGCAGCCAGAGGTTCTTCCTCATGGATGCATATGCGGTTATATGACTACGAGACGACGTTCATGACGGCTTGCGCCGGCGGCTCGTACGGTGTCAATTGACGGAATGCGATGCCCATGACGCCCATGAGCGCTTCAACCTTCTCGCTGTCCTTGTGGTAGACGCGGTGATAGACGATCTCCTTGATGCCGCTGTTGGCCAGCATATTCGCGCACGTCCAGCAGGGCTGGTCCGTCACGTAGACCGTCGAGCCTTCGCGGTCGATCCGGTCAGTGAAAAGCAGCAAATTTTGCTCCGCGTGAATGGTGCGGATGCAGCGCTGCTTCTTGATCATCCGCTCGGCGCCGTCCTCGACCTGCAGCTCGTATTCCTCCACGATCATGCAGCCGTCCTCGGAGCAGTCCGCCACGCCCATCGGCGCGCCGTTGTAAGCCGTGCCGAGCAGCTTCTTGCCCTGCACGAGCACCGCCCCGACATGCCGCCGCGGGCAGCGCGAACGGGTCGCGGCCATATAGGCGATGTCCATGAAATACGTATCCCAGTCTTTTCTCGCGTTATCGTTTGCTTCCGGTACCATGGCTTGCAAGTCTTCCTTCCTTCGGGAGCCGGCCTTCGGCTTACTGCTGGCTGGCCGCCAATGCTTGTGTTAAATCGTGCAAAATATCGTCGATGCCTTCCGTGCCGACGGACAGCCGGATCATACCCGGCGTCACGCCCGCCGCGGTCTGCTCGCTCTCTTCGAGCTGCTGGTGCGTCGTGCTCGCGGGATGAATGATGAGCGACTTGGAGTCGCCGACGTTCGCCAAATGCGAAAACAGCTGAACCGCGTCGATCACTTTCTTGCCAGCTTCGACGCCGCCCTTGATGCCGAACGTCAGAATGGCGCCTTGTCCCCGCGGTAAATACTTCTGCGCGAGATCGTAGGACGGATGGCTTTCGAGCCCCGGGTAATTGACCCACTCCACCGCTTCGTGTGCTTCTAGGAACCGGGCCACGGCCAGCGCGTTCGCGCTGTGGCGCTCCATACGCAGATGCAGCGTCTCGAGCCCCTGCAGCAGCAGGAACGAGTTGAACGGTGAAATCGCCGCGCCCATGTCGCGCAGCAGCTGCACGCGCATTTTAATGATAAACGCGATCGGCCCTACCGCGTCCGTATAGACGACGCCGTGGTAGCTCGGATCCGGCTCGGTCAAGCCCGGGAACTTGCCGCTTCCCTTCCAGTCGAACTTGCCGCCGTCAACGACGACGCCGCCGATGGACGTGCCGTGGCCGCCGATGAATTTGGTGGCGGAATGGACGACGATGTCCGCGCCGTGCTCGATCGGCCGGCACAAGTACGGGCTCGGGAACGTATTGTCGACGATGAGCGGAATGCCGTGCTTATGCGCGATGTTCGCCACCGCTTCGATGTCGATGATGTCGCCCTTCGGATTGCCGATCGTCTCGGCGTAGAGCGCTTTCGTGCGGTCCGTGATCGCGGCTTCGAAATTGGCCGGGTTCGACGGGTCGACGAACTTCGTCCGGATGCCCAGCTTCGGGAACGTGTGCGCGAACAGGTTGTACGTACCGCCGTACAGGCTCGTCGCGGATACGATCTCGTCGCCGGCCTGCGCGATGTTGAGAATCGAATATGTAATGGCGGCTTGTCCGGAAGCGACGGCCAGCGCGGCCGGCGCGCCTTCGAGGGCGGCGATCCGCTTCTCGAACACGTCGCTGGTCGGATTCATGATGCGGGTATAAATATTGCCGAATTCCTTAAGCGCAAACAAGTTTGCCGCATGGTCCGTATCCCGGAAACCGTAAGAAGTCGTCTGGTAAATCGGTACTGCGCGGGAAAGGGTCGCCGGGTCGATTTCCTGGCCTCCGTGGACGGATAGCGTTTCGATAGAAAGCTTTCGTTGTTCGGACATTAGACATTTCCTCCTCGCCTGATTGGACGGGATGGCAAAGATCCCGTTCTCTACCATTGTCGCACAATCATGGCTGCAGAACAATGAAAGACTTCATCTTTTCTAGTAGTTTCGGACCAATGCCTTTGACCCGAAGCAGGTCGTCCGCACTCTTGAACGGCCCGTTGCGCTCGCGGTCGTCGGCGATCCCCTTCGCCTTCGCCGCCCCGATCCCCGGCAGCTCGTCGAGCTCCTCCGGCGTCGCGCGGTTGATATCGACTTTGCCATCGGCCGACACGGCGCCGGAGCCGGAGAATGCGCCGGCATCGGCCGCGCTCTTGTTCGGCGCTGCCGTCCCGGGATTCCCGCCGGTTATGCCGGCTTCCGCGCCGCCGGGCGCCGGCATGCCGGCGCCCGTCCCGCCAGCCCCTGCGCTTGCATCCGCTCCGGCCGCGTTCGTTCCCCCGCCCTTCGCGCCCGAGTCGGTCCCGGCTGCCTTGCCGCCGCCATGGCCCGGCGCATCCGCCTTGCCGGCTTCGAGCGCGTCGAGCGCTTCGTCCGCCTGCGCGTTCATCGCGGTCCATTGCGGCGGCCGCGCGGACGCGTCGCGCTGCATCAGCGCCGCCGCGATGAGCGCGACGGATGCGGCGGCGCACAGCGCGGCGGCCCACCACCCGCCGCGCCGCCGGTGCTGCCCTATTGCTCGTTTCGTCATGTGGATCTCCCCTTCGTCGTTCTGCGATCTTTTTATGATAATCGGTCATGTCGGCCTTGCCCGCGCGCATAGTGTAGTAAGAGCATCTTCGTTCCGGGCCGAATTGCCCATCCGAAGCGTTCGTCGGGCCATACGGCCACCAAACGTCTGTTGAAGCTGCGCCAACGAAAGGCGGGCGCATGGGAGGGATTGCAATGAATGTCGGGTTTATCGGGATTGGAAGCATGGGCAGCCTGCTGATCGATGCGTTCATCGGATCGGGCGCACTCAAACCATCGCAAATCACGGCCAGCAATCGAACATTCGCGAAAGCAGCCTGCCTCGCCGACCGACACCCCGGCTTGCAGGCCGTCCCCCTCAACCGCGATGCCGTGACCGGCAAGGACATCGTGTTCCTGTGCGTCAAGCCGATGGAATACAAAACGGTGCTCGACGGCATACGCGAACACATGCAGGCGAGCCAGCTGATCGTATCGATCACGAGCCCCGTCCTGCTGGACCAGCTGGAGGACGCCCTGCCCTGCAAGGTGGCCAAGGTCATTCCCAGCATCACCAATTACGTGTGCAGCGGCGCCTCGCTCTGCATGTACGGCAGCCGGATGACCGAAGCCGACATCGCCCGGCTGAACGGCCTGCTGTCTTATATCAGCGAACCGCTTCACATCGACGAGTCGCATACGCGCATCGTCTCGGATCTGTCCAGCATCGGACCCGCGATCATGTCCTGCCTGCTGCAGCGGTTCATCGACGCGGCGGCCGAGGAGACCGGCATTCCGCGCGAGCAGGCCCGGCTCATCGCGAGCGAAATGCTGCTCGGCACGGGGCAGCTGCTGACCTCGGGCGGCATGTCGCCGGAGGAGCTGCAGGCCAGGGTTGTCGTGCCGGGCGGCATCACGGCGCAGGCGCTCGCGCTGCTGAACCGCGAGCTCGACGGCGTGTTCAACCGGGTCATCCGGGCGACGCACGCCAAGTATCATGAAGATTTGGAGCGCGTCGCCGACAGTTTATACGGCAAAGAGGTGAACGGCCCTTAACGCATGCTTTGCGTTAAGAGGTCGTTCACCTCTTTTTTGTACTCGCAGGGGATTAGCCTGCGACGATATTGACGAGCTTGCCTTTGACCACGATCAGCTTGCGGACCGTCTTGCCCGCGATGGCTTCGGCCACTTTGTCCGACGCCTTCGCGATCCGCTCCATCTCCGCTTCGTCCGTATCGGCCGCGATGGAGAGGCGGTCGACGATCTTGCCGTTCACCTGCACGACGATTTCGATCTCCTGATCGACCGTCCACGCTTCGTCGTACGACGGCCATGCCGCGTACGTCAGCGCGTCTTCGCGGCCGAGCTTCGACCACAGCTCCTCGGCGATGTGCGGCGCGAGCGGGGACAGCATCTGCACGAAATGCTCCATCGCCTCGCGCGGCAGCGAGTCTGCCTTGTACGCATCGTTGACGAAGATCATCAACTGGCTGATCGCCGTGTTGAAGCGCAGGTTTTCGTAGTCGTCCGTCACCTTCTTCACGGTACGGTGCCACGTCCGTTTGAACGCGTCGGAGGAACCGCCGCCGATCTTCTCGCTCAGCTCGCCGTTCTCGCCGACGAACAAGCGCCATACACGGCCGAGGAAGCGGTACATGCCTTCCACGCCGTTCGTATTCCACGGCTTCGTCGCTTCCAGCGGGCCCATGAACATTTCGTACATGCGCAGCGTGTCCGCGCCGTATACGTTCACGATGTCGTCCGGGTTGATCACGTTGCCGCGCGATTTGGACATCTTCTCGTTGTTCGTGCCGAGAATCATCCCTTGGTTGACCAGCTTGTGGAACGGCTCCTTCGTATCGACCACGCCGATATCGTACAGCACCTTATGCCAGAAGCGGGCATAGAGCAGGTGAAGCACCGCGTGCTCCGCACCGCCGATGTAGAGGTCGACCGGCAGCCATTCCTGCTGCTTCTCCTTCGAACACAGCTCCTGGTCGTTGCGCGGATCGATGAAGCGCAGGTAGTACCAGCAGCTGCCCGCCCACTGCGGCATCGTGTTCGTCTCGCGGCGCGCGCGCATGCCCGTCTCGGGATCGACCGTCTCGACCCACTCCGTCACGTTCGCGAGCGGCGATTCGCCCGTGCCCGACGGCTTGATCTGGTCGACGTCCGGCAGCAGCAGCGGCAGCTGATCTTCCGGCACCGGCTTCATCGTGCCGTCCTCCAGATGGAGAATCGGAATCGGTTCGCCCCAATACCGCTGGCGGCTGAAGAGCCAGTCGCGAAGACGGTACGTCACCTTGCCTTGTCCCTTGCCTTCCGCTTCCAGCCACGCGATGGCCTTCGGAATCGCTTCTTCGGTGCCGAGTCCGTTCAGGAACCCAGAATTGACGTGCGGTCCGTCACCGGCGAAGGCGGCCTGCTCGACGTCGCCGCCCTGTACCACTTCCACGATCGGCAGGCCGAACTGCTGCGCAAACTCCCAGTCGCGCTCGTCATGGCCCGGAACCGCCATGATCGCGCCCGTGCCGTAACCGGCCAGCACGTAATCGGCGATCCAGACCGGCACGCGCTCGCCGTTGATCGGGTTGATCGCGTAAGCGCCCGTGAACACGCCGGTTTTGTCCTTCGCCAAATCCGTGCGCTCCAGATCGCTCTTGCGCGCGGCCGTCTCCTGATAGTCCTTGACCGCCGCCGACTGCTCCGGCGAGGTGATCGCTGCCACGAGCTCGTGCTCCGGTGCGAGCACGCAGTACGTCGCGCCGAACAGCGTATCCGGACGGGTCGTGAACACGGCGAGCGAAGCGTCATGGCCGTCGATCGCGAACGTCACTTCCGCGCCCTTGGACTTGCCGATCCAGTTGCGCTGCATGTCCTTGATGCTCTCCGTCCAGTCGAGCTCCTCCAAATCCTCGAGCAAGCGCTCCGCGTATTCCGTGATCTTCAACACCCATTGGCGCATCGGCTTGCGGATGACCGGATGGTTGCCGCGTTCGCTGAGGCCGTTGATGACCTCTTCGTTCGCGAGCACCGTGCCGAGCGCCGGGCACCAGTTCACCGGCACTTCCGCGACGTACGCGAGGCCCTTCTTGTACAGCTGGATGAAGATCCACTGCGTCCATTTGTAATACTCCGGATCCGTCGTACTGAATTCGCGGTCCCAGTCGTACGAGAAGCCGAGCGACTTGATCTGGCGCCGGAAATTATTGATGTTCTTGACCGTGATCTCGCGCGGGTGCTCGCCCGTGTCGAGCGCGTGCTGCTCCGCCGGCAGGCCGAACGCGTCCCAGCCCATCGGGTGAAGGACGTTGTAGCCGCGCATCCGCTTATACCGGGATACGATATCCGTGGCCGTATAGCCCTCCGGATGGCCGACGTGAAGTCCCGCCCCCGACGGGTACGGGAACATGTCCAGCGCGTAAAATTTCGGCTTGGCCGGATCCTCGGTCGTTTTGAACGTTTTATTTTCGTCCCAGTGCTTCTGCCATTTCGGCTCGATGACAAGCGGGTTGTACCCCTGCTGTTCCTGGCGTTCCTGCGTCATGATTCGTGTGCCTCCCTGTTCTATGGCCTGCGCCTACCGCGCAAGCGGCAATAAAAAAACCTCCCGCCCCCAGCGATTGTCGCTAGGGACGAGAGGATTGCGCTCCCGTGGTACCACCCTAGTTAACGGACGGATATGCTTTACCGCCGTTCACTCGTGACCCTTAACGCGGGCGAAACGGCATGCCTTCCCGAATCCGAGATCCGGTCCGCATGCGGCTCCGAGGCGAGTTCGCTTCGCGCTGGTCCGGCTTCCACCACCCGCCGGCTCTCTTGACCTAACGCGTCCCAAGCTACTGCTCCTCTTCAACGCCTTACAAAAAGATGGTTACTTCAATTATAATGAAACCGCCCCGCCCCTGTCAAGGCAGGAAGCGCCCAATCCAACCAAGATCGGACAAGATTCACTTCACCGCGGCGAAAAACAATCGTTCCGTGTCGCTATCCGGCGGCTCCAGCTCGAAATCCGCATACACATCGACCCGGGAGAACCCCGTCGCCAACAGCGCTTCCCGAAGCCATTCCGCGTCGTACGCGCGCTGCACGTGCACTTCCTCGATCCGCGCGTACGCGCCGCCGGACCGCTCCGCGAATATCGTCAGCCGATGCTCGATCTCCATCCGGTCCTCGTCCAGCTCGCTCGTCCAGATGTAGGCGATATCCGGCTCGTCCAGCACGAACGGCTGCTCCTCCGCATAGCGCGCCAGCGTCCGCGGCGCGTGGACATCGAACAGGAAGACGCCGCCCGGCTTGAGCCCGCGGTACGTCGCCTGGAACGCGTCCAGCACGTCGTCGTCCTCCGTCAAATAATTGAGGCAGTCGCAAAAGGAAACGACGCTGTCGGCCGGCCGGCCGATGTCCCATTCCGTCATGTCCTGCCGCAGCCAGACAGTCGTACCGCTGCCGGCAGCCTCGTCCTGCTTGCACCGGGCGATCGCCAGCATGTCGGACGATAAGTCAATCCCGTATACCGTATAGCCCGCCCGCGCGAGCGGAAGAGCGATGCTGCCCGTGCCGCAGCCCAGGTCGACCACGGTCGACGGCTTCCCGTACCGCCGCCAGCAGGCGTCCGCGAACGCGAGCCACCGCGGATACGGCATGTCCGCCATGAGCCGGTCGTACACGGAGGCGAATTGCGTATACGCTTCCATCGTCGGCCTCCTACTCCTGCGAGCCCGGCTTCGCGGCCGTATCGGCCATCCCGGCCGCATGCTTCGCGTCGCCGTCCGGCGCTTCGCCGCGCCCGCCTGCCGCGTCCGCTTCGGTCAGCTTCGTCCAGCTGCCATCCTGCGCGACGAGGCCGTCGCGCATCAGCTTCCCGAGCGCCCGCTTGAACGCGCTTTTGCTAATGCCGAACTTCTGCTTGATGATGTCCGCGCTCGTCTCGTCCGAATACGGCATCGCTCCGTTCGGGCGCGCCTTCATGAACGCCAGGATCCGGTCGGAATCCTCGAGACGGCCGACTTCCTTGCGCTGGTTCATCGACAGGTTCACGCGCCCGTCCTCGCGGACGAACGTCACCCGCGCCTTCACCCGCTCCCCGAGCCGGAGCAGCCTTGTCCGGTCGCCCGACGGGATGAAGCCGAACGCACCGAAGCCGAGCACCCCGCCGTCGATCATGACGAACGAGCCGATCTTCAGCGTCTTCGTAACCCAGCCTTCCACCCACGTGTTCTGCCAGGACGTCGGCGCCCGGAACGCCAGCTCCGCGAGCTCCTCCTCGAACGCGACCTTCGCGACCAGCCGGCCGATCTTGTCATGCGCGAGAATGACGTGCACCTCGTCGCCGCGCTGCGGACGCAGCTCCTTCAGTTCCGGCTGCTCCGACAGCGGCAGCAGCAGTTGGCGGCCAAGCCCCATCTCGAGAAAAGCGCCGATGCGCGGATGAATGTCAGCCACCGCGAGCCGCGCCACTTCGCCGAGGCGAATGAGCGGCTTCTTCATCGTGGCGGCGAGACGGTCCTCGGAATCGTAGAAGAGGAACACGTCGTAAAATTGCCCGATTTGCGGACGATGGCCGACGAGCTCCGTATAATGCATCAGCACTTCGTTCTCGCCGTCCGTCATGAAGTAGCCGTAGGGCGACACTTCCCGCGCAAGCTTCAGCTTCATCGTCGTGCCGGCTACGAGACTCATGCGAATTCCACGACCTTCGCGTCGGACCACAGCCGTTCGATGCTGTAATACTCGCGCTCGTCCCGATGGAAAATATGCACGATGACGTCGCCGATATCCACGAGCACCCATCTGCCGGCGTCCGCGCCTTCGATGCCGCGCACGCGCGCGCCGCGCGCTTCCGCCTGCTTGCGGATCTCCGTCGTAATGGCCTGCACCTGCACGTCCGAATTTCCGTGGCAGATGACGAAGTAATCCGCGATGAGCGAGATGTTTTTCAAGTCGAGCGCGACGATGTTATGCGCTTTTTTGTCCTCCGCCGCCGCAACCACTGCCTGCAGCAGCCCTTCCGAACTCAATGTCATTCTTCAGCCTCCCGTAGTCGTAAAATCAAATCATTGCGCGCCGCGACGGTCAGCGGAAAGATCCGCTTCCCCTGCTGCAGCAAATACGCAATCGTCGAATCGAAGCCGGCAATCAGCGCCTGCTCCAGACTATGCTCGGCCAGCTCCCGGATGTGCGCCACGCCGGGAAACTCCCGGCCCGGTTCCATGTAGTCGGCCAGGCAGACGATCTTGTCCATCAGCGTCATGCCCTCGCGGCCCGACGTATGGTAACGGATCGCGTCCAGAATCTCGGGGTCGCCGATGCCGTAATCCCGCTGTGCGACGAATGCGCCGACCGGGGCATGCCACAGCTCTTTATCGTACCGCAGCAGCTCTTCCGGCATCCGCTGCTCTCGAATTATCGTTTCCATCCGCGCCGTCGGCCAATACTTCGCCACATCGTGGAGAATCGCCGCCCGCTCTGCCCGCTCAGGATCGCCCCCGAACCGTTCGGCCAGCACGATTGACGTCGCCATGACACCGAGCGTGTGCGTCCAGCGGCGCTCCGGCATCTCGGCCTTGACGGCCGCCATCATCTCATCGCGCGTCATAGAGTCCGTTCCTCCGTATGAACGAATGGACCTTATCCGGCACCAGGAACCGGATGGAGCGTCCCGCCGCGGCCCGTTCCCGGATCGCCGTGGAGGAAATGTCAATCCGCGGCATTTCGACGACGGTCAGCTTGTCCGCGATCGAGGCCGGCAGCCGGTCCAGCTCCAGCGTCTCGCCGGCGCGCGTCACGCCGATGAAGGATGCCAGCTGCGCCAGCGCGTCGATGTCGTGCCATTGCGCCAGATCGTTCACCCGGTCCGCGCCGATGATGATGCTGAAGGCCCGTCCGGGGTACTGCCCGGCGAGCGCCTGGATCGTATCGACCGTATAGCTCGTGCCTTCCCGTTCCAGCTCCAGGTTCATCGCCCGAAAATACGGCTGGAAATCGATGGCCCGGTAGACCATCTCCAGCCTGGAATCGCCGTCCGCGACCGGCCCGTGCTCTTTCAGAGGCGGATGCCCCGACGGCACGAACCATACCTCGTCCAGCCCGCAGGCTTCCCTGGCGGTTTCCGCGGCAAGCAAGTGCCCGTAATGGATAGGGTCGAACGTGCCGCCCATGAATCCCACTTTCATCAACTGCCCGCAGCTCCTTTCGTATTCTCGCCCTGTCGGGCGCCGAGCCCGGTTCGTTACGGGAGCTCGATCGTTTTATGATCCTTCGATTCCTTGTAGAGGACGATCGTCTTGCCGATGACCTGCACGAGCTCGGAGCCCGATTCCGCGGCCACCCACTCGCCCACTTCCTTCGGGTCTTCCGTGCTGTTGTTGAGCACGTTTACTTTGATCAGCTCGCGGACTTCGATCGCTTCCTCGATGTGGCGGATCAAATTCTCGTTCATGCCGGACTTGCCGACTTGGAAAATCGGATTCAAATGGTGCGCGAGCGCGCGCAAATGCCGTTTCTGCTTGCCTGTCAACATGCTTCGGGTTCCTTCTCTCGTCAAATTAGCTTTTGGACCGGAGCGCCTCGAGCACCGTCTCGCGCATCGCGGCGGCCGGCGCGGGCCGTCCCGTCCAATATTCGAAGGCGTAAGCGCCTTGGTAAATAAACATGCCGAGGCCGCCGTGGATCAGGCAGCCCCGTTCCTTCGCCTCCGCTAGGAAGCGCGTCGTCAGCGGATTGTAGATCAGGTCGCTCGCGACGGCGCCCGGCCGGAGCCACGCGCTGTCCAGCGGCGACGCCTCCACGTTCGGATGCATGCCGAGCGAGGTCGTGTTGATGACGATGTCGCTCTCCGCGCACGCGCCGCGCAGCTCGTCCTGGCCGATCGCGCGGATGTCCGGCACGAGGCCGCGGAACGCGTCCGCCAGCTCCTCGGCGCGGGCGACGGTGCGGTTCGCGATCGTGACCGACGCCACGCCTTCGCGGGCCAGCGCGTACAGAATGCCGCGCGTCGCGCCGCCGGCGCCGACGATGAGCACGCGGGCTCCCGTCAGGTCGGAGCGGACCTCCTCCTTGAGCGAACGGACGTAGCCGATGCCGTCGGTATTATAGCCGGTCAGCCGGCCGCCGTCGTTCACGATCGTGTTCACCGCGCCGATCGCCCGCGCGCTCTCGTGCAGGTCCTCGAGCAGCGGCATGACGTCGAGCTTATGCGGAATCGTAACGTTCACGCCGCGGATTCCCATTGCCCGGACGCCCGCCATGAATTCGGCCAGCCGGTCGGCCGTGATATGGAACGCCGTATAAATGCCGTTGATGCCGCATTCCCGGAAGGCGCGGTTCATCATGACCGGCGACTTGGAGTGCCGGATCGGATCGCCGATGACGCAATACAGCGTCGTCTGGCTGTCAACCGTGTTGCCCATGCTTTCGTTCACTCTCCCCGTCAAGCTTGCGAATGGGCCGGCCGCTCTAGATCAGCGCGTCGCGGGTCAGCACCCGGACGCCCTTGGGCGCATGGATGTCCACGATGGCGCCGGCCCCCCCGTTCACGTGAATCCACCCCAGACCCGAGACGAAGATGTCGGTGTCGGTTCCCCGGCGGATGTTCATGCGGTGCCGCGTCCAAGCGGGCATCTCTTCGAGCTCTTCCCGCGACGGCGGCGCCAGCAGCTCGCCCTTATGGTTCGCGAACAGCTCGTCCGCACGCTCCAGCTTCGTCCGGTGCACCTGCAGCGCGTTGGAGGCGTAAATCGAGAACGACTGGCGGTCGCCTTCGACGAAATCGAAGCGGGCAAGCGCCCCGAAGAACAGCGTCTGACCGGCGTTCAGCTGGTAAACGAGCTGCTTGATCGGCTTGTCGGGCAGCAGCGCGCCGAGCACGCTCCGCGGGACGAGCTCCGTCATACGGTGCTTGTAGACGATGCCCGGCGTGTCGATGATTTCCTTGCCGTCGTCGAGCGGAATATGGACCGCGTCGAGCGTCGTGCCGGGGTAGCGCGACACCGTCAGCTCCCGCTCGAGGTCGCTGTAGTCGCGGATCAGCCGGTTGATCAGCGTCGACTTGCCGACGTTGGTCGCGCCGACGACGTAGACGTCGCGGTCGACGCGGTGGCGGCCGATCGACTCGATGACGCGCTCGAAGCCGATGTTGCGCTTGGCGGAGCAGAGCACGATATCGACGACCTTCAGGCCTTCGGCCTTCGTCTGCTTCTGCGCCCAGTTGAGCAGCCGGTTCGGGTTGATCCCCTTCGGCAGCAGGTCGATCTTGTTCACGACGAGCAGCACGGGGTTATTGCCCACGAACCGCTGCAGGCCGGATATGAGGCTGCCCTCGAAGTCGAACAGGTCGACGATATGGACGACGAGGCTGTTCGTCCCGGCAATGCTGCCGAGCAGCCGCAAAAACTCGTCGTTATCGACCGCGACCGAAGCCGCGTCATTGTAATTTTTGATCCGGAAGCACCGCTGGCAGACGGGCGGTTCTTTGGCCAGCGCCGCCTCCGGGATGTAACCGGGCATGTCCGCCGACGCCGTCTGCAGCTTCGCGCCGCAGCCCGCGCACGACTTCGCGCCCGTTTCTTGACGATTGATCATGAATTCCGTTCCTCCTCGGGCCATAGCCCTTTCTTCCGCAGCCGGGACAGGGCGATCTTCTCGAGCATCCGGTTAAACCGGGTCATGATGCCTTCGTCTTCCGGCGCGATCGGACGGACCAGGATCGTGAACAAGCCCATGCGGCGGCCGCCGAGCACGTCGGTCATCATCTGATCGCCGATGACGGCCGTCTGTCCCGCTTCCAGGCCGATCTCCCGAAGCGCCCGGACGAACGCGGCGTTCGCCGGCTTGCGCGCGGCGTGCACGAACGGAATGTTGAGCGGCTTCGCGAACTTGGACACGCGCGTCTCGCTATTGTTCGAGACGATGACGACCTTGAAGCCGAGGCCGCGCACGTCGTCCAGCCATTTGACGAGCTGCGGCGTCGCGAGCGGCACCTTGGCCCCGACGAGCGTGTTATCGAGATCGGTGATGATGCCGCGGATGCCCTGCTCCTTCAAAACATGCAAATTAATATCATAGATGGTATTGACGCGCATTTGCGGCAACAGCCGTTCGAACATAGATTCGACTCCCTCGGTTGCATAGGCGAGCCGTACGCCTGCGTGCATTCATAAATCAGCACATGGTTACGACCAGCCCTGTCATTGCTATCACGCAAACTATACCATAAGTTGCGAATTTGTTGCAAAAAAGCCGGGAAGGCGGTGATGCGCCTTCGCCGGCTCTGCGCTGCCCGGTCAGCCCAAGTGCTCGCGGATCTGCTTCATCGATGCCGATGCGCGCTCCGCCTCCTCCTCGGTCAACTGCCGGCTGCTGTACATCGCGTTCTCGAACGCCTGCTGCACAGCCTTGAACTGCGGCTGCAGCGAGGTCAGGCGGGTCGACCAGCGGCTCATCGTCTCGCGGACCGTCTCATTCTTCTGCACCTCGAGGCCCTTCTTGCGGCAGTGCCGGATCAGCCGGTTCGTCTCGTAGACGATGCGCGCGTTGACGGAATCCCCGGCGCCCCGGTAACGGCGGAGCAGCGCCGGGAAGGCGCGGCAGCCGTACGCCGCGAGCGCGAGCGCCAGCAGGCCGGCCGCCGCCCAGAACATCCACGGCTTCACGGAGAATCCGCCGTCTTCCTCGGCGGGCGCGGCGTCCGTGCTGCCCGTGTCCGCCGGCTCGACCGGCGTGACGGCCGCCGGCTCGTCCTCGGGCATCGCGTACGGGTACGAGAAGCCCGGCGTCGCCTCGAAGGGCAGCCAGCCGTAGCCGTTAAAGTACACCTCGACCCAGGAATGAGCGTCGGCGTTCCGGACGGTGTACGTGCCCGGCCCGTCCGGATCGATCGGCGGGCCGCCCGGCATGCCCTGCAGCTGTTCGAGGCTCGGGTTGCCCGGCATGCTGCCGGACGAATAGCCTTTCACCCAGCGGGCCGGGATGCCGAGAGAGCGCGTCATGACCGCCAGGCTCGTGGAGAAATAATCGCAGTAGCCTTCCTTCATCTCAAATAAGAACGCGTCGACGAAATCCTTGCTGGATTTCAAGCTCAAATCGGGCGTGTTCGTGTACGCGTAATTCGTCTGCAGGTAGCTGATGAGCGCCAGCACCTTGTCGTACGGCGTTGCCGCGTTCCGGGTCAGGTCCCGTGCCAGCGTCTTGACGCGGTCCGGCAGCTCCTTCGGCAGCTGCAGGTAAATCTCGCTCAAGCCGGAACCCGTCTCCGCTGCGGCGCCGGCGCGCAGCGCCTTCTCGTCCAGGATCGGCACGTTCGATTGCAGCTCGTACGTCTTGGGGTAGCTCGCCGACGACGACCGGGGCAGCCGCAGCTCCCAGGAGTCCGGCAGCCAGTTCAGCGCCGGGAAGCCGTCCGCGCTGCCGTTGATCGACGTGACCTTCGCGATCGGCCCCGCGCCGAACAGCACGGGAAACTTGTCCTTGCGGACCATCGTGATCGACTGCTCGACGGTTTCCGTCTTCGTGGACGCCGGAAGGCCGTTCGCCTTCAGCGCCTCGCCGCCGCCGACGTTCGGCTGCTGGTCTTCGGCACGCTCTTCCGGCGATTCCAGCCAGCCGGTGCCGTTGTACAGCGCGCGCGTCTCGCCGCGCCAATAGCTTTTGAGATTCGTCGTCACTTCCATGACGGGAGTGTAGTCGAACGTGAACCCGCCGCCGAGCATGCTGTCGTTGCGGCTGTAGCCGGAGCGCGTATCGGCGTCGTTCTTGGAGGCGGCGACCGTGATCGCCTTGTCGCCGACGAACGACGGCACCGTCTCGCCGCGCGATTCCTTCCATGCCGTATACGGATCGGTCAGCACCGGCTTCACCGTCGGCACGAACAAGCCGGCCGCCATGACGAGCGTCAGGATCAGCAGAATCGGCAGGAATAGGCTGAGCGGATACTCGAGCAGCTGCTCCCAGTTGTCCGGATGGCGCCGCTTGAAGCCGGCGAAATGGCTCGCCACCAGCCAGCCGAGGGCGATAAACACGATCCATGCGATCTCCTCCCAGAGGTAGATCGGCGTCAGGACCGAATCCGCCGCCGCGAGCGACAGCACCGCCGCTCCGGTCAGCAGCAATATATAGCTCCGCCTGCGGCGAAGCAGCATAATGACGTGGAAGACGGCCAGGATGCCGAGGCTGATCCAGATGAACGGCGACAGCTGCTCGAATTGATGGCCGAACCAGTAGGACCAATCCCCCAGGGACCGGCGGCTGCCTTCGAACGGCATCCATTGAAAATCGGAATACGCCAGATTGAGCCCGGCGAGCGCGATCAGCTGCACCCCGACCGACAGCGTCTTGGACGGGACGAAGACGTTCGCCAGTGCCGCGACGAGCAGCATGCCGTTCACGATCGCGAACGTCTCGCTCCACCAGTAATCACCCAGGCAGCGGATCCATTGATAAATCAGAAGCGCCGCGAAGCAAGCGGACGCCTTGCGGTACAGATCGTCCGCGAGCCAACGGACGACCGCGCGTCGAATCGTCGTCATGGCCGGCCTCCTTCCAGCGCCTCGGGCAGCTCCTGCAGCTTGCCGACCTGGTACACGGCGAAGCCGCTTCGGCGCAGCAGCCGCAGCCATTCGCCCGCCCGGATGTCGCTGACCTTGGCACGTTCCTCGTCCGGCCGCTTCAGATGGATCAGGACCGGCACCGCGCCGGTCCGGTTCAGCCATTCCATCGCGCGCACGGTTTCCTCGCCCGATTGCGGGCTGACGATGATGACGATGGAACCCGCCGCCGCGAGCGCGCCCGACTGGCGGACCGCCCGGTACAGCGGCTGGTCGCCGTCCGCCTGCACGCGCACGAGATGCTTCAGCATGAGCTCGCGCTGGTCGGCGGAGGCTTGCGGCGCGTAGCCTTCATGCTTGGCGCCGACCGAGATGAGCCCGACCGCCGTGGAGCGGCGGAAGCCGAAGTCGAGCAGCGAAGCCGCGGCGGATACCGCGAGCTCGAATTGCTCCGGCTGCTCGTACACCCCGAAGCAGCGGTCCAGCATGACGATCATGCGCGGCAGTGACTCCCGCTCGAACTCCTTGGATTTCCATTGGCCGGTTTTGGCCGTCGCGCTCCAATGGATGCGGGACAGCCGGTCGCCATATATATATTCGCGGACGCCGTTGATCTGCGTCGTTTCTTTCGACGAGGAGCGCGACGCGGAGGTGGAGAACGGTCCTTTCGAACCATACTTCATCTGCCGCCATTCGCGGATGGCCGCCGTGCGCGGATAGACGCTGAACGGCACGGACGACTCGAACGTCCCCGTATGCTCGAACAGCCCGAAGATGTCGCGCGTGGAGCATTCCGTAGCCTCGAACCGGTAGACGCCCCGCTCCAGCGGAGGCGTCGTGTAATGAATCGTTCCCGCCCGGCGGTAATTCGGCACGAACGACGCTTCGAACGGGACGGCGTTGCCGTTCTGGGCGATCAGCCGGTCGCGGACGAGCACGTACGGTATCGGCCAGAAGCCGGGAATTTGGACGTCGAGGTTCACTTCGACCCGCGCGCCCGCGACGAGCGGCTGGTCGCCGGGCGCGCTCGTCCCGCCGAGCAGCCGCCGCTCCCCCGTCACCTGGGCGATGCCGCTCCAGCGGCCGAACACGAGATAGACGAGCAGCACGTTGAAGATGCAGAAGAGCATGAGCGACGTCTTGCCGCCTTGAAAGAGCACGAACAGCAAGGAGGTGACGTACAGAAAGCCGAGCAGCCGCCACCGGAACATCGTTGCTTTCGCGGTCAGCATATCAGCGCTCCATGCGCGTGGGCACGCTCGTCTCGCGGACGACCGCCTGCACGACGTCCTCCGTCGTCAAGCCGTTCATATGGGACTCCGTCAGCAAAATGATCCGGTGCGCAAGCACCGGCGACGCCAGCAGCTTGACGTCGTCCGGAATGACGTAGTCGCGCTCCTGCAGATAGGCGCAAGCCCTGGCCGCGGCGGTCAGCGAGATCGCCGCCCGCGGGCTCGCCCCGAGCTGAACGCCGGCATGCTCGCGCGTGCCCCGCACGATGCGGACGATATAATCGGCCACGGCGTTGTCGAGGTGTACCCGCTTGACGTCCTCCATCATAAGGGCGACCTGCGCGGCGGTCGCGACGGGCTCCAGCAGCTCGGCGGGCGAGGTGGCGTTCGGCGAGACGATCATCTGGCGCTCCGTCGCCGCGTCCGGGTAACCGAGCGAGATTTTCATCATGAACCGGTCCAGCTGCGCTTCCGGCAGCGTATACGTGCCGTCGAACTCGATCGGGTTCTGCGTCGCGATCATCGTGAAGGGCACCGGCAGGCCGTACGTATCGCCGTCGACCGTGACGTGCCGCTCCTCCATCGCCTCCAGCAGCGCGGACTGCGTCTTCGTGGTGGCGCGGTTGATCTCGTCGACGAGCACCAGGTTCGCCATGATGGGGCCAGGGCGGAAGAGGAATGTTTCATTCTTGGGATGATAGATCGAAACCCCCGTGATGTCCGAGGGAAGAAGGTCGGGATTGCATTGGATGCGGCGGAACTGGCCGCCGATGGTGCGCGCGAGCGCTTTCACGAGCTGGGTCTTGCCCGTTCCCGGAACGTCCTCGATCAGCACGTGGCCGCCGGCCAGAAGCGCCGTGAGCAGGCGTTCGATTTCGGTTTGTTTTCCCAGGATGCAGCTTTCCAGATTGCGGCGGATTTCATTGCTTAACCGGTATTCCGCTGTACGAGTCTCCATGAACATTCCTCCCGGAAAAAGTGCTGGAACATGAGTGCAAATGCCAGTCCTATTATTTTACAGAATTATGGGAGCGCCGTACAGCCGCCGCAGCGCCAAAAAAAATTGGAGATTCCCACAGGAACCTCCAATTTCGCCGTTTTATCCGGTTCGTTATCCCTTCGGCCGGACGGCGATCGCCGCCAGGAACGAGAAAATGATCGCCGCGGAGATGCCCGCGCTCGTGATGTCGAAGATGCCGGTGATGATCCCGATCCACCCGTCGCGGTGCAGCTCCGTCAGCGCCCCGTGCACGAGCGAGTTGCCGAAGCTCGTGATCGGCACGGTCGCGCCGGCGCCCGCGAATTTGACCAGCGGATCGTACCAGCCGATGCCGTCAACGATTGCGCCGGCCACGACGAGCGTCGCCATCGTGTGCGCCGGCGTCAGCTTCGCGACGTCGAACATCAGCTGGCCGATCACGCAGATGGCGCCGCCGACGAGAAAAGCCCACAAATAAATCATGCCGTTACCGCTCCTTTCTTCGCTAATTGTGCAGCGGACTCTCGATCGCGACGGCGTGGGCGATGCACGGAATCGACTCGCCCTGCTGGTACGACAGCGGCGAGAGCAGCGCGCCCGTCGCGCAGACGAGGATGCGCTTCAGTTCGCCCTTCATGAGCCGCTTCAGCAAATGGCCGTACGTCACGACGGCGGAGCAGCCGCAGCCGCTTCCCCCCGCCTGCACCTTCTGCTTCGCCACATCGTACACCATCAGCCCGCAGTCCCCGAACACCGTGTCCTGCATCGGAATGCCGTCCCGGGCCAGCAGGTCCGTCGCGATGGCGTGCCCGACGGAAGCCAAGTCCCCGGTAACGATCAGGTCGTAATCCTTCGGCTGCCGGCCCGTGTCGTTGAAATGCGTCGTCAGCGTATCTACCGCCGCCGGCGCCATCGCCGCTCCCATGTTGAACGGGTCGGTGATGCCGAGGTCGACGATCTTTCCGATCGTCGCGCACTGCACGACCGGCCCTTCGCCCTCCGGCGCCACGACGACCGCGCCCGCGCCCGTCACGGTGTACTGCGCGGTCGGCGGCTTCTGTGAGCCGTATTCCGTCGGGTACCGGAACTGCTTCTCCACCGTGCAGTTATGACTGCATGTGCCCGCGAGCACGTACTGCCCGGAGCCGGAGTTGACGATCAGCGAGGCGATCGCGAGCGACTCCATGGAAGTGGAGCAGGCGCCGAACACGCCGAGGTACGGGGCGCCGATCGTCCGCGCTGCGAAGCTGTTGCTGATGATTTGGTTCATCAGGTCGCCGCCGACGTAGAACTGCAGCTGCTGCTTGTTCACCTTCGCCTTCTCGAGCGCGATGTCCGACGCTTGCTCCAGCAGCAGCCGCTCGGCTTTCTCCCAGCTCTTCTGCTGCATGTCCAGCTCCGGATGGACGAGATCGAAATCCGCCGCGAGCGGCCCTTCGCCTTCGTCAGGCCCCACGACCGTCGCCGAGCTGATGATAACCGGCCGCTGGTCGAACCACCACGTTTGTTTGCCGCGCAGCATGGTCAGTGCCCTCCGATCCCGAAGATGAAGTAAACCAGCCCGACGAAAAACGCGGCCACGACGCCGTAGACGATGACCGAGCCGGCCAGCTTGAACATATTGGCGCCGACGCCGAGCACGAGCCCTTCGGCGCGATGCTCGAGCGCCGCGGAGCACATGGAGTTGGCAAAGCCCGTAACCGGAACGGCCGAGCCGGCGCCGGCCCACTGGGCGATCTTGTCGTATACGCCGAGGCAGGTCAGGATGACCGAGATAAGAATGAGCACGGCGACGGTCGGGTTGCCCGCCTCCTGCCGCGACATGTGGAAGCCGTACATGAACGCCTCGGATATGGCTTGGCCCACGATGCTGATCAAGCCGCCGACCAGAAACGCCCGCACGCAATTGGCCAGGACGGAACGGGACGGTTCCCGGTTTTTGGCGAAGTTTTGATACTCCTTAGGCGACATTGTCATCTTTTTATATTTGGTTTGTCCTGCGCTCTTGGTAGCGATGATCGTGCCCTCCTCTTGTTGGTCTTAAAAGAAGTATGCGTCTGCGGTGGACGCTTTATGCCAATGCGTGTACGCTTCGGGCACCGAACGCGGGCTGCGGCGACGCCAAAGAGCCCTCGCCGCCGCGGGTGCGGCGAAAAGGGCTGCGAGTAGGCGCGCGGGATGCGGCGCGCCGCGGTCAGAACAGCGCGGCCGCCAGCAGCGCGGCGAGCAGCACGTAAAGCAGCAGCGCCAGCAGCATAACGACGGCGCGCAGATCGCGTTCGAAGGACAAGGGCATCGCGGAAACTCCTCTCGGCCGGGATGGGCGTATGCTGTATCCTATGCGGGCAAGAGCGGACCGGCGACTGCTTCGTCCTAAATCGCCGGGCGCCTCGGGCGATCAACCGCCTACCGACCGGAGCAAAGACAAAAAAACGTGCGCGTCCCTTCCGGGATTCGCGCACGCCGAATTGCGGCTTGCGGGAGGGCTTACTGCTCGATCCACGTCGTCTTGCTCGCCGCGGATGCGCGCTTCGCCTGAGGCGCCGCCATGTCGGGTACGCCCAGATAAATAAAGCCCAGCATCTTGTCCTGCGGACGCAGGCCGAAGGCTTCGTTCATCAGCGGGTGGTAGCATGGCTCCCCGCTTCTCCACACCGCGCCGAGCCCGAGCGCATGGATCGTCAGCAGCATGTTCTGAATGGCCGCGTTGACGGCGCCGTATTCCTCCAGCTCGATGACGTCCTTTCGTTCGGCCGGCTCCACGGCCACGGCGATGACGACCGGCGCCCGCAGCGCCTTCTTGCGCGCGTCTTCGGCCTTCGCCTCGAGCGCTGCCGCATCAAGCCCTTCCGCCGCCTGCGCGACCGCGACCGACGCCAGCGCGTCGCCCAGCTTCCGGCGCCCGTCCCCGCTCAGCACGAAGAAGCGCCAAGGCTCGGTCAGCCGATGGTTCGGCGCCCAAATGCCCGCCTCCAAAATTTGTTCGATCGTTTCCTTGGCGATCGGCTCCTGTGTCACTTTGCCGATGCTTCTTCTCGTCCGGATCGCTTCGATGACGTTCATCATGAATCCCGTCTCCCCTTCTTCCAATGGCGTTTTCATAGATTCATTGTAGCATAGCCGGGATCGAATGTTGAATCGGCCGGTGACCGGAACGGGCGCCTTCCCGCCCCGCTGCGCGCAAGAAAGCCCCGCGAAAAGCAGCCGTGAGGCCGCCCCGCGGGGCTCGGCTTGCTGCAGCGCGAGATGGCTTATTCCAAGCCGGCTGCGGCGTATACTTTGGCAAAGCCGGCCTTCGAACGCGCCAGCAGCGCTTCCGGCGATTCGGACGGCGATTCCGCCGCCAGGATCTCCTGCGTGACGGAGCCCTTGTAGCCGATCGCGTTCAGCGCCTTCAGGAACCCGGCGAGATCGATGACGCCTTCGCCCGGGTAGAGGCGGCCGTTATCGCGCGCTTCTTCCACCGGCACGTCCGGCGCGTCGTTGATGTGGACGTGCACGAGCTGGTCCGGCGTCAGCGCTTCGATGTCCGCCACGCTATGGCCGTTGGTGTACCAGTGGTACGCGTCGAACAGCAGGCCGACGTTCGGCTCGCCGATGGCGGCGATCCAATCGAGCGTCTCGTCCATCGACCACAGGAACGGATTCGCCCACGCCGTCCGCAGGTGATGCGGGCCGACGAACTCCAGGCCGAGGCGGATGCCGTAAGCGCCGAGAATTTGCGCGCAGGTGCGCAGCCGGCGCGTCGCGACGACCGCGAAGTGCGCCGCCTTGTTGTCCGTTGCCGGCAGCACGTACGTGCAGCAATTGCGGACGCCGAGCGAAGCCGCCGCCGCGGCTTCGTCCGCGAGCTTAGCGAGGCCGGCGCGGAACTTCTCTTCCGACTGGCGCCATTCCACCGACAGGCCGATGGAGCCGATCGTAACGCCGCTGTCCGCCAGCAGCTTGCGGGCGCCTTCGATTCCGTTGCGGTCGATTAAGCCTTTGGCGTCGATGTCGACCGTCTGAAAGCCGTATTCGCCGGCCAGCGCGATGAAGCGCTCGTCGCTGCCGATGTCGCCGAGTCCGGCGCGGGAAAGTCCTTTTAACATATTCGTTCAGCCTCCGTCAATTTGATAGATTCGGAATAAAAGATTCGAAAACGCGAGATTCCCGATGAGGGGAATGCCGCTTAAAGGTTCGTACGAAAAGAACCGGCAGCAGACTAGGGCCGCGCGGGGATCGCGCCTTACAGGCTCCAGTCCAGCTTCACTTCGTGGCCGGTGCGGGACGATTCGTAGATCGCGTCGAGCACCAGGTTGTTCGTGTAGCCCGTCAGCGCCGACGTGATCGGCTGCTTGCCCGTCTGGATGCATTCGATGAAGTGGCGGCTCAGGCGCAGCCGCTCGTTCTCGTCGTTCTCGGGCCGGGACAGCGGCGTCTCCAGCGGCTTGTCGAATTTCTCGGTCAGCAGCTTGCCCGTCGCGCCGCGGTAGCTCGCGCCGCCCTCCGTGCCCATCAGATGGACGAACGGCGTGTTGTCCGTGTCCATGTGCACGGCCCAGCTCACTTCCAGCGTCAGCGTGCTGCCGTCTTCCATCTTAATCAGCGCCGTGGCCAGGTCCTCGACGTCGTAGACGCCGCTCCAATTCGGCTTGCCCCACGTGCCGATGCCCTTGCGCTTCGGCCCGAATTCCGCGTACGTCGAGCCGAAGACCGAGACCGGCTTCGGGTTGCCCATCAGGTACAGGGCGAGGTCGAGCATGTGCACGCCGATGTCGATGAGCGGACCGCCGCCCGACTGGTCCATGCGCGTGAACCACGTGCCCCAGCCCGGAATGCCCTTGCGGCGGAACCAGCCCGTCTTGGCTGTGTAGATCCGGCCGAGCTCGCCGCGGTCGATCTGCTCCTTGATCTGCATCGGCACGGATTCCCAGCGCATTTGATGCCCGATCATGACGACCCTGTCGGACGCTTCGCTCGCCTTCAGGATCTGCCTGGCCGCGGCCGCGTTGATGCCCATCGGCTTCTCCAGCAGCACGTGTTTGCCCGCTTCGATCGCCCGCACGGCGAGCTCTGCGTGAAATTGGTTCGGGACGCCGATGATGACCGCGTCGACGTTCGGGCTCTGAATGAGCGCCTCGGGCGATTCCGGTACGGCCGGAATGCCGTATTCCGCCGCCCGCTGCTCCGCCAAAGGCAAATACAAATCCGTAATTGCCGTGATCTCGCATATATCCCGCAGCTGCGAGAACTGCTTAGCGTGAACGCTTCCAATATTCCCTGCGCCGATAATGCCGATCCGTACTGCCATTGCTCATCTTCCTCTCCGGATGTCTGCTGCCAGATACACGCGTAACGATTCTATGATAAAGTAGAACCTAGAAAAAAGCTTGTCTCATATTTCGATAAACGTCCCAATTCTTCGGAGGATCGCCTTCCTATGACTCATTTTCCGGACTATTTGAAAACCTATCCGAACGCCGACGGCCCGTTCCCGTTCCACATCGGCATCCACGCCCTCGAACGCGGCTTCCGGGCGCACCGCCACGACTTCCTGGAGCTGTCGTACGTCATCTCCGGCCGCGGCTCCGAAGCCGTCAACGACGTCCGGCACGACATGGTGCCAGGAACGTTCACCTTCGTGCAGCCGTACCAGGTGCACGAGCTGTTCACGGAGCCGGGAAGCACACTGCTGCTGTACAACTGCATGTTCAGCATGGACCTGCTGATGGACGCCGGCGGCCACGGCGACGGGCTGGCGGAGCTGATCGAGCCGAGCGCGCTGCCGCCGTACACGACGTTCACCGGCGCGATGGCGGAGCGGACGCGGTTCCTCATCGACGACATGATGCGCGAGTACGAGGGCAGCGAGACTTGGCGGCTTCCGATGCTGCAAGCCAGGTTGAAGGAGCTGCTGATCTGCTTCGACCGCGAGCGGCGCAAGCACCGGCCCGAGGCGGCGAGCGCCGCGCCTCCGCTTAAGAAGGGCGCTGCCGTCTGGCCGATCATCCATCATCTTCACCGCAATTACCAGGAGGACGTGACGCTGTCGCTTCTGTCGGAGCGGTTCGCCATGAGCGCGTCGCGCATCAGCGAGGTCATCAAGGAGCAGACCGGCCAGACGTTCGTTCACTTCCTCCAGGATCTGCGGCTGCGCCACGCCGCCTCGCTGCTCGTCTCCACCGATTACAGCGTCGTCGAAGTCGCGCTTGAGGTCGGCTTCGGCTCCTACAAGACGTTCGCCAAAATTTTCCGCGAACGCAAGGGCGTGTCGCCGCTCGCGTACCGCAAAGCCAAAAGACCCGTCTGACGCCGTGGCGCCCGGGCGGGTCTAGATTCGCGCCATCGTCAGCCTGCATGTGGAGCCGCCTGCGGCCTGCAGCCCGGCTTGATCGCAACCGGCATGATGTCCGTGCAGCCCGTCTCCGGACATGACAAAAAGACCGGAACCCTCCATTCCGGTCTTCTCTATGTGAACGCCTCATCTACATCAGTAGATTTGGCCGAGGCGGTTGCGGCCGTGCAGGATCGGCGCGCCTTGTTCGCCGTCTTGCTCCCGCTTCTGCGCGATCGCGCGCAGCCGGTCCGTCAGCTCCGCGAACCATTCCGCGTCCCGCGTCGCGAGCGCCAGCTCGATGAAGTCGAGAATCGGACCTTCGTAGTCCAGCGCCTCCAGCGTCGGCTGCGGCTTCAGCCAACGGCTCAGCACGGCGACCGCAGTGCCTACCGCGGCGTCATGATCCGATTGAACGACATGGACCGTCGCAATGTTCCGCTGGTCGTTCAGCGACGTAATGAATCCTTGAATCATTTCCCCGTCTCTCGTTCTGCCTTGTACCCAATCGCCGATCGCAAAGCTCATCGTCAAGCACCACCCGTCTTCGAATTTTGGATTTTGGAAGCACCAGAACTGTACTTGTCTTAGTTACAGTATAGGCCGGAAAAGGGGACGCTTCGCAAATGGCTGTCTTTGCTCGCCGTCCCGTTTCCGTATCGATACTGTAATTATATGAGTTACAGTTAACAATGTCAAGCAACTTACAAAAATAAAGCGAGTGCCGTTACACGGCTTTGGCGACGCTGACGCGCCCCGAGAAAAACGTCGCCCCCTGCCCCATGTCGGCTACCCGGTCCGGCGTCAGCGCGTTGACGACGGCCTTGCGGTCCTTGCCGTCCGCCCACAAGCCTTGGCTGACGACAACGCCCGGCAGCACGTCTTCCCCGACGGCCGCCGTCAGTTCGCATTCGCCGCGTCCGTTCCACACCTTCACTGCGTCCCCGTCGCGAATGCCGAGCGCTTCCGCGTCGGCGGCGTTCATGTACAGCTTCGGCGTCTTCTCCATCGCCATATGCTTGTCGTTGTGCGCGAACGTCGAGTTGAGGAAGTTATGATTCGCCGTCGGAATGAACAGGAACGGATGCGTCCCTTCCTCGACGAGCGGCATATACGTCGGCATCGGAGGAAATCCTTGCCGCTCCATCGCCGCCGAATACAGCTCGATCCGGCCGCTCGGCGTGCGGAGCTTGCCCTCCAGGACGGGCTTGATGTCCGCCTTGGCGAACTGCTTCTCCCGCAGCGTATCCAAGGTGATGTCCCGCAAATTCGGATTCGCCGGATTGTCCAGCGCTTGGGCGATCATGTCGTAGTCGCCGTCCCGCAGCGCCTCGTCCTCGTAGCCCATCGCCCGCGCGAGCAGCCGGAACACCTCGGTGTTCGACTTGCTCTCGCCGTGAGGCGCCACGACCGGCTCCTGGATCTGCACGTAATGATGCCAATAGGACGAATAGACGTCCGTGTTCTCGAACGCCGACGTCGCCGGCAGCACGATATCCGCATAGGCGGCCGTCTCCGTCAGGAACAGCTCGTGCACGACCGTGAACAAATCCTCGCGCGCCAGCCCCTCCCGCACCTTGCCCGCGTTCGGCGCGACGACGGCTGGGTTCGCGTTGTACACGTACAGCGAACGGATCGGCTTCGCATCATCGGCCAGCGCCTCGCCCAGCAGATTCATGTTGATGTCGCGCGGCCGGGCAGGCGTCTTCGGCTTCAGATCGGGACGTCCCAGCGCGCGCTGGTTCAGCGCCAGATGGCCGCCGTTGCCTTTAATCGCACCGCCGCCCTTCTTCAGCCATTGGCCGGTCAGCGCCGGCAGGCAGGCGATCGCCCGGGTCGTCATGCCGCCGTTGTCGTGATGCTGCGGGCCGTTGCCAATCCGGATGAACGCAGCGCCGTCGACGGTACCGTACATGCGGGCCAGCTTGACGATGTCCGCCGCAGGCACGCCGGTGATCGACGAGACGTAGTCCGGCGCGTACGTCTTCACGTGCTCGCGCAGCTCCTCGTGGCCGGCGGTGTACGCCTCCATGAACGCCTCGTCGACGAGCCCTTCCGCGAACAGGACGTGCATGATCCCGAGCGCCAGCGCCGCGTCCGTGCCCGGCCGGACCGGAATGAACCAGTCGCCCCACTTGGCGGTCCGGTTGCGGTGGACGTCAATGACGACGACCGTGGCGCCGTTCTTGCGCGCCTTCTCGGCCAGCGTCACCTGATGCATGTTCGTGCTGACCGCGTTGACGCCCCACATGATGATCAGCTTGGCGTGAACGGTATCCTCCGGATCCGTGCCGTAGCTGCCGCCCATCGTGTAGGCGTAGCCGACGGTGCCGGCGGCCTCGCAGATGGAGTAAATGAGCCGGCTCGCGTTCATACGGTTGAAGAAGCGCCGCCCCATGCCTTCCGTGTTGACGCGGCCCATGTTGCCGTAGAAGCTGTACGGCAGTATCGCTTCCGGGCCTTCCTCGGCGATGATCGCTTTCCAGCGGGACGTGATCGCCGCGATCGCTTCGTCCCAGCCGATACGCTCGAATTGGCCGCTCCCCTTGGGGCCGGTTCGCTTTAGCGGGTACCGCAGCCGCTTCTCGTCGTAGAGCCGCGCGGTCATGTTCCGTACTTTATTGCAAATCGCTCCCTGCGTAACGGGATGCGCGGGATCGCCTTCAATTTTAATGATGACGCCGTCTTGTTTATGGACCAGCAGGCCGCACTGATCCGGACAATCCAGCGAGCACACGGACGGAAATACGCCGTTTGCCTGTTCCACATAGCTGCTCATGCCGCTGTCTCCTTCCACCCTTCAACTTACCTGTTCCCAGTATACTAGATTGCCGCGCCTGCGGCATCCCCCGCGGAAACCGCCGCCGGCGTGAAGCCCGCGGCTCGCGCGCGCAAAAAAGCCCGGCGGCCGCATAGCCGTCGGGCTTCCTCACAGCAAAACGATTGGTCTGGCGCACGCGGCAGCAGATCGGACAAACGACATACCGCCGCCTATCGCTCGCCTGCTTCGCCGGTTTCCAAATAGCGAATCTGCGCCGGCGTCAACGTTATATCCCCGGCCGCGCAGCAGTCGATCACATAGTCCGGCTTCGTCGCCCCGACGATCGGGAACACCGGGAACGGCTGGGACGTCAGGTAAGCCAGCGCGATGGCGGAGCCGGTCGTCCCCAGCTCGGCCGCCAGCCGCTGCGCGCGCTCGAGCCGGTCGAAATTGCCCTCGCTGAAATACTGCCGCTCGACGGCGTCCGCGCTGCCTTGGCGGCCCGCTTCGCGGCCGCGGGCGTACCGTCCGCCGAAGAAGCCGTTCGCCTGCGAAGAGAACGGAATGACCGCCATTCCCGCCCGTTCGTAGTACGTCTTATCCGCTTCGTTCATGACGACGAGCGTCGTATCGCGGATGGAGCCGTGATTGACCATCGCCATGTTCCACAGCGGCTGGCTCGCGGCGAACTTCGTCAACCCGTTCGCCTCGGCGTACGCCTGCGCTTCCCGGATGCGCGCCACCGTCCAGTTCGAGCAGCCGATGCTGCGGACCTTGCCGGACCGGACCAGCTCGTCCAGCGTCTCCATGATGCCCGCCACCGGCGCGGCCGGATCGTCCCGGTGCAGCCAATACAGGTCGATAACGTCCGTCCCCAGCTGGCTCAGGCTGCGGTCGACGTCGGCGATCAGATCTTCCCGGCCGAGCCGGCCGATGTGCATCGAAGTCAGCTCGGGATGCCCGCCCTTGGTGGCAAGCACGAGGCGCTTGCGGTTGCCGCGCGCTTTCAGCCATTTGCCGAGCCGGATCTCCGTCAGGCTTCGGCCTCGATTCAGCCAATCGTCATACACCAGCGCCGTGTCGAAGAAATTGCCGCCTTGCTCCACGTACAGATCGAACAGCCGGAAGGCCTCCGCCTCCGTCATGCCGCCGCCGAAACCGGCGGTGCCCATAACGACGACGGCGGCGTTCAGATCGGTTCCCGGAATGATGCCGTATCGCATTTGCGTACCCTCCCCATGTAGGCCGTGCCTAGCGTGCCTTGCTCACGCGGCTCTCGGTGCGGGTCTTAGTTGGGGCGCGCGATTCACATTCAATCGGATGACGCCGCAGCCCTCAGGCCAATGCGGGATCGTCCGGTTACTCGTTCGGGCTTCCGTCCTTGTTCGGCAGCTGGGACACGAAGCTGTCCGCCAGGTTCAGCAGCTGCAGCGATCGCTCGTACTGCTCGTTCGTCGCCGCCGTCGTGCCGGTTTCGCCCGGAAGCGGATAGTTCGTGCCGTCTTGATACTCCTTGCCGGGCACGAAGATGCTCTCGTCGGTAATGAACGAACCCGTCGGCAGGAAGTGGCGCATCGGCAGCAGGTTGGAGCTGTGGTTCAGCAAGTCTTCGCCGAAGTGAATCTGGTTCGCCGTCGAGACGCCGAGGAGGTTCGCGACCGTCGGCAAGATGTCGATCTGGCCGCCGACGTCGTGCTGCGCGGCCCCGTACGTCAGCCCCGGCACGTGCATGATCAGCGGGATCCGGAACATGTCGGCATAGCCGTATTCGTGGCCCAGCATATCCTTCAGCATGTCTTTCTCATCGCCGCTCAGCGAGTATATCGGGAGACCCTGATGGTCACCATACATGAGAATCACGCTGTCGTCCCACAGGCCGGTGTCCTTCAGGTCTTGAATAAAGGCGCCGAGCGCGTAGTCCGCGTAGTTCTGGGCATGAATGTAGTCCCCGACGAGCGTGCCTTCCATGTTTTCCGGAAGCGTCATTTTGTACTTCGACTCCGGAATTTTGTACGGGAGATGCGCGCTCATGGAGATGACCTGCGCATAGAACGGCTTATCCGCCTGATCCATCCGCTGCAGCTCCGGAATCGTCTTGGCGTACAGGATTTCGTCCGACGCCCCGAACGCGATGTGGTCCTCGTCGCCGTAGAACTTCTGATCGTAATACCGGTCCCAGCCGATGGACTTATACAGCTCGCTGCGGTTCCAGAAGTGCACTTCGTTCGTGTGGAACGTCGCGGTATCGTAGCCGTTCGCGTGCATCAGCTTCGGCAGGCTCGGCAGCGCCTTCTCGACGTATTTGTCCGTCGCGGCCTCATGGTGCGGCACGTAAAGCGACGTATTGACGACGTACTCGGCGTCGGACGTCGTCCCTTGGCCGGCCATCGTATAGAAGCGGTCGTAATGGAACGTTTCCTGCACGAGCTTGTTCAAGTTCGGCGTTACTTCCTGACCGTTGATTTTCAATCCGATGAGGAAATCCTGGAACGATTCCATCTGCAGGATAATCAGGTTCTTCCCTTTGGCGGCGCCGAAATATTTCGGGGAAGCCGGCTCCTCGAAGCCTTTCAGCCCGTCGATTTTGGCTTGTGTGATGTCCTTCATCGGCACGACGTCCTGCTTCTCGGTGGAATCGGACAAGAGCGTGTACACCTCGTAGTTGAGGATGCCCATGTCCTCCGCCTGCTTGTTCTCGTTCATGCTCGCCCGGTTCGGCCAGATGTTGAACACGCACAGCGCGATCGAAGCGGCGATCATGGCGTACAGGGCCATTCTGCGGGTCGGGCGGGGCCGCCAGTGCGCCGCGAACGACGGCTCGGCGGACGCGGCTTTCCGTCTCGTCCAGAAATAAACGGCGCCCAAGATCACGATATCGACGAAGAACAGCAGGTAGTACGGGTCCAGTAGCGAGTATGTGCTTTCCCTCACCTTCGTCACCTTGTCGGCCTGGTGCAGCGCATGGTACGTGACGATGACGCCGTAATACTTGTAATAGATGACGACGGTAAAATAGAGCAGCGTAATCAAGAGATTGGATATGAGATAATAGAGCATCTTCCGCTTGCGGGCGATCAGTTCGATGCAGCAGAAGACGATCCAGATGAACGGAAGCTCCGTCACCGGCGTCTCCCACGAGAAGCCGATGTCGAACACGACGTACATGACCAGGCTTCCCTTGAGCAGCAGCAGCAGCGTGAACAGCAGAAACCGGCGATTCAATAATTTTGACCAAAACATTGCTTTCATCACCTTCAATGCCATTGTTGTATAGTCCTCGCCAAGCTCGGGCGGAAGCCCGGCGAAGCGCTTCGGTTCTCCGATCGGCGAACGATCGGGCGCGCGTAACGAACAAGGAAGAAACGGGAACGCCGCCCGTGCAGGCGGCGATGCGCGTTTCTTCCGAAAACGACGAAAAATAAGCCTATTCGATTGTCCCGTTCCCGTCCGGTCCCGGCTGCCAGAGGCTGAGTGCGAAATCGACCAGTTCCTCCATGTAAGCGCTCGAGTCGGGCTCCGACACGACTTTGATGCCGATGATGGAGCTGTACGAATACTGCATCCACATCGACAGCAGCTGGCGGGCCGCCAGCGTGAAATTCATCCGCCGGATCTCGCCCTTCTCGTGCCTGCGCCGCAGGAAGTCCGCGATCGACGCCACCCGCTCGGACATCATGGACGCCAGCTGCTTGGCTTCGGCAAGATCGAGCAGATCGTTCTCGCGGAACAGGATCCGCATCAGATCCAGGTCGTCCAGGAACAATTCGTTGATCTTGCCCAGAATGGCCAGCAGCGCCTCGCGCAGCGGCAGGTGCTCGATCGTCTCGTTCGTCAGTTGCTTGATTTCGCGCACGCGGTGCTCAAAACTCTCCCGCAGCAGGACCGCCATGATCTCTTGCTTCCCGCCGGGAAAATAATGATATAAAATGCCGTCGCCTTTTCGAATTTGCCTCGTGATCGCACGAACCGGCGTTCCGTGATACCCCATCTCCGCGAACAACCCCTTAGCGGTTTCCAGCAGCATTTCTCGCGTTGCGGTGGCTTGTTCTTTTCGGCTGATCTGGGTCATTCGGTTCCCTCCGGCTTTCGTTGAACGATCGTACAATGAGAAGTATATTCCCGTCCCGAACGATCTGTCAACGTGCACCTTTCGGTCATCGCAGGCTCAATCCCCCGTCCACCGTCAGCACCTGGCCGGTCACCTGGCTGCTGAGGCCCGATGCCATGAACAGCACCCCGTCCGCGATCTCCTCGCCCGTCTGGATGCGTCCCATCGGCAGCCGGGCGGACGCTTCCGCGAACAGCTTACTCGGGTCCGCGCCCGTCGCGCGCAGCCGCGACGTCTCGCCTTCCGACGCGACCCAGCCCGGCTGGACGCAGTTGACGCGAATGCCGTGCTTCGCCAGCCCCTTGGCCAAATTCCGGGTAAGCGTCACGATGGCGCCCTTGGACACCGCATACGCCATCGCCGCCGGATCGCCGCTGCGGGCATGCGTCGAGCCGATATTGACGATGCTTCCGCCTCCGCGTTCGATCATCCCGGGGACGAAGGCTTGGCACATCAGGTAGGCACCCTTCAAGTTAATCCCCATAATTCGCTCCCAAAACGCTTCGTCGGTGTTCATTAAATCCGCCCGCGGAAAAATGCCGGCATTATTGACCAGCACGTCCGCCGCGCCGAGCTTCGCCCGCACTTCGGCCTCCAGGGCGCGGATCTCGTCCGAACGCGAGACGTCGCAGCGGACGAAGAGCGCCTCGCGCCCCGCTTCGGCCAGCGTGCGCGTGAGCGCGGCGCCCGCCTCCTCGTTCACATCCGCGATCGCGATCCGCGCGCCGTACGCGGCGAACCGCTCCGCGATCGCCCGGCCGATGCCCTGGGCGCCGCCCGTCACGAGCACCGTCTTGCCGGCCACGTCGATCCCGTTCATGGCGTATTCGCATCCTTCGGCGCTGCGGCCTCGTACGCGGCCGCCGGGATTTGCGTCGCCAGCTTGCCGCCGCTGACGTCGATCATCGTGCCCGTAATATAAGATGCGAGATCGGACGAGAGGAAGCAGATGAGGTTCGTAACGTCGTCCTTGCTGCCCCAGCGGCGCAGCGTCAGCGTGTCCAGCAGCCGGTTCTGGCGCTCCTCGCTCAGCTCCGCGAAATGGTTCATGTCGGTCGGAATCATCCCTGGCGCGTAGCAGTTGACGGTTACGTTCCACGGACCGAGCTCGCCCGCCAGCACGCGGGTGAACTGCTTGACCGCCGCTTTGGACGACGCGTACGCGGCGCTGCCGTAACTCGGCACGATCGCGGCGAAGGAAGCGGCGTTCAGGATACGCCCGTGCCGCTGCGCCTTCATAACCGGGGCCACGGCCTTGCACATGAGGAACGTTCCCTTCAGGTTGATGTCCATGTTAAGGTCCCAGATGTCCTCGCCGAGCGATTCCACCGGCCCGCCGCTCGCGACGCCCGCGTTATTAACGAGAATGTCGATCCGGCCGAAGCGCCGATGCACGTCCTGCACGACTTCTTCTACGGTCTTCGCGTCCCGGACGTCGCATAAATATTGGGCGCCGGCCAAGTCCCGCTGCGCGAACAGCTCACGGAGCTCGCCCAGCTGCTCCTGGCGAACGTCGAGCGCGACTGTCCGGACGCCCTCCTGCGCCAAGGTCAGCGCGATCTGACGGCCGATGCCCCGGCCCGCGCCGGTGACGATCGCTACCTTGCCGTTCAGATCGATGATCACGATACTGCCTCCTCCTCGCCGCCGCGCTCTGCGACGAGCGGCAGCAGGTAGGCGATGCTGGTCCGCAGCTGCGCGCGTTCGTACGCGGCGACCGCTTCCGGCGGCGCCTCCCGCTCGTGCGGAGTCCGCCAGTCGCCGGCCGGCCGGGCGTGCGCCTGGACGAAGCGCAGCAGCTCAGCCAGCTGCCGAGCGGAACGGGCCGGGTACTCGGGCCAGTAATCGTCGGCGAGCACGCGGATATGCCGGGCTTCCAGCGCCCCGATCTCGATCGACATCGGCAGGTCCGCGGGGCCGTGCTCGCGCAGCAGCGCGAACAGCGCCGGGAAGTCGACGGCGCCTTGTCCGATCGGACTGCGCACGAGCCGGAAGCCTTCCTCGCTCGGATAGATCCAATAATCCTTCAAGTGCACGTTGCGAATATGCGGCATGATCCGGCGGGCGAAGTCGATCGGCTCCTCCGCCGTCGCGAGCGGATTGCCGGTATCGAGCGTCAAGCCGAAATGCGGCGACCCGATCGACTCGCACAGCCAGAGCAGTTCCTCGGACGCGAGATCCTGATGGTTCTCGAGCGCGAGCGTGACGCCGGCGCGTTCCGCGGCCTCGGTCGCGGCCGCGAGCCCTTCCCGCACGTCCGCCATGAAGGCGCCCCAGCGTCCCGCCAGCGGACGGCGGTCCCCGCCGATCCGCGCGCCGCCGACGACGGTGCGCACGATGGGCGCGCCGGCCGCCCGCGCGATCCGGCAGGCTTCGGCCAGCTTGGCCGGATCGTAGCCGCCCGAAGCGACCGTCACGTATAAGCCTTGTTCCTCCGTCAGCCGCGCGATCGCCGCGAGGTCGGATTGGGCCAGCAGGCTGTCCGGCAGCTCCACGCCCTCCAGGCCGGCCCGCACAGCCCAGGCGATGACGCCTTCGGCCGTCATCGCCGGACGTCCCGCGCGGGGATGCAGCCCCATCGCGTAAGTCGTGCCGTACATCGATAATCCGATGCGCATATTCGTTCACCCTTTCGATTCGGAATAAAGTAAGATTCGGAATAAGTCAGAGGAAGCTCTATTTGCGCTGTTTTTTCGACCTTTATTTCGCCGTCCAGCCGCCGTCGACGGTCATCGCCGCTCCGGTCATGAAGCTGGATGCGGCGGACGCGAGGAACAGGATCGGTCCGGCGATCTCCTCCGGCTGTCCCCAGCGCCCAAGCGCGATCTGTTCGATGAAGAAGCGGTTCGCTTCCGGATTGTTCATGACGACCGTGTTCAGCTCCGTGGCGATCGGTCCCGGGCAGAGCGCGTTGACCGTCACGTTGAACGGCGCCAGCTCCAGCGCGAGCACTTTGGTCAGCTGGATGACGCCGCCCTTGCTGGCGCAGTACGCCGAGCGCTCCGGCAGGCCGACGGCGCCGAGCATCGAGCCCATGTTGACGATGCGGCCGTACCGCTGCTCCTTCATGACCGGCGTCACGGCGCGGGCGCACAGGTACGGCGATTTCAAATTCGCGCCGACGACGAGATCCCAGCTCGCTTCGTCGTAGTCCTCGATCGGCTTGCGAATGTTCGTGCCCGCGTTGTTAATGAGAATATCGATGCGGCCGTGCCGCTCCAAAACCGCCTTAACCATCGCCTCGGCACCGGCGTAGCCGGAAATGTCCGCTTCGAGCCCGGTCACGTCGGCGCCCGTGGACGCCCGCAGGCCGGCCGCCGCTTCCTCCGCCTTCGCGAGCGCGCGGCTCGTCACGACGACGGCCGCCCCCGCCTCGGCCAGCGTCCGCGCCATCACGAGTCCGAGTCCTCCCGCGCCTCCCGTAATGACCGCGACTTGTCCGTTTAATTGGAATAATTGCTGCGCATTCATGGCTCCATTCGCTCCTTTCGCACCCTTGTATGGGAATGCGCTTACATGGTACCATTCTCCTAACCGCATGGATTTACATAAAACTGACCGCTTTTTGGACTTTTCCGTAAATCTTCCGACCGGTGGTGACAATTATGGAAGCATCCTCCTATGTAAAGCCGCGGCCTTGCACGCTGCGGGAACTATCGCCCGCCGTCCATTGGGCGCGGCATCATGTCCGCGCGCCGTCGTTCCAATGGAAACGGCGCATCTACGACTTCGAGCTGCTCTTCGTCAAGCACGGCGAGATCGCCGCGACGATCGGCGGCGAGCGGCATCTCGCCCGGGCGGGCACGCTGCTCGTCCTGCCCCCGTGGATTCCCCACATCGTCGAAATCCGCTCAGAGCCGCACGCGGAGCTGCTCGGCATTCATTTCGACTTTTTCGACGGGACGGCCGCGGGCCACCGCTTCATCGTCGACGAGAGCCAGATCGACCCGAGCGCCTTCAGCGCCGTCCCCTACGTGTCGGACAAGCCGCTGCTGGCCGGCTACTGCTTCGCCAACGTATCGGGCCGGATCGTCGCGCTCATGGAAGGCGTCATCCAGGAGTGGAACGAGCGGCAGAGCGGCTACGACGCCGCGTGCAAGGCGATGCTCCTCCACCTCGTCGCGCTGCTCGCCCGCCGCGGCGGCGAGGCTCGGCCGCTGCCGCGGCCCAAGCACGAAGAGCGGCTGCTCGCGCTCGCGGACGAGATCCGTCGGCACTGCGGCCGCAGATGGACGAGCACGGAAATGGCGAAATTCCTGCTCGTGCACGAGGATTACATGAGCCGCCAATTCAAGGCGCTGATGGGCATCGGGCCGAATAAGTTCGTCCAGTCCGTGCGCCACCAGGAAGCGAAGCGGCTGCTCCGCGAAACCGACGACACGATCGAGCGGATCTCGCTCCTCGTCGGCTACGACGATTTTCATTATTTCAGCCGGATCTTCAAACGGTGGGAAGGCATGAGCGCGCTGCAATTCCGAAAGCTCTCGCGCACCGTCTGACGGTTGACGGTTCGGCCGGCACCGATTACCGGCATAAAAAACCCTGCTTCGCGGCACGAAGCAGGGTTATTGCGGCGTTCTCGCGGATAACGGGGACCTGACGCGGGCACGTTGCCGGACGCCGGGCTCACGCTCCCGCTTACCAAGCGTTCGTCATCGTCACCGGGCGGATGACGCCGTCGCCGATATCCATCCGGTCGATGCACAGCACGCGGCTGCCGGGATCCCGGTCGCCGATGATGCGGCGGTGGTACACGATCAGCCATTCGTCCGTCTCCGGCAGATGCAGGTAGCCGTGATGGCCCGGACCTTCGGCGACCGGCTCCTGGCGCTGCAGCACCGTGCCCTTCGGCGCGAACGGGCCGAGCGGGCTGTCGCTGACGCCGTAATCGACGCTGTACGTGCCGTTCGTCCAGCCGCCCTTGGACCACATGAAATAATACAGGCCGTCCTTCTTGACCATGCACGGGCCTTCCACGTAGCCTTGCGGCGTAATGCTGAGATGGAGCTCTCCGTTCTCGAACGGCACGAAGCCCGTCAGGTCGTCGTTCATCTTGGCCACGTTGCAGTGGCTCCAGCCGCCGTAGTACAAGTAGATCGTGCCGTCGTCGTCCTTGAACAGATGCGCGTCGATCGGCTGGGCGCCGTGAATGAACCGGTCGATGAGCGGCTTGCCCAGATAACCGCGGAACGGGCCTTCCGGCGTGTCCGAGACGGCGATTTCGAGGCCGCCGGTCTCGTCGTCGTTCTGAATGTCGTTCGAGGCGAACACGAGGTAATAACGGCCTTTGCTCTCAATGATGGTCGGCGCCCAGACGGCCCGCCATACCCAAGGGAAATCTTCCATCGCGATGATGCCGTCGTGCTTCTCCCAGGTCACGAGGTCCTCGGAGCTGAACGCGTCCAAATTCATTTGCTTCGTGTACTCCGTAATGGAGCGGGTGACATAGATCCAGTGGCGCCCTTCATAAGTCCGCGCTTCCGGATCGGCATAGAAGCCGGGTACGATCGGATTGACGATGCCTCTCAAGCTTGGTTCCTCCCGATGATGAAGATGTTGGATAAAAACGCTTTCTTGGCGATTATACGGGCTGGCCAGCCGGCTTGTCCACGCGCTGCGCGAAAAAACCGGCCCCCGGCAGCCGCCGGGAACCCGGTCCGAATCCCGCTCAGCCGCCGAAGCGCCGCAAACGGCCGATGAACGTCAACCGCTGCGAACGCGGAGATGCTTAGACGCCCGCGCCCGCAGGCGCTCCTAGAGCGTGATCGATGTGCCGCACGCGTGCACGGTCACGCCGCTCATGTCGCCGCCGAGCACATCGACGGAGAACGCCGGGCGGCCGCCGGACGGATCGATAAACTGGCGATACACGCCCCAGCCTTTGCCCGTGCTCCAAAATGCCGCGTACTCGTCTGCCTCCGTCACGGGCGCGAACGACATGACGCCCGCCGCCATGTCGAAGCGGAAACCGGTCAGCGCGATCAGCAGCCCCCAGCTCGACATCGACCGCGCGTAATGATGGCCGCATTCCACCTCGTTCCACGGGCTGCGCCGGTAGCCGTCATGCCGGTCGCGGACCGCCTTCACGATCGTCAGCCCCTCCTCGACGAAGCCTTCGTAGATCAGATTGGTCGCCACGTGGTATTCGATGCCGGTCCACACCTCGTCGGAATAGACGAACGGAAGCTTCGGCCGGCCGCCGTTCGGCCAGGAGCAGAGCACGAGTCCCTGCTCGTCGTGCAGGGCGTACACCCGCTGGCAATTGACGTGGTCTTGGAAATCGGTGCGGAAGTTGTGCCGGTAGACGGCCCTGATCGCGCTCTTCAGCCGGTCGTCCTCTTCCATGAGCGCGCCGAGCCCGTACAGATACGCGAGCTGCTGGCCGAGGAGCTGATCCGACAGGCAGCCGGCGCCGTGCTGGTACTTGTGCGCGTCGACGTCGGCCAGCGCCTGCGCGAAATACTCCCCGTTCCACGTCAGCTCGCCGAGCCGTTTCGCGCTGGCCGCGCCGGTCCGGGCGTATACGTCCGCGGCTTCGCCGTCGCCTGCTTCGCGGGCCATCGCTTCCCCGGCCTTCAGGGCGCCGAGCAGCATGAAGCCGGTCAGCGGATTCGGGCCGTAAAATTCGATGTCGTACGTATTGTGCTGCTCCCCGTCCAGGACGGCGTCCCCGTCGAGATCCCAGTGCGGGAGCGCGAAATCGAGCGCGCGCTTCGCATGCGGCCACAGCTCGCGCAGGAACGCGCCGTCGCCGGACAGCTTCCATTCCCGATAGAGGCGCATAACGGAGCCGAGCTGGCCGTCCGCTGCCGCCGGGCCGGCCTTGCCGCCCCACTGCCATTCCCAGCCGAACATCCGCATGGCGCGGAACGCCATTTTGCCGGACTCGTCGGTCTCCTCGAGGAACTCGATCCGGCGCATGGACCGTTCGAGCGACGGATACAGGAACGCCAGCGTCTGCTCGTAGTTCCAGACATGCGTGCAGCTGCCCTCGCAGGAGCCGGCGTCGTCGAACGTCCCCTCGAAGCCTAGAAATTTGCCGTTCTCAAGCCAGAAGCAGGTCGTGCTCCGCAGCACCGGCATGTTGCCGGCCAGCGCGTCGACGACATACGGGGGCAGCGTCGAGCCGAACAGCGCGTCGCGGAACGCTTCCGTCCGGCCGCGCAGGTCCGTCATCCGGTTCAGCAGGTAAGCGCCCGCCTCCCACGAATCCGCGAAGCGCGTCGCGTAGTGGTTGCGGATCGTCTCGCGTCCCGGCCGCGTGTCCTTCGCGCCTTCGTGCCACCCGTTCAGGCGGTTCGGGAAATACCAGGCCAGCACGAACGGAAACGTCTTGGTCTCGCCCGGCTGCAGCGTCTCCACGATGCCGAGTGAGCCCGTATCGGTCTTGCCGTCCGCCGACGGGTCCTCGTAGCCGAGATCCGTAAGCCGGCCGTCCGAGGCGAAATCGTCCCAGAACTCCTGCAGAAAATCGAACCACGCGCCGCGCAGCCATGCCCGCTTGACGGTCAATTGCGGCGCCGTCGTCATGAGCGACAGGCTGCCGCAGTTCAAGTCGCCCGGGGCCCACTTCTCGGAGGAGAACCGGAGGCCCGAGACGTCCGCGTCCCGCCGGAACGCGTTCACGTTCCGCCCGCACGGCATCGCGTAATGCAGATTGCCGAACTTGTCGTACGTCAGGCCGCCGACGGGATTGATGAGCGAGCCCGCGATCACGACCTCCGCCGGACGGTCGCCCGTATTCGTCACCGTATACGTCAGCGAAGCGGCCGGTATGCCGGAGTTCTCCGGATCGAGCGGGATCATCGGCGTGAACGCCTCGAGCTCCACCCGCACCGGCAGGTCGTCGTCCCGGAAGACGACGCGCGCCATCGGATACGTGCCGATCAGCTCGGATTCCGCGAGGCGCGGCAGTCCCGCGCCCGAGAGCGGATGGTAGCCGTGCGATCGCGCGTGGGGCGGCTGCAGCCGCGACTCCAGCACGCGTGCGACCGGATCGCCGCCCTCCGGCGCCACGCGGATCGCGAAGAAAGTATTGGGCATCTGCGTGCCCTTGGCCGGCAGGTTGAAAATCTCCCAGTCCCGCAGCTCGCCGCGGCTGCCGAGCGAGATGTTGCCCGTGCCGATCCCGCCGAGCGGGAAGAGCGCCTCCCCGGCATCGCCGGGATACGTGCGAAGCCCGCTGGCCGGGCTCGCGTCAACCGTTCGTTTCGTGTCGATCATTAGGGTACCGTCGCTTTCCGATATGGAATGGATAAGACAGACCGATCGAGGGGGAATATCGATCCCGCGCGATTACTTGTACAGCGGGCCGAGCGCCTGGCAGGCCCGGAAGTCCGCGCCGACCGGATCCATGCCGCCGAACGCGCTCCACATGCTCGGACGGAAGACGCGCTCCTCGGCGACGTTATGCATGCTGACCGGGATGCGAAGCATGGACGCCAGCGTGATAAGCTCGCCCCCGACGTGGCCGCAGCTGACCGCCGCGTGGTTCGAGCCCCAATTGTTCATAACGGTGTACACGTCCTTGAACAGCCCTTCGCCCGTCAGGTTCGGCACGAACCAGGTCGTCGGCCACGTCGGGTTGCTGCGCCGATCGAGCTTGTCGTGCACGTCGTCCGGCAGCTCGACCGTGTAGCCTTCCGCCAGCTGCAGCACAGGACCGAGGCCCGCAACGAGGTTGATCCGCGCCATCGTGACCGGCATGCCGGCGCGCGTCGTGAAGTCCGTCGAGAAGCCGCCGCCGCGGAAGAAATCGACCGCCGGGCTCCATTTCGTCGCCGCGAGGCAGTCCTGAACCTCCTGCTCCGTGATGTCCCAGAACGGCTTCATCGCCGGTACGCCGCCGATCGTCTGGCGGCCCGTGCCGTCGAGCGCCGCCGGACCGGAATTGATGAGATGGATGATGCCGTTCGCCGCTCTGCCTTCCAGCCGATGTCCGGTCACGCGCTCCACCGCGTCCGGGCTCCAGTATGTTCGCACATCGGCGAAAATTTGCGCCGCGTTCGTCAGCAGGTGGCCGAACAGCATCGTGACGCCGTTCAGCGTATCGTTCTCCGTCGCCAGCATGAACGGCTCGCGGATGCCGTTCCAGTCGAAGGAGGAGGTCAGCATCGCTTCCATAAAATCGCCGTTCGGGTAGAAATCCGTCCAAGCGCGCTGGCCCTGGAAGCCGGCGGCGATGGCGTTATGGCCGAGCGCCTCTTCCCCGTAGCCGATCTCGTTCAGTTTCGGATTGCCGATCATGAGGTCGCGCGCGATCAACGTCATTTTCACGACGGTCTCCCAGTCCCGGGCCTTCTGCTCCGCGGTCCGTTGCAGGTGCTCCGGATTGACCTCATCGCCTTCGATGCAGTTCGCCTTCGCCCACGCTAATGCGCTTTCATATTCGGCCTGATCGTAGATGCCAAGCTCCATGCGGCGCACGAATTCCGTCATGTCCACGTATTCGTTGCGGATGCCGAGGTAGCGCTGGAAGAACGTCTCGTCGACGATGCAGCCCGCAATGCCCATGGACACCGAGCCCATCGAGAGGTACGATTTGCCCTGCATCGTCGCCACCGCGAGACCGGCCTTGGCGAACTGCAGCAGCTTCGCCTGCACGTCTGGCGTGATCGTCGTATCGCCGATGTCCTGCACGTCGCGGCCGTAGATGGAGAAGGCCGGCAGCCCCTTCTGATTGTGCGCGCCCAGCACCGCGGCCAAGTAGACGGCCCCCGGGCGCTCCGTGCCGTTGAAGCCCCAGACCGCTTTCGGCCGCGTCGGATGGGTGTCCATCGTTTCGGTCGGGTAGCACCAGGACGGCGTCACCGAGATCGTGAGGCCGACCCCTTCGCGCGCGAACTTCTCCTCCGCTCTCGCCGCTTCCGCCACGCCGCCGATGCAGGTGTCGGCCACGACGCATTCCACGGGCAGACCGTTGCTGTGCTTCAGGTTCTCCGACAGGAACGCGGCGGCGCCGCGCGCCATTTCCATCGTCACGTCCTCCAGCGATTCGCGGATACCGCCGCGGCGGCCGTCGATGATCGGCCGGATGCCGATCTTGGGCAGGCTGCCCTGCAGCCGGTTGCCGATATGAATGTCCATGTTCATTCCCTCTTTCACGGTTAATGGATGAAGCAGGATTAACGGATTTGCTTGACTTCGTGTTGGAAAATCTCGCTGAACGGCTCGGCTATGCCGTCTTCCTTGCGAATGCGGCGCAGCAGAATCTCGCCCGCCTTAAGCCCCATCCCGTAAGGCGCCTGATCGAGGTAAAACAAGCCCGGTTCCTTGAGCAGCCGCCCGGCCTCGACCTCGCCGTAGGACGCGACCGCCATGTCGTCCGGAATGCGCAGCCCGCTGCGCACGAGCTCCAGCAGCACGCCGTGGCTCATCCGGTTGTTCAGCGACACGATGGCCGTGGGCCGCTCCTTCTCTCGCAGAAACCATTGTACCGCCCGCACGCCGCCGTCCGCGGAGAAATCCCCGCTGCAGACGAGCAGCCGATCCTCCAGGCCGCGCTCCTTCATCGCCCGGAGCACGCCCTCCAGACGCTCCCGCCCCGTGCTCACCCGGGCCAAGCCGTTCACGACGCCGATGCGGACATGGCCGCGGTCGAGCAGCGCCTTCGTCAATTCGTATGCGCTCTGTGCGTTGTCCTCCGCGACGAGATCAAGCGCAGGCGCGCCCTCGTCCGCC
Organism: Paenibacillus sp. GCM10023250; assembly: GCF_042653205.1. Taxonomy (NCBI): domain Bacteria; kingdom Bacillati; phylum Bacillota; class Bacilli; order Caryophanales; family Paenibacillaceae; genus Paenibacillus; species Paenibacillus sp. GCM10023250. Next base: position 1,712 of record NZ_JBHSHY010000025.1, on the reverse strand, counting down.
TCCAGGCGCCGGTCGATGAGCACGATGGGCTGTCCGCTCGCGGCCAATCCGCCGATGCGCTCCGCGTTGCCGCCGGACGTCGCGAGCACGATCGCGTCGACGCGCTTCTCGTAGAGCAGCTGCAGCAGGCGCGCCTCCTTCTCCGGCGATTCGTCGGAGCTGCAGAAGAGGAGCTGGAATCCTTCCGGTCCGACGACATCCTCGATGCCTCTGGAAATGCCCATGAAGTACGGATTGGAAATATCCGGCACGACGACGCCGATCATGAACGTCTTATCCTGCTTCAGGCTTCGGGCGATCGCGCTCGGCTGGTAGTTCAGCTTGGCGATCGCGCCGTGCACGCGCTTCTTCACTTCCGGGCTGACGTAACCGCTGTCGTTCAACACGCGGGAGACGGTGGCTGTCGACACCTCGGCTTCGGCCGCGACTTGTTTGATCGTTGCTTTGGACAAACTTCCTTCACCTCTACTGATGTAAACGCTTACGTAATCGATTACACGATAAATACATAATGACAGTAGCCTGATTCCCGTTTGCTGTCAATCCTTTTCTTTCGACAGAACGCTTGTCCGATGTCCGATCGATGAAGGAACGGAAAATCAAGAAATATTCCTTGACAGGAATATTCCATATTGGATATATTCTAAATGCAAGCAAGACCGAAGCCATAAACGAATCGGGCGAGTGTCGCATTCCCTGTCGCGCGGCGGCGAGCGCTTTCCGATCGCCTTCGCCGCACCGAGGGTCTGACCGAAAGCGCATCAACCATTACCCATTATCTGAGGAGGAATCAGGCATGACGAATCAACTGACGGCAACGATCGAGGGACGGGATTTTATTTTGGAGCGGGAGTTCAAAGCGCCGCGGGAGCTCGTATTCAAGGCGTTTTCCGAAGCGGAGCATCTGAAGCGCTGGTGGGGTCCGCGCGGCTGGGAGCTGACGGTCTGCAACGTCGACTTCCGCGAAGGCGGCATCTGGCACTACTGCATGAAATGCTTCGATGAGCGGCAAGGGGATTTCTACGGCATGGAATCGTGGGGCAAAGCGGTATACGAGGAAATCGTGAACGCGGAGAAAATTGTCTACATCGATTACTTCTCAGATGCCGAGGGCAACGAAACGCCGGGGATGCCGCCCTCGCACATTACAATGACGTTCGAAGACCGCGGCGGCTCCACGCTGCTGGTCAGCCGGTCGCGCTACGAATCCGAGGAAGCGCTGCGCCAAGTGGTCGAGATGGGCATGGAGCAGGGCATCGCCGAAACGTGGGACCGCCTCGCCGAGCACCTCGCTACCCAACAATAATCGCGGCATGCAGCAAGGGAAAGCACCGTCCCGGATCGTCCGGGACGGCTTTTTGCCGTTTGCCTCTTCAAGCCGCGCGATGCGCGGCAATGCCAGACGATAAGATCGGCGATGAACCGGATGTTCGGGAAGATGCGGCCATACTTCACCCGCTGGAAACGTCCTGCTTCCCGCCATCTATCGCGTATCGCGAGCTCCGCGAAAAAAGCGGCCCGCCCCGTCCCTTCGGGCAGCCGCTTCGCATCGCTCTAGCCTTATGGCATGCCAGGAACAAGACCTTAGGAAATTAGCGGAAAATGGCAGGCGACCTCGCGGTCGAGGCCGACCGGCCGGGACAGCGGCTCCTCCGTCGCGCAGCGCGCCTGCGCGAACGGGCAGCGCGGGTGGAACCGGCAGCCCGACGGCG
>NZ_JBHSHY010000024.1:0-86232 GCF_042653205.1 Paenibacillus sp. GCM10023250 | reverse complement strand
CCGCAACCGGCACCTACAGAAAAATATGTCACAGCTACATGCTTTCTCCATCTCTCGAAATGGTGGATGGTTGAAAATCTAAGAACGAGTGAGAAAACGTGAGAAAACATTAAATTATAGTGGGAGGGGTTACGAATGGGTGAAGAAGTAAAAGTGATCGTGTTTGGGCTGGCGAATGAGGAATACGGCATCGAAGTGGAAAAAGTGCGCACGATCGAGCGGATGCTCCCGATCACGCGCGTGCCCAAAACGCTCGCGTTCGTCAAGGGTGTCATCAATTTGCGCGGCGTCGTCATTCCCGTCATCGACCTGCGCGGCCGCTTCGGCCTGGAAGAGACGGAGCCGACGGAAAGCACGCGGATCATCATCGTGGCGGTGAACGAACTGGAGGTTGGATTCATCGTCGATGCTGCGAACGACGTCATCGATATCGATACCGACACGATCGACACGCCGCCCGAAGTGGTCGGCGGGATCCGGGCGAAATACTTGCGCGGCGTGGCGAAAATCGGCGACGACCGGCTGCTCATCATGCTCAATCTGTCGGAAGTGCTGAACAAGAGCGAAATCATCCAGCTCGAGCAGCAAGAGGCGTAACCGTGAATCCGTTCACCCGTCTGGAAGCGTTCAAGCTCGACGTGCTGAAGGAAGTGGGCAACATCGGCGCGGGCAATGCGGCGACCGCGCTGTCCCGCCTGCTGGACAAGCCCGTCGACATGAACGTTCCGACCGTCAGCTTGATCCCGTTCGAGCAGATCGCCGACAAGGTCGGCGGATTCGAGCAAGTGGTCGTCGCCGTGTTCCTGCGCGTGGAGGGCGACGCGCCCGGCAACATGTTCTTCTTGATCGATGAGGAAGCGGCCAAGAAGCTGCTGCGGAATCTGCTCGCGATGGATGTTCAGGCAGAAGGCTATTCGGAGATGGAATTTTCCGCGCTTTGCGAAATCGGCAATATTTTGGCCGGGTCATACCTGTCGTCCCTTGCGGATTTCACGCGCTTGTGCCTGTTGCCGACCGTCCCTGCGATCGCGGTCGACATGGCCGGCGCGATTCTTGGCTACGGGCTCATGCAGTACGGGGAGATGGGCGATTCCGCGCTGCTGATCGACACGGCTTTCCTGGAGGGCAAGGAAGCGCTCGCGGGCCACTTCTTCCTCATCCCGGATCCGGAGTCGTTCGAACGGATCTTCCATGCCCTGGGAGTGCCGAACGAATGATGGACGAGAACGTCGTGAAAGTCGGCATGGCGGATATGAAGGTCGCAGCCGGCGGCGCCGTGCTGAAGACGACCGGTCTCGGTTCGTGCGTCGGCCTGACCTTATACGACGAACGCGCCAGGATCGCCGGGATGGCGCACGTCATGCTGCCGTCGTCCGGCATCGCGCGGGAAGCATCGATCAACGTCGCCAAATACGCGGATACGTCGATTCCCCGGCTGATCGAGCTGATGCGGGCGGAAGGAGCCGAACCCCGAAGGTTCGTGGCCAAGATGGCGGGCGGCGCCCAAATGTTCGCGTTCAGCGCGGTCAACGAAGCCGCGCGGATCGGCCCGCGCAACGTGGAATCCTGCAAGCTGATGCTGGAGCGCTTCGGCATTCCGCTGCTGTCGGAGGATACAGGAGCGAATTACGGACGGACGATCGAGTTCAACAGCCTGAATGGCATGTTGACCATACGCAGCGTTCAGCATGGAGTAAAGGAGATATAGCAATGATCGGTTCATGGCGCTGGAACATGACGCTCGGCCTAGGCGGAAGTTTGTTGACGCTCCTTTTTTCGATCGGCGGCAACGGGCCGGCCATTACCGGTCTTCGTTGTCTGTACGCGTTTATTGTTTTTTTCGCGCTGGCGTTTCTATTTCGCGCCGCGCTGGCGGTGATCTTGAAGCCTCGGCCGGCGGCCATGCAGCAGGCCGCCGCGGCCGAGGAACAGCCCAAAGGGCAGGCGATCGATTATTCGACGCCGGATCAGAGCGAGGAGCTGCGCGAGCTGCTGGGCTATCGAACGGACGGCGATGCAACGCCGGAGTCCAGCCGACAAGCGGACTTTAAACCGCTGTCGCCGCCCAAATTGGTGTCTACGCATAACAAGGAGCCTGAAGAATTGGCAAAAGCAATACGTCACCTAACAGGAGGGTGAGACGATGATTGAGCCGAAAGCGCCCCATTTGTCGAACATGGAGATTTGGCGCAAGTGGAAAGAAGACGGGGACATCGAGGCCAAGAAGCGGCTGATCGAGCAGTATTTGTCCTTGGTCGACTACGTCAGCAACCGGATGGCCATCGGGCTTCCCAAGAACGTTTCGAAGGACGACCTGGCCAGCAACGGCGTCATGGGCTTGATCGACGCCATCGAAAAATTCGACTACAGAAGAGGTCTTCAATTCGAAACGTACGCGTCCTGGCGGATTCGCGGGGCGATCATCGACGGCCTTCGCCAGGGCGACTGGGTTCCGCGCTCCGTGCGCGAGAAAGCGAAGCGGATTGAAGAAGCTTATCAAATATTGGAGCAGCAGTATATGCGCTCCGTGGAAGACGCGGAGATCAGCGGCTACCTGAACGTGACAGTGAAGGAATTCGGCGTCATGCTGCAGGAAATCGCCGTCACGACGGTGTGTTCGCTGGAAGACCCGATCCGCGACGAGGAGTCGGAAACCCGGTTGTCACTCCTCGTGGACGAGAAAGCGAAAAATCCGGATTACAAGGTGCATGAGTTTTTCTTGAAGGAGTCTCTGATTCGGGGGATCGACCGGCTAACCGAGAAGGAGCGGACCGTCATCTCGCTCTTCTATTACGAGGAGCTCTCGCTCAGCGAGATCGCGGAGGTCATGTCGCTTTCGCCGTCGCGCATCTCGCAGCTTCATTCCAAGGCGATTTTGCGGCTTCGGGGCGCGCTGGAGAAACAGAAGGATCAGCTCATGCAGCATTAACCGATCAAGGGAGGGGCAGTCGTGACGACGGCCGAACAAATGCAACACTACGTGGTCGTGCAGCAGTCGCCGGATAAATTGACGGCGTCCGTGCAGTTCAATGCGGCGGACGAGAACTTCTCCTGCACCGCCGCTCAACTGGAAGGCTATTTAAAGAGCCACGGCATCCAGCATGGCGTGCTGCGGAACGTGCTGAACGACATCGCCGTGATGCCGAACCGTTTTTATTACAAGCAGACGGTGGTCGCGCAGGGCGAACCGGCAGCGAACGGCAAGGACGGCTACATCCGGTTTGCGTACGACATGGACGAAGGAGACTACCGCCCTGTCGAGCTCGAAGACGGCAAGGTCGATTTCAAGGAAGTTACGCAGCTGAAGAACGTGAAGCGGGGCCAGCTCATCGCGGAGAAGGTCGGGGCCACGCCGGGAAGAGACGGGATCGCGGTCACGGGCGAGCCGATTCCCGGCCGGAAAGGTAAGGAAGCGTACTTCAAGCTGGGCAAAAACGTCGTGCTTAATCCCGAGCAAACGGCCCTCTATGCCGCCATCGACGGCTTGGTCTCGCTGACCGACAAATCAAAAATCAACGTGTTTCCGGTATACGAGGTCAACGGAGACGTCGACTACAAAATCGGCAACATCGACTTCGTCGGGACGGTCGTCATTCGCGGGAACGTGCTGGCCGGCTTCAAGATTAAGGCTGCGGGCGATATTCGGGTCGTCGGCGGCGTGGAAGGCGCCGTCCTCGAATCGGACGGATCCGTCGAAATCACCGGCGGCGTGCTGGGAAGCGGAAAGGGTCTCATCAAAGCCGGCAAAAACGTGAAATGCTCTTTCATTCAGGAGGGTAACGTCATCGCGGCGGAAGACGTGCTCGTCTCGCAAAGCATCATGCATTCCCAAGTCCGCGCGGGACGAAGCGTCCAATGTATCGGAGCCAAAGGCCTCGTCGTCGGGGGAAGCGTTCAAGCCGGCGAACGCGTTATCGCGCGAACGATCGGCAATACGATGTCGACCGCGACCGTGATCGAAGTCGGCGTCCGGCCGGAGCTGCGGAGCGAGCTGCTGGAGCGGCGCACGCAGCTGCGGGCGCTGAACGACAGCCTGGACAAGACGGAGAAGGCTTTGGCGCTGCTCGACCAGCATGCGGCCGCGGGCACGCTGACTTCCGACAAGCTGGCGATGCGGATCAAGCTGACGTCGACGAAGCGGGCGGCGCTTGAAGAAATGGAGGCCATCAAGGACCGGCTGCTGGAGATCGAGCGATCGCTCGAGGATACCGACAGCGCGAAGGTGGATGTGGTCAACGTCATCTACGGCGGCACCAAAATCGTGATCGGACGCAACACGCGCTACGTCAAGGATGCGGCGCAGCGCATTTCGTTCCGTTATTCCGAAGGCGACGTCATCATGCTTCCTTATATGTAGAGCCTCGACATGCGGCAAACCGGCGCGCCGGTCGCGTCCGCATCGAAAGGGATGATCAATAGGGAGGATCGAAGGGAGGATCGAACGATGCCTTACAGGCCGATCGACTTGCAAGTGTCCGTGCCTCGCACGCCCGATACCGCCGCGCAGCAAAGCCAGATGAACCACCGGCCGGCGCTGGAGCAAACGCTGCTGGAGAAGGATGCGGCCAAGACGACGGAAGAGCAGCGAAGCCGCAATGCGGAAGTCGAACGGAGCAACATCGGGTCGGAGCGCGACCGGGAATCCCGTTCCTCCGAGAAACGGGGTGCCCGGCAGAACCGGGGGCAGCCGGTGCAGGAAAGCAAGGACGAGCGCGATGAACCGCCGCATCCGTACAAAGGCAAGCATATCGACGTGATGACATGAAGCATCTTACCCTTAATTGCAGGTGATTCGAAATGGAACCGTGGCAAACCATCATGCTCCTCGGAGGCTTCGCGATCGTCTGCGCCGCCGTGCTTCCCCGCAGGAAGAACGCCGGCGGAGGTGCTCCCGGCGGCACGGAAGACCGCGATCGCGCCATGCGCGGCATGGAGACCGCGCTGGAGCAATTCATGGAGAACATGGAGGCGGATGACCGGGAAATCGCCGACCTGGTCGGCAAATCGGCGCAAGAAGCGCGGGCGATGGCAGCGGAGCGGGACGAGCGGATCGACCGCCTGGAAGCGCGCTGCGCCGAGCTGGCAGCGGAGTTGACCGAACTTCAGCGTCTGCAGGCGTCGAACAAGACGGCGCCGGCACTATATAATGTAAGGACGCAGCAGGAGGAGCCGGTGGCGCCTGCTGCGGAACAGCCGGCATCGGCCGAAAGGCACCAGCGGGAAGAGACACGTTTGGCGGTGAATGGCGCCGGCCCGGATGAAGACGCTCAATCGGACTCGATACGCGGCCGGTATTCTGAACTGTTCGAACTTCATTCGGCCGGCAAATCCGTCGAGGCGATCGCGAAGAAGCTCGGACGCCATAAAGGCGAAGTTCAGCTGATTCTTCAATTGGCGAAGCAAGAGGAGGCAGCGCGATGAACAGGCGGACGTTTCTGTTCGGTCTCGGCGCCGGCATCATCTTGGGAGCCGGCCTGCTGCAGTTGATGCTGATCGGGGAGAAGCAGGCGGAAGGCTTGAACGCTTTGGCGGAGACCAGGACCGAGGTCAAGACGTTTACGCAGCAGGAGCTCGATAAGGCTGTGGCGGATGAGCGCGAGCGCGTTCTCGCCGACCTGCGGGCGAAGACGGAGGACGCCAAGCCGTCGTCCGCGCCGAGCAAGGCGGCGGATAAGCCGGATGCGGAAGGCAAAGACGAGAGGGCCGGGAAAACGGATGCGACGGCCGATGAAGGCAAGTCGCCCGAGGACCGAACGATCGTGCGCATCCCGCCGAACGCGAGCGTATCGGAGACGGCGGACCTCCTTGCCGATCGCGGCATCATCGCCGACAAGCAGGCATTCGTCGACCTGATGCGATCGAAAACGATCCGTGCAGGCTATTTTGCGTTTCAGGGCAAACCGACCCCCGAGCAGGTCCGCGGCATCGTCACGGGCCAGCCGCTCGACCCCGCAACGGCCGAGCGCGAACTGGAAGAAAGCGAGAAATGACGCCGTCTTGAAAACGGCATCGAATTGCCGTCAAATGCGGTTGCATGGCCCCATCCGGATATGGTATAGTAGTTGACGGTGTTAAAAACACACGCCGATTAATTTTGCCATTGGTGCTTCGGCCCGGTCGAAGTGATGGCGGAAAATGAGATCGGCGGAGGAAAACAAAAAACCATTTAACAGGAGGTGTTGAAGAGATGGCGGTTATTTCCATGAAACAGCTTCTTGAAGCTGGGGTACACTTCGGTCACCAAACTCGTCGCTGGAACCCGAAAATGGATCGTTATATCTTCACGGAACGTAACGGAATTTACATTATCGATTTGCAAAAAACGGTAAAGAAAGTCGAAGAGGCCTACAACTTCGTCCGCTCGATCGGCGAACAAGGCGGCACGATTCTCTTCGTCGGCACGAAAAAACAAGCACAGGATTCGGTTAAGGAAGAAGCGGAACGCTGCGGCAACTTCTACATCAACCAGCGTTGGCTGGGCGGCACGCTGACGAACTTCCAAACGATCCAAAAACGTATCGACCGTCTGAAAACGATCGACAAATGGGAAGAAGACGGCACGTTCAACGTGCTTCCGAAGAAAGAGGTCATCATTCTCCGCAAAGAGAAAGAGCGTCTCGAGAAATTCCTCGGCGGCATCAAAGGCATGCGTTCGCTGCCTAGCGCCCTCTTCGTCATCGACCCTCGCAAAGAGCGCATCGCGGTTGCCGAAGCGCGCAAGCTGGGTATCCCGATCGTCGGCATCGTAGACACGAACTGCGATCCGGACGAGATCGATTACGTCATTCCAGGTAACGACGATGCAATCCGCGCAGTAAAATTGCTGACGGCGAAAATGGCCGACGCAATCGTTGAATCGCGTCAAGGCGAAGTCACGACTGCTTAATATTCATTGACGAACCGACTAGAAAGGGTGGTCAGAAGGTGCATAACCTCTCACCGCCCTTTTTTTAAAGCCAAACCTTATCCAATTTCAGGAGGTCACGAACGATGGCGGTAAGTGCGAGTGCAGTAAAAGAATTGCGTGAAAGAACGGGCGCAGGCATGCTGGAATGCAAAAAAGCGCTGGACGAAACGAACGGTGACATCGCGAAAGCGATCGACCTGCTTCGCGAAAAAGGTCTCTCGGCGGCGGCGAACAAAGCGGGCCGCGTAGCGACGGAAGGTACGGTCGAGTCTTATATTCACGCCGGCGGACGCATCGGCGTGCTCGTCGAAATCAACTGCGAGACCGACTTCGTCGGCAAAACGGATCAATTCCGCGAATTCGCGCGCGACATCGCGATGCAAATCGCGGCGGCTAGCCCGAAATACGTGAGCCGCGAAGAAGTGCCAGCTGATGAGCTGGAAAAAGAGCGCGAAATTCTGAAGGCGCAAGCTCTTAACGAAGGCAAGCCGGAAAAAATCGTCGAAAAGATGGTTGAAGGCCGCATCAGCAAATACTATGAAGAATACTGCCTGCTTGAGCAAGCGTTCATCAAAGATCCAGACAAAACGGTCCACACGCTGCTCAAAGAAAAGATCAGCACGATCGGCGAGAACATCTCGATCCGTCGCTTCGTTCGTTACGAGCTTGGCGAAGGCCTGGAGAAAAAAGAAGACAACTTCGTTGCCGAAGTTATGTCTCAAGCTAAATTGTAATCCGAACGCACAGGCGGGGCGGGGCGTTCGCCCCGCCGTTTTTTCTACTTACGGACCGCTGCACGATAAGCAGCATTTATTCGAGTATGCGGCCTTTTTAATCAAGGTCCAAGATGGAGGTAAACCACGTTGCAGAGTCCCGTGTACAAACGTATCGTGCTGAAGGTGAGCGGGGAATCGCTCTCGGGTAACAATGGGTATGGAATCGAATCCTCCGTGATCTCTTCGATCGCCGAGCAAGTCAAAGAAGTAGTGGAACTCAACGTTGAAGTGGCGATCGTCGTCGGCGGCGGCAACATCTGGCGCGGCATCGCGGGTTCGGCGAAAGGCATCGACCGCGCGACGGCCGATTACATGGGAATGCTTGCCACTGTCATGAATTCTCTCGCGCTGCAGGACGCACTCGAACAAATCGATGTACCGACTCGGGTGCAAACCTCGATCGCGATGCAACAAATCGCGGAACCGTACATTCGCCGCCGGGCGATTCGTCACCTGGAAAAGGGACGCGTCGTTATTTTCGCGGCCGGCACGGGGAATCCGTACTTCTCGACGGACACTACTGCCGCATTGCGCGCAGCTGAAATAGAAGCAGAAGTCATTTTGATGGCGAAAAACAAAGTGGACGGCGTATACTCCGCCGATCCGTTCAAGGACGCGTCCGCGGAGAAATTCGAGACGCTCACGTTCTTGGAAGTGCTCAACCGCAACTTGGGCGTCATGGACTCCACGGCGTCATCGCTCTGCATGGATAACGACATTCCGCTCGTCGTATTCTCCATTACGGAAGCCGGAAACATCAAGCGCGTCGTGCTTGGCGAGAAAATCGGAACAATCGTGATGAAAGGGAGTGCGTCCTAGTGCCGCAAACCATTAAGAAAAACGCTGAAGAACGGATGGACAAAGCGATCGCCGCGCTGAAGCGCGATCTGTCGACGCTCCGCGCGGGCCGCGCGACGCCGGCTCTGCTTGATCGCCTGCAAGTCGAATACTACGGTGCCATGACGCCGGTCAACCAACTGGCGAACATCAATACGCCGGATTCCCGCACGCTGCTCATCCAGCCTTGGGACAAATCCTCGCTGGGCGCCATCGAGAAAGCGATCATGAAATCCGACCTCGGTCTGACGCCTTCGAACGACGGCTCCACAATCCGCATCGGCATCCCGATGCTGACGGAAGAGCGCCGCAGTGAGCTGGTGAAGATGACGAAAAAATTCGGCGAAGAGGCGAAGGTCGCCATCCGCAACATCCGCCGCGACGCGAACGACGACATCAAGAAGCTCGAGAAGACGGACATCTCCGAAGATGAGTCCCGCCGCCATCAGGACGACATCCAAAAAACGACGGACAAATTCATCGCTGAAGTCGAGAAAGTACTCGCCGCCAAAGAGAAGGACATCATGGAAGTATAATAATGCGTACCGGCCCCTCCGAATGGTGGGGTTTGTTGCATAAATCGACGCTAGTGGCGGGAGGACGAGCATGTTACAGCGATTGAAGGGCTTGTTTGGCAAAGCGTCCGCAGCGCCGCTGCGGACGTTGGAATCGGATAACATCCCGCAGCATATCGCGATTATCATGGACGGCAACGGCCGGTGGGCGAAGCGCCGCGGCTTGCCGCGCATGGCCGGCCACCATTCCGGGATGAAGACGGTCAAGCGGATCACCATGGCCGCAGATCGGGTAGGCGTCAAATATTTAACGCTTTATGCGTTCTCGACAGAAAACTGGAAGCGGCCGAAGGCGGAAGTCGAATTTCTGATGAAACTGCCTCAGGAGTTCCTGGCCATGGAGATCAAGGATCTGATGGAGAAGAATGTGCGAATTCGCCTGATGGGGTACAAAGAGGAGTTGCCTTCCCATACCTTGAAGGCTGTCGAGGATGCCGTCGCCCTGACATCGGGCAACACCGGACTCGTCTTGACGTTCGCGCTAAACTACGGCAGCCGGAAAGAAATGATCGAGGCCGTGAAAAGCATCGGCCGCGACATTAAGGACGGCAAGCTGGACCCGGAGCAGATCGACGCGCCAGACGTGGAAAGCCGGCTGTTGTCAGCGGGACTGCCTGATCCGGATTTGCTCATTCGCACGAGCGGCGAACTGCGCCTCAGCAATTTCATGCTTTGGCAGCTCGCATACAGCGAAATGTGGTTTACGGACGTCTACTGGCCCGAGTTTTCGGATCACCACTTCTACGAGGCCGTCCGCGAATACCAACAACGAGCCCGCCGATACGGCGGATTGTAACGAGCTGGACTGGAGAGTGTCATACGCGTGAAACAACGCATTATTTCGGGCGTGATTGCAGGCGCCGCATTCGTGGTACTGACCGTGCTTGGCGGATGGTATTTCTTTGCACTATTACTTTTCATGACGATTGTCGGGATGACGGAGTACATCCGGATGAACGGCGTGTCGATGAAGCATCCGTTGGCCTGGCTTGCGATGGCAGGTACGCTGCTGCTCTTCTTGCCGTGGGACGACCTCGGCCTGCATCAGCCGGCAGCCTTACATATGATTTGGATGTTGATGTTTATTTTGCTCAGCGTGACCGTGCTGACCAAGAACGAAGTGACGATCGACGGAGCGGCGCTCATGCTGCTCGGCGCGCTCTACATCGGGTACGGCTTTCACGCGATGTACGAGGTCCGCGGCGGCGAATCGCACGGCCTCATGACGACGATCATGGCGTTTTTCGCCATATGGGCGTCGGATGCCGGCGCGTATTTTACGGGCAAGGCGATCGGTAAAAACAAGCTGTGGCCTGCGATCAGCCCGAACAAAACGATCGAAGGATCGCTTGGCGGCGTCGTGCTCGCCTTGCTGATCGCCTTGGTGTTCGCATGGATCTATCCGAACGAGATTGGCATCGGCCGCGCAATCATGATCGGCTTGGTCGCGTCCGTGGCCGGACAGCTCGGCGACTTGATCCAATCCGCTTACAAACGGGTGCGCGGCATCAAGGACTCGGGCACGCTGCTGCCCGGGCACGGAGGCGTGCTCGACCGCTGCGACAGCTGGCTGATCGTGTTTCCGCTGCTGATCATGACGAATTTGCTGCCGCTGTAAGGCGCTCGGGGAGGCCACTAGATTGAAGAAATTAACGATTCTCGGCTCGACGGGCTCGATCGGGACTCAAACGCTGGACATTATCGGCCGCGAGCCGGAGCGCTATCAGGTCGAAGGGCTCGCGGCGGGCGGCAATGTGGACTTGCTGGTGCGGCAAGCGCGGCAGTTCCGTCCGAAGACCGTCTGCTTGTCGTCCAAAGCGCTGGCGGACGAAGCCAGACCGCATCTCCCGGCGGGCACGAAAACGGTGTTCGGCGACGAGGGGCTGGTGCAGATCGCGGCCGAGACGGACGCGGACACGGTCGTGACCGCGATCGTGGGCAGCCGCGGGCTGCCGGCGACGCTGGCCGCCATCGACGCGGGCAAATCGATCGCGCTCGCCAATAAGGAGACGCTGGTGACGGCCGGCCACTTGGTCATGCGCCGCGCGGCGGAACGGGGCGTGGCGATTTTGCCGGTGGACAGCGAGCACTCGGCGATATTCCAATGCCTGAACGGTGAACGCCGCCAGGACATTGAGCGGATCACGCTGACGGCTTCGGGCGGCTCGTTCCGGGATCGGACCCGTGAGGAGCTTCACGGGGTTACCGTTGCGGAGGCGCTCAATCATCCCAACTGGTCGATGGGGGCGAAAGTGACCATCGATTCGGCGACCATGGCCAATAAAGGGCTGGAAGTCATCGAAGCGCACTGGCTGTTCGGCTTGCCGTACGACCGCATCGAGGTGCTGATCCATCCGGAGAGCATCATCCATTCGTACGTCGAATTCGTCGACCGCAGCGTCGTCGCGCAGCTGGGGCTGCCGGACATGCGGGTGCCGATCCAGTACGCGCTCACGTATCCGGAGCGCCGGGTATCGCCCGCGGAGCCGCTTGACCTCGCGAAGCTGTCCGCGCTGCATTTTCGCACCATGGACTTCGACCGATATCCGTGCCTGCGCTTTGCGTACGAAAGCGGCCGCGCCGGGAAGTCGGTGCCGACGGTGTTCAACGCGGCCAACGAAACGGCTGTCGCCCGGTTCCTGAACGGCGAAATCGCCTTTTTGCAAATCGAAGACGTCATCGCGTCCGTGCTGGAACGGCACGAGATCGTCGAGGTTCCCGATGTAACGGCGATCGCCGAAGTCGATGCTTGGGCACGCCGGATGGCGGCGGGCATCTGATGGAGGGTTCTCTTGTATCGAACGGGAGAATAATGATAATCTAAGTACAGGCCGTTACGAACAGGAGGCTCGAGAGCGATGCACACGATACAAGTCGTCTTTTTGACAGTAATGGTCTTCTTCGTCATCGTGACCATACACGAATGGGGTCACTTTTACTTCGCGAAGCGCGCGGGGATATTGGTGAGGGAGTTCGCGATCGGCTTCGGGCCGAAGCTGTTTTCCATCAAGCGCGGCGAGACCCGCTATACGCTGCGTCTCGTGCCGGCAGGCGGATTCGTCCGCATGGCCGGGGAAGATCCGGAACTGATCGAGATTCAGCCGGGGCAGACCGTGGCCGTTCGCGTTAAGGACGGCAAGGTGTCCCGTATTTATTTGGACCGGCTCGACGACCGCACGAATGTCGTTCGCGGCGAAGTCGAGACGATCGATATCGAGAACAAGCTGAAGCTGGCGCTCAATGCGGACGGCGTGACGGAATCGTTCGATATCCACCCGCAGGCGCTCATGATCGCGAAGGGCAAAGAAACGCAGATCGCGCCGCTTGACCGCCAATACGGCAGCAAAACCGTTGGCCAGCGCGCGCTTGCGATCGTTGCGGGTCCCGTCATGAACTTTATCTTGGCCTTCGTGCTGTTCGGCGTGTACTTCCAAATGGCGGGCGTGCCGATGGAGAACCCCGACCGGCTGTTGATCGGCGACGTCGTGGCGGGCATGCCGGCGGCCAAGGCCGACATCAAGGTCGGCGACGTCATCGATTCCGTCAATGGCGTCAAGATCGGGGCCGATTCCGAAAAGATGATCGATTTGATCAGCAAATCGCCTAACGTCCCCTTGACGTTCACCGTCGTTCGGGACGGCAAGACGATCACGTCCAAAATCACGCCGAAGCCCGACGATACCGGCGCCGGCAAGCTCGGCATTACCGCCGCGGTTCCTTCTCGGTCGGTCAAATTCGGCGAGACGTTTAAGTACGCGGGCCAAGCGATGAAGAACATGACGATCATGATTTTCGACGGCTTCAAAAACTTGATCATCGGCAATTTCAAGCTCGACGATCTCGGCGGTCCCGTCCGGACGGCCCAGGTGACGAGCCAAATCGCCTCGCAGGGCATTACCCAGCTGACGTCGTGGGTGGCGATTTTGAGTCTGTATTTGGGGATATTCAACCTGCTGCCGATTCCGGCGCTCGATGGAAGCCGCTTGCTCTTCCTCGGCCTGGAGGCGGTCCGCGGACGACCGGTCGATCCGAACCGCGAGAGCATGGTCCATTTTATCGGCTTCGCGATGCTCATGCTGCTGATGCTGGCTGTCACGTATAATGATATTTTGCGCTTGGTAAGAGGGGAGCACTAGTCGGTCATGTCGAAGGATAAACAATTCGTAACGGAAATTACGCCGCAGAGCGAGGATTTTTCGCGCTGGTACATCGATGTCATCAAGAAAGCGGAGCTCATGGATTATTCGCCCGTCCGCGGCTGCATCGTGTTCCGCCCGGAAGGATTCGAAATTTGGGAGCATATGCGCGATGAGCTGGACCGCCGATTTAAGGAAACCGGCCACCGCAACGCGTACTTCCCGATGTTCATCCCGGAAAGCTTCTTCTTGAAGGAGAAGGAGCACGTCGAGGGCTTCAACCCGGAGCTGCCGTGGGTAACCGAGGCGGGCGGCGAGAAGCTGGAGGAACGGCTGGCGATCCGTCCGACGTCGGAGACGATCATCGGGCATATGTACTCGAAATGGATTCAATCCTATCGCGACCTGCCGGTCTTGATCAATCAATGGGCGAACGTCGTCCGCTGGGAGAAGCGGACGCTGCCGTTCCTGCGCACGACGGAATTCCTCTGGCAGGAAGGCCATACGGCGCACGAGCTGGAATCGGAAGCGCGCGAAGAGACGAACCGGATGCTCGAAATTTACCGCGATTTCTGCGAGAACTACTTGGCGATTCCGGTCATCATGGGCCAGAAGACGCCGTCCGAGCGCTTCGCCGGCGCGGTCGACACGTATTCGATCGAGGCGATGATGAAGGACGGACGCGCCGTACAGGCGGGCACGTCCCACTACTTGGGCAATAAGTTCGCGGTAGCATTCGATATCAAATATTTGGACCGCGAAAACACGCAGCAGTTCGTACATACGACGTCGTGGGGCGTATCGACCCGCTTGATGGGCGCCATGATCATGGTGCACGGCGACGACCGCGGCCTCGTGCTGCCGCCGAAAGTCGCGCCGACGCAGGTCGTCATGATCCCCATCGGACCGCCGAAAACGCGCGATCAAGTGGTCGCGCGCGTGGACGAGCTGTACGCCGAGCTTAAGCAGGCGGGCATCCGCGTTAAAGTCGACGACCGGACGGACATGAGCCCGGGCTGGAAGTTCAATGAATACGAGATGCGCGGCGTGCCTGTACGTCTCGAGCTCGGTCCGCGGGATTTGGAGAACGGACAAGTCGTGCTCGTCTCCCGCATTACCGGTGAGAAACGGATCGTGCAGCAAAGCAGCTTGAAGGAAGAAATCGAACGGATGCTCGCGGACATCCACCGTGATATGTTTGAACGCGCGAAGGAGTTCCGCGCGGAGCACTCGTATTCGGTCGAGACACTCGACGAGATGAAAGTCTTGTTCGAAGAGCAGCGCGGGTTCGTGCTGGCGGGCTGGTGCGGATCCGAAGCCTGCGAGCGTCAAGTGAAGGAAGAAACGGGCGCCACGAGCCGGAACATTCCGTTCGAGCCGGCGGAGCACAAGACGACCTGTCTGGTATGCGGAGAGAAAGCGGAGCATTCCGTCGTATTTGCGCGGGCCTACTGATTTTTGGGGGAGGGCTATATGAACCAAACCGGGGAAAAACGGCAGCGGTTCGAACTGCTGATGAAGCAGGCGGACCTGCCGCAGCAAATCGCGAATGAACATTTTGGCGATGGGTATATAGACAAAGTGATCGTGAGCCGGAGTAACCGGGAATGGACGTTTTGCATCCGCAAAACGTCCTTGGTTCCTTTACCGGCTTTTGGCATTTTTTGCAGGACGGTTCAAGGGAAATTCGCGCACATCGCGAAAGTGTCCTTCCAGTTCCTCTACGGCGAAGCGGTGCCGCGGGACGAACTGATTCACGAATATTGGCCGGCCTTCGTGGAGTGGCTGCAGCACAGCAACGCGTCCATCAACGGCTGGATGAGCAAGGCGCGCATCGAGACGGACGGCGAGCAGGTCACGCTGTTCATGATGGACGACATGGGCTTGCAAATGGCGAAGAAGAAGGGCATCGACGAGCTGGCGGCGGGCTTCTACCGGGACCATTTCGCGGCCAACATTCGCGTGAAGCTGAAAGTCGCGGAGTCGAAGCACGAGATCTACGAGGCGTTCGAGCAAAAGCGGGCGCAGGAAGAGCGTGACGTCATCGAGCAGATGATGACCGCTTCGATTCCGGAAGCGCCGCCGGTCGAGGAAGGCGACGTCCGGCTCGTGGTCGGCTACGACATTCGCGAGGATGCGGTGCCGATGATGAACATTTTCGAAGAGGAGAAGAAGATCACCGTGCAGGGCACGGTGTTCGGCCTCGAGGAGAAGGAGCTGCGCAACGGCAGCACGCTGTTTACCTTTAATGTCACGGATTTTACCGATTCCATCGCGATGAAAATGTTCGCCAAGACGAAGGACGACGTGAAGGTGCTGAAGCAGCTCGCGAACGGTAAGTGGATCAAGGCGCGCGGCCGTGTGGAATACGATCGGTTCATGATGGAGCCGGAGCTCGTCATGATGCCGTCCGACCTTCACGAGATCGTCGCGCCGAAGGAACGCAAGGACGATGCGGAAGTGAAGCGCGTCGAGTTTCACCTGCACACGACGATGAGCACGATGGACGCGGTGACGCCGGTCGACGTCTACATCAAGCAGGCCGCCAAGTGGGGGCACAAGGCGATCGCGATTACGGATCACGGCAACGTGCAATGCTTTCCCGAAGCGGCGAAGGCCGCGAAGAAGAACGATATCCAAGTGCTGTACGGGCTCGAGGCGAACGTCGTCAACGACGCCGTGCCGATGGTCATGAACGCGCGCGAGGAGCAGCTGGCGACGGGCGTGTACGTGGTATTCGACATCGAGACGACCGGCTTGTCGGTCATCAACAACAAGATCATCGAGCTCGCGGGCGTCAAAATGCAGGAGGGCAAGGAGATCGGGCGGTTCTCAACGTTCATCAATCCGCACGAGCTTATCCCGTACAACATCCAGCAGCTGACGAACATTACGAACGAAATGGTTGCGGACGCGCCGGAGCTGGAGCCGAAAATCCGCGAGTTCGTCGAATTCATCGACGACGCGGTGCTGGTGGCGCACAACGCGCGGTTCGATATGGGCTTCATCCAAGCCGCCTGCAAGCGCTACGGGTTGCCGGAAGTGACGAATCCCGTGCTCGATACGCTGGAGCTGGCCCGTTTCCTGCATCCCTCGATGAAAAACCATCGGCTCGGCACGCTGGCCGATAAATATAAAATCAGTCTCGAAAACGCGCACCGCGCCATCGACGACTCCATCGCTCTCGGTGGGGTACTGTTCGGACTCATCGGCGACGCCGCGGCCCGCAATATCACCGGCCTGCAGATGCTGAACGACTACGTCGGGTTGGACCTGTCCAACTCGCGGCCGTTCCACTGCTGCATCTACGCGCTGAACGCAGTCGGCAAGAAGAACTTATTCAAATTAATTTCCATTTCCCATACGAAGCACTTCAAACGCGTCGCCATCATCCCGAAGAGCAAGCTGACGGAGCTGCGCGAAGGACTGCTCATCATCTCGGGCTGCGAGAAGGGCGAGTTTTTCGAAGCGGTGCTGAACAAGTCGATGGAAGAGGCCGAGGAGACCGCGCGTTACTACGACGTGCTGGAAATTCAACCGGTGACGTTCTATATGCATCTCGTGGAGAAGGGCTTCGTCGCGAGCCGCGCCGAAATCGAGCAGGCCTTGCGGCGCGTGTGCGAAATCGGCGATAAGCTGGGCAAGCCGGTCATTGCGACCGGGAACGTGCATTACCTGAAGGAACGCGACAAAATGTTCCGGGACATTACGATCCACGGCATCACCGGCTTCAGCCCGCTGAAGGACATCACGAAGCCGGACGCGCATTTCCGGACGACGAATGAAATGCTGGAGGAATTCAAGTTTCTCGGCGAGGCGCGGGCGTACGAAGTCGTCGTGAAAAACACGAACGAACTCGCTGACCGGTTTGAGAAATTCGATTTGTTCCCGTCCAAGCTGTTCGTGCCGATCATGGAAGGCGCGGACGAGGAGATGCGCAATACGTGCTACGAGACGGCGAAACGGCTGTACGGCGATCCCATCCCGGAAGTCGTCGTGCAGCGGCTCGAGAAGGAACTGGTGCCGATCACGAAGGCGGGCTTCTCCGCGAACTATCTCATCTCCGAGCGGCTCGTGAAGAAGTCCAATGCGGACGGCTATCTCGTCGGCTCCCGCGGTTCCGTCGGCTCGTCCGTCGTCGCGACGTTCCTCGGCATCTCCGAGGTTAACCCGCTTCCGGCGCATTATTTATGCCTGAACGAAGCATGCAAGTACAGCGAATGGTTCCTCGACGGCAGCTATCCGAGCGGCTTCGACCTGCCGGACAAACTGTGCCCGAATTGCGGCAAGCCGCTGAAAGGCGAAGGCCAGGATATTCCGTTCGAGACGTTCCTCGGCTTCAAGGGCGACAAGGTGCCCGATATCGACTTGAACTTCTCCGGCGAATATCAGGCGACGGCGCATAACTTCACCAAGATCATGTTCGGTGAGAAGGCCGTGTACCGCGCGGGCACGATCGGGACGGTCGCCGAGAAGACCGCGTACGGCTTCGCCAAGAAGTATGAGGAAGAGAAGGGCAAGAAATGGCGCGGCGCGGAGCTGTCCCGGCTCGCGTCCGGCTGTACCGGCGTCAAGCGAAGCACCGGCCAGCATCCCGGCGGCATCGTCGTCGTGCCGGATTACATCGACGTGGAAGACGTAACACCCGTGCAGTATCCGGCGGACGACTTGAACGCCGAGTGGCAGACGACGCATTTCGACTATCACGCCTTCGAGGAAAACTTGCTGAAGCTCGATATTCTGGGACACGACGATCCGACCATGATGCGCATGCTGCAGGACTTGACCGGCGTCGACCCGACGACGATTCCGATGAACGATCCGAAGGTCATGAGCATGTTCAGCTCCACGGACGCGCTCGGCGTCACGCCGGAGCAGATTCGTTCGTCCGTCGCGACGTACGGCGTGCCGGAGATGGGCACGAAGTTCGTGCGGCAGATGCTCGAGGAGACGAAGCCCGCGACCTTCGCGGACTTGCTGCAAATCTCGGGCCTGTCCCACGGCACGGGCGTCTGGCTCGGGAACGCGCAAGAGCTGATCAAGAACCGGACCTGCACGATCAAGACGGTAATCGGCTGCCGCGACGACATCATGCTGTACCTGATCTACAAGGCCGGCATGGACGCGGGACTCGCCTTCAAAATCACCGAGAGCGTGCGGAAGGGCCGGGGGCTTACGCCGGAGTGGATCGAAGAGATGAAGCGATGCAAGGTCCCGCAATGGTACATTGATTCCTGCCTGAAAATCGAGTACATGTTCCCGAAAGCCCATGCGGCGGCATACGTTATTTCCGCTGTGCGGACGGCCTTCTTCAAGCTCTATTATCCAATCCATTATTACGCGACCTACTTCTCGATCCGGGCCGAGGACTTCGACTTGGATCTGCTCTGCCAAGGCTACGAGGCGATTTTGAAGCGGCTGATCGAAATCGAACAAAAAGGGTTCCAGGCGACGCCGAAAGAAAAAAACAGCGTCTCACTGCTCGAAATGGCGCTCGAAATGACGGCGCGCGGCTTCTCGTTCAAGCCGGTCGATCTATATCGTTCCGAGGCGACGCGCTTCATCGTCGACGGCAATTCGCTCATCCCGCCGTTCGGGGCCATCGGCGGCATCGGCGAGAATGCCGCGCGCAACATCGCGGCCGCCCGGGAACTCGGCGAGTTCCTCTCGATCGAAGACTTCCAGCAGAAGTCGAAGGCGACGAAGACGATCGTCGAAGTGCTGACGGGCATGGGCTGCTTCCGCGGCCTGCCGGAATCGAACCAGCTGTCGTTGTTTTAGAGGCGGCGAACGCCTAAGCGGCATCCTCATCGTCTATCGGGATGCACCGTATTGTCATGGATTCGTGATTATGGTATAATCTTTCTGGTAATGCTGATGATACGACTTTTTCGCAGAAGAGTGGGGAAACCCACTCTTTACGTTTTGTCTGCACCTTTTTACCTGTACGATTGACCGTGAGGCTTCCGCTTCGCAAGCGAGACGACGACAAATTAACGGACAGCGCGCCTATCCGACGATGACAGGCTGCAATGGGAGGTACAACGTTTTTGAGCACACCAAAAATCAAAACCGCCGTCGAAGATATGGTCAAACCGTTCCTCGACGAACATGGATTTGAACTCGTGGACGTGGAATACGTGAAAGAGGGAAGCAACTGGTTCCTTCGGGTCTACGTCGACAAAGAAGGCGGCATCGACATCGACGAATGCGGCCGGATCAGCGAATATTTGAGCGAGCAGCTCGATGCGAACGACCCGATTCCGGAAGCTTACTTCCTCGAGGTCTCGTCTCCGGGGGCGGAACGTCCGCTGAAGAAGCCGGAGGACGTCGCCAAGTCCGTGGGCAAGCACGTCTTCGTGACGACGTACGAGCCGATCGGCGGCTTGAAAGAGTTCGAGGGGACGCTCGCGTCCTTCGACGGCGAAGAAGTCGTAATCGAGATCGGCAATAAGAAGCATGCCATTCCGTACGCGAAAGTGGCGAGCGCGCGTTTGGCCATCCTCTTCTGAGAGCCGGGAGAGACGGCTTTATCATAACGTAGGGTACCAGTCGAAAGGGGGAACTCATTTCCAATGAGCATGGAATTTATCGAAGCATTAGCGGAAATCGAAAGAGAGAAAGGGATCAGCAAAGATATATTGCTGGAAGCGATCGAAGCCGCCCTGATTTCGAGCTACAAACGCAATTTCAATACCGCCCAGAACGTCCGGGTGGACATTAATCGGTTTACGGGCGTCATCAAAGTATACGCGCGCAAGACCGTCGTGGACGAGGTGCTGGACCCGCGTCTCGAAATTTCGGTCGAGGCTTCCCGCGAAATCAACCCGCATTATCAGCTGGACGATGTCGCGGAAATCGAAGTGACGCCGCGCGATTTCGGACGGATCGCGGCGCAGACGGCGAAGCAGGTCGTCACGCAGCGCATTCGCGAAGCGGAGCGCGGTCTCATCTATAACGCGTTCATCGACAAAGAAGAGGATATCGTCAACGGCATCGTGCAGCGCCAGGACGTGCGCAATCTGTTCATCGATCTCGGCAAGGTCGAAGCTGTACTGCCGCTGACCGAGCTGATGCCGACGGATAAGTTCAAGCACGGCGACCGCGTGAAGTCGTTCATCACGAAAGTGGAGAACACGACGAAAGGGCCGCAAATCTTCTTGTCCCGAACGCACCCGGGCCTGCTGAAGCGGCTGTTCGAGCTCGAAGTGCCGGAAATTTACGACGGCGTCGTCGAGATTCGTTCGGTCGCGCGCGAAGCGGGCTTCCGTTCCAAGATCGCCGTCCATTCGCGCAACCTCGAGGTCGATCCGGTCGGCTCCTGCGTCGGACAGAAGGGCATGCGTGTCCAGACGATCGTGACGGAGCTGAAAGGCGAGAAGATCGACATCGTGCGCTGGTCGGAGAGCGTGGAAGAATACGTCGCGAACGCGCTGAGCCCGTCCAAGGTCATCGAAGTCATCGTGTTCGAGCAGGAGAAGATGGCGCGCGTCATCGTGCCGGACTACCAGCTCTCGCTCGCGATCGGCATCAAGGGGCAGAACGCGCGGCTGGCTGCGAAGCTGACCGGCTGGAAAATCGACATTAAGAGCGAATCGCAGGCGGAGCAGGAATACGGCCGTCCGAAATCGCCGATGAGCACGATGCATCAAGACTCCGTCTCCATCGATTGATCGCGGGGCGGACATCGCCCGGGGGAGGGATGAGGCATGAGACCGAGAAAAATTCCGCTGCGCAAATGCGTGGCTTGTCAAGAAATGAAGCCGAAAAAAGAACTGATCCGGGTCGTCCGAACGCCGGACGAAGACGTTCTGATCGATTTGACGGGCAAGAAGGCGGGCCGCGGCGCATACCTCTGCGGTCAAGTGGACTGCTTCCGCCTGGCGAAGAAGAGCCGGGCGCTCGATCGGGCGCTGAAGCAGACGGTCGGGGCGGAGATCTACGACCAGCTCGCCCAGGATTTCATTGCCGTCGAGGATGCGTTTATCGCAAGCAAGGATGAGCCGGATGAAGCAGAAGAAGCATAAGGCGCTGTCCCTGCTCGGTATGGCGATGCGCGCCGGGAAGCTGGTTACCGGCGACGAAACCGTACTGAAGGCCGTCCGCCAGGGCAAGGCGGCGCTCGTCCTCCTGGCGGCGGACGCCTCGGACAATACAAAGAAGAAGTTCAGGGATAAATGCGCGACGTACGACACGAACTGCGTGGAAGCTTTTGACCGGATTGCGTTGGGAGAGGCGATCGGGAAATCGGAGCGGGTCATACTCGGGCTGACGGATGCCGGTTTCGCCAAAAGCATCGTTCAAAGCTTAGCTCAATCTACGGAGGTGGAGTATATTGACTAAACAACAAGACAAAGACAACAAAGACAAATTGCGCGTATACGAATACGCGAAATCGCTCAACATGAGCAGCAAAGAAATCATCACGATTCTAAAACGTCTCAATCTGCCCGTGAACAACCATATGAGCGTCATGGAGAATGAGATGGTTTCGAAGGTGGAAGGTTTCTTCCGCGACATCAAGGCGAACGCGGCGGCCAAGCGCGCGCAGGAGAACGCGACGGTTTCGGCGGCCCAATCGTCCAATCGCCAGCAGGAGCGCAGGCCGCAGCACGCGCTCAACGCATCCGTACAGCAAGGCAACAAAAATTCGAAAGAAAAACAGGGGAATATGACTATTTCACATACAACGGAACAATCCAAGAACGCGGCATCGTCCGCCAACACGACGACCAGTCCCTCGCCGGCTTCGAGCCAGGCTTCCAGCGCCCAAACTTCGGGCACCTCTTCGAACAGCGACAATCACAACCAGCGCCAGCATAACCAAGGCGGCCAAGGGAATCGTCAAGGCGGCGGCTACCAAGGCAACCGCCAAGGCGGCCAGGGCGGCGGCCAAGGCAACCGTCAAGGCGGTCAAGGCAGCGGTTATCAAGGCAACCGTCCGCAAGGCCAAGGCGGCGGTCAAGGGAATCGTCAAGGCGGTCAAGGCGGCGGCGGTTATCAAGGCAACCGTCCGCAAGGCCAAGGCGCCGGCCAGGGCGGTCAAGGCAACCGTCAAGGCGGTCAGGGCGGCGGCTACCAAGGTAACCGTCCGCAAGGCCAGGGAGGCGGTCAAGGCGGCTACCAGGGCAATCGTCCGCAAGGTCAAGGTGGAGGCCAGGGCGGCTACCAAGGCAATCGTCCGCAAGGTCAAGGCAGCGGCCAGGGCGGTTATCAAGGCAGCCGTCCGCAGGGTCAAGGCGGCGGCTACCAAGGCAGCCGTCCGGCGCAAAGCGCCGGCGCGAGCGCGCCGGCACGCACGTTCGACAACAGCAACCGCGGCGGCACTTCGGACGACCGGAGACGCAACAATCCGAAGGCTTCGAACAATTCGTACTCGAACAACAGCAGGCGTTTCGATGACAACAACGGCCGCGGCGGTAAGAACAACCGTGGCGGCAAGAACAACCGCGGACGGAATAACCAGCAGCAGGAACGCCGCGAGAAAATCGACAACACGCCGAAGAAAATCATCGTGCGCGGCACGGTGACCGTCGGCGATTTGGCGAAGCTTTTGCATAAGGACGCTTCGGAAGTCATCAAGAGACTCATCATGCTTGGCGTCATGGCGACGATCAACCAAGAAGTCGACTTGGATACCGTACAGCTCATCGCGGCGGAGTACGGCGTCGAAGTCGAAGTGAAGATTCCGGTCGAGGAAGACCAATTCGAAACGATCGAAGAGAAGGACGATGAAGAGTCCCTCGAAGCACGTCCGCCGGTCGTCACGATTATGGGCCACGTCGACCACGGCAAAACGACGCTGCTCGACGCGATCCGCAAAACGAACGTCACGAGCGGCGAAGCCGGCGGCATTACGCAGCATATCGGCGCTTACCAGGTCGAGATCAATCACAAGAAGATCACGTTCCTCGATACGCCGGGCCACGAAGCGTTCACGCTCATGCGGGCGCGCGGCGCGCAGGTAACGGATATCACGATTATCGTCGTGGCCGCGGACGACGGCGTCATGCCGCAAACGGTCGAGGCGATCAACCACGCGAAAGCGGCGAACGTGCCGATCATCGTTGCAGTGAACAAGATCGACAAGCCGGACGCCGAGCCGGACAAAATCAAGCAGAGTTTGACGGAGTACGGCTTGGTACCGGAAGAGTGGGGCGGCGACACGATTTTCGTCAACGTCTCCGCGAAGCAGCGCACCGGCCTGGAAGAGCTGCTTGAAATGATTCTCCTCGTCGCCGAGGTGAACGACTATAAAGCGAATCCGAACAAACGGGCGCGCGGCACCGTCATCGAGGCCGAGCTGGACAAAGGCAAAGGGCCGGTCGCGCGGATTCTCGTGCAGCACGGCACGCTCAAGATCGGCGACGCGTTCGTCGCCGGCAACTGCTTCGGCCGCGTCCGCGCAATGGTCAACGACAAGGGCCGCCGCCTGAAAGAAGCCGGCCCGAGCACGCCGGTTGAAATCACCGGCTTGACGGAAGTGCCGCAGGCGGGCGACCCGTTCCTCGTCTTCGAGGACGAGCGCAAAGCGCGGGACATTGCCGAACGCCGCGCCATCAAACAGCGTCAGTCCGAGCTCGGCGCGAACTCGCGCGTAACGCTCGAAGATTTGTACAATCATATTAAAGAAGGCGAGATCAAGGATCTCAACGTGATCATCAAAGCCGACGTGCAAGGTTCTTCCGAGGCGCTCAAGGGCTCGCTCGCGAAGATCGACATCGAAGGCGTGCGCGTGAAAATCATTCACAGCGGCGCGGGCGCGATCACGGAATCCGACATCAACCTCGCTGCGGCGTCCAGCGCGATCGTCATCGGCTTCAACGTGCGTCCGGAACCGCAGGCTCTGGCGACGGCTGAGCAGGAGAAAGTCGACATCCGTCTCCACAGCATCATTTACAACGTCATCGACGAGATCGAACACGCGATGAAGGGCATGCTGGATCCGGTGTTCAAGGAAGTCGTCATCGGCCAAGCCGAAATCCGCAATTTGTTCAAAGTGACCAAAGTCGGCGTCATCGCGGGCTGTATGGTCATCTCGGGCAAGATCGCGCGAAACGCCAAAGCGCGCTTGATCCGCGGCGGCATCGTTGTCTTCGACGGCGAGATCGAATCGCTCAAACGGTTCAAGGACGACGCCAAGGAAGTGGCCCAAGGCTACGAATGCGGCATTACGCTGGATAGATACAACGACCTCAAAGAGGGCGACATTATCGAAGCGTACATCTTAGAGTCCGTGGAGAGGTGATTGACCGATGGCCAAAGTCCGTGTAGGACGCGTAGGTGAGCAAATTAAGAAAGAACTCAGCACGATTATTCAGACGGAGCTCAAGGATCCGCGCATCGGCTTCATTACGGTGACCGGCGTGGAAATCACGAACGACCTGTCCCAGGCGCGCGTCTACCTGAGCGTGCTGGGCAGCGACGAGCAGAAGGAAGAGACGCTTAAGGCACTTGCGCGCAGCACCGGCTTCCTTCGCTCCGAGCTGGGCAAGCGCATCCGCTTCCGCCATACGCCTGAGCTGCTGTTCAAGTTCGACAGCAGCATCGAGTACGGCAGCCGGATCGAATCGCTCCTGCACGACATCAACGAGCGCAGCGGCAGGGATTCGCAATGACCGCTGCGAGCGGCGCGGCGTCGCCGGATGCTTATCGGGCGCAGCTGCAGGAGGCGCTCGACTTCCTGCGGGAAGGCAGCCGATATCTCGTCGTCTCGCACGTGCAGCCGGACGGAGACGCCATCAGCTCGACGCTCGTCGTCGGCTGGTTGCTCCGTCAGCTCGGCAAACAAGCGGTGCTCGTGAACGAAGGGGCCGTACCCGCCAGACTTTTGTTTCTGGAGGCGGCTGCATCAATCGTGAATCACGGCAAACAGCCGCTTCACGAGAAATTCGACCGCATCGTCGCGGTCGACTGCGCGGATTTCCGCCGGATCGGCACGGTGCAGGACTTGTTCGCTGACGGGGCGAAGCTGTTGAACGTCGATCATCATCCGACGAACGACGCCTTCGGCACGCATAACCTGATCCGGGTCGACGCCGCGGCGACGGTCGAGATCTTGCATGATCTGATCGAATTCGCCGGTATCCCGTTCGACCGCGAAGCGGCGACGGCGGTCTATACCGGGCTGTTGACCGATACCGGCGGCTTCCGCTACTCCAACACGAGTCCGCGCGTCATGCAGGCGGCGTCGCGTATGCTGGCCGAAGACGTGCCGGGCCCTTGGATCGCCAATCATCTGCTCGAGCGGATGACGAAGCCGCAGCTGCTGCTGCTGCAGCGGGGCCTGAGCCGCCTGGCGTTCTCGGACGACAACCGGATCGCCTGGCTGTACGTCGCGTTCGCCGATATGACGGAGACGGGCGCGGTCGGGGATGACCTGGAAGGGCTCGTCAACTATGCCTTGAACGTCGAAGGCGTAGAAGTCGGCATCCTGTTCAAGGAAACCGAGAACGGAGAAGTGAAGGTCAGCATGCGTTCCTCGGGCAAAGCGGACGTCGCAGCCATCGCGAAATCCTTCGGCGGCGGCGGACATGTCCGGGCGGCCGGCTGCCGGCTGCAGCATGCCATGGACGCTGCGATCGCGACCGTCGTGCAATCCGTAAGAGAGGCGCTGGATCAATGATGGACGGAATTTTGGCGGTATGGAAACCGGCGGGCTGGACCTCGCACGACGTCGTGGCGAAGGTTCGGGGCATCCTGAAGGTCAAGCGAATCGGGCATACCGGCACGCTCGACCCGCAGGTGACCGGCGTGCTGCCGCTCTGCATCGGACGAGCCACGCGCGTCGTGGAGTATGTCCAGGATCGGCCGAAGTCCTACGAAGCCGTCATGCAGTTCGGATTGGCTACGGATACCGAGGACTTGACGGGAACGATCACGGAGCAGCTGCCGGAGGTCACGGTGACCGAAGCGCAGATTCGCGCCGTTCTGGCGTCGTTCGTCGGCGAGATCGAACAAGTGCCGCCGATGTTCTCGGCGGTGCGCGTTGGCGGTAAGCGGCTTTACGAGCTGGCCCGAGAAGGCCAGGTCGTCGAACGCAAGCCGCGCAAGGTCGCGATCTACGGCTTGGAGCTGCTGGAAACGCAATTGGATCAGCCGCATCCTGTCATCCGTTTCTCCGTCGTCTGCTCCAAAGGGACGTACATCCGAACGCTGTGCGTCGATATCGGCGCCGCGCTGCAGGTGCCTTCCGTCATGGTGAAGCTGACGCGCACGATGTCCGGCGGCTTCACGGAAGCGGATTGCTTGACGCTCGAAGACGTCGCGCGGCTGAATGCGGCCGGCGAACTCGCGGACAGGCTGACGCCTCCCGGCGAAGCGCTGGACCATTTTCCGCGGATCAGCGTCGGCGGCGCGGACGTGCTTGGTGCGTTCCAAGGAAAACGGATCCCGCTTCAGGCGATCCTGGCGCACGAACCTTACGAGTCCGGATTCTTGGTCCGCGTTTACGGCGAAGACGGAACGTTTGCCGGCGTATTTCAGCCGGATGAAGGTTCCGGCACCCTGAAAGCCGTCAAAGTGTTTACCCCGACGGGAGACTAGCAAGTTGAAAAAGCAGGTGTGACCGCAGTGGAAATCATTTCTGTGCAGTACCCGATCGGCGAGTCGGCGCTGGCCCGGAACGCGTCCCCGAAGGCGCTGGCCATCGGCCATTTCGACGGCGTCCATCGAGGGCATCAAAACGTCATTTCCCATGCGATGGCGTGCGCGCGGACAGCCGGCCTGCAAGGGGCCGTGATGACGTTTCACCCTCATCCCAAGGAAGTGCTGGGCAGGAGCCCGCACTATAACGCGAGCTTGACTCCGCTCGAGGACAAGCTAGAGCGTTTCCGCAGGCTGGGCGTGGACGTCGTCTATATCGTGCAATTCGATTTGGATTTCGCCAAGGTGACGCCCGCCGAGTTTGTCGAGGATGTGCTGAGGCCGCTGCAGGTGAGACGGGCCGTCGTCGGCTTTGATTTCACGTTCGGCGCCAAAGGCGCGGGCAAGCCGGAGACGTTATGGGCGCTTGGCGAACCGGATATTGGGGTGGAAATTGTGGAGCCATTCATGCAAGACGGAGATAAAGTAAGCAGCACGCGCATTCGCGAAGCTTTGATGAACGGCCGTCCCGAAGAAGCGGCGGAGCTGCTCGGCGAACCTTACGCCGTTCGCGGCATCGTTGTGCAGGGCGAAGGGCGCGGCCGGACGATCGGGTTTCCGACGGCCAACATCCAGCAGGAGGACGGTTTCTTCGTTCCTCGCCAGGGCGTGTATGCCATCATGGCGGAGACTGACGGCTGGCGCTATCCCGGCGTGCTGAATATCGGCGTCAAGCCGACGTTCCACGACCACTTGCCTGAGCCGGTGATGGAGGCGCATTTGTTCGATTTTGGAGGCGATCTGTACGGCAAGTCCGTCACCGTCCAATTCATCGCGTTTCTGCGGACGGAGCAAAAGTTCGGCGGCATCGACGAACTCATCGCCCAAATCCATGCCGATGCGGATCAAGCGCGGGCGCTGCTGACGGCATACAACAAGAAATAGCATGCGCATTTACTTCTGGCCTCAACCTATGTTATACTCGTAGACGTTGCGCGGTCGTACCATTTATTCGCAGCATGCGCAGCAATGGAACCTTAGCTTGGCCGCCCGTCATTCACCGAACGGCGGCGAGGCTGACGGCGATTAAGAAACAAGGAGGTGAACACGGATGGCACTTACGCAAGAACGCAAGCACCAACTGATCGACGAGCACAAAACCCACGCGAACGACACGGGCTCCCCGGAAGTTCAAATCGCTATCCTGACGGAAAACATCGTCAATTTGACGGACCATCTTCGGACGCATAAGAAAGATCATCACTCGCGCCGCGGTCTGCTCAAAATGGTCGGTCAACGCCGCAAGCTGTTGGCTTACCTGAGAAACAAAGACGTAAAACGTTACAGCGCATTGATCGAAAAACTCGGCCTTCGCCGATAATAGATGCGGGGATAAAAGCAACCTGGTTGTGATGCCGCCCGGGAACGGGCGGCTGCGCTGGGTTGCTTTTTATAAATCGCATTGCCTGCTTGCATACATACGACGACACGAAGAGCCCCGGGCAGGGCTGATCTCCTCAACGTGAATACGAATCCGGCTTCCCGGCCGGACTTCATATACAAGACGCTTCGAAATATGAATGCCCGCAATGGCGCCCGTACGTAGTCGGGAAGGACCAGCGCGGCAAGGAGGAACTATATGGTGCATCGTGTAGAAACTATTCTGGGCGGCCGTCCGCTCGTGCTGGAAACGGGTCTGTTGGCGAAACAAGCCAACGCGGCGGTCACGGTCAAATACGGTGAAACGGTCGTGCTTTGTACCGTCGTCGCGTCCAACGAACCGAAAAATCTCGATTTTTTCCCGCTTACGGTCAACTATGAAGAGCGGTTGTACGCCGTAGGCAAAATTCCCGGCGGCTTCATCAAGCGCGAAGGCCGTCCAAGCGAGAAGGCGATCCTGGCGAGCCGGCTCACGGACCGTCCGATTCGTCCGCTGTTCCCGGAAGGCTTCCGCAACGAAGTCCAAATCGCGAACATCGTCATGAGCGTGGACCAAGACTGCTCGCCTGAAATCGCGGCAATGATCGGTACGTCCGCGGCGCTTTCGATCTCGGATATTCCGTTCAATGGACCGATCGGCGGCGTCATCGTCGGCAGGGTCGACGGCGAATTTATCATCAACCCGACGGTGGATCAGGAAGCGAAGAGCGACATCTACGTCGTCGTTGCGGGAACGAAGGACGCCATCATGATGGTGGAAGCGGAAGCGAATGAAGTGCCGGAGGAAGTCATGCTCGAGGCGATCATGTTCGGCCATGACGAGATCCGCCGCATCGTTGCGAAGATCGAAGAACTGCAAGGGCTGGCCGGCAAACCGAAGATCGAAGTCAAGCTGCACGCCGTTGACGGCGGCGTTAACGAAGCGGTGCGCGCATTCGCGAAAGATCGGTTGGTCGAAGCGGTTCGCGTCGTCGAGAAGCACGCGCGCCAAGAAGCGAT
The DNA here is from genome assembly GCF_042653205.1 of Paenibacillus sp. GCM10023250. Lineage (NCBI taxonomy): Bacteria > Bacillati > Bacillota > Bacilli > Caryophanales > Paenibacillaceae > Paenibacillus > Paenibacillus sp. GCM10023250. The sequence goes on along the minus strand of NZ_JBHSHY010000024.1, from coordinate 56,978 downwards.
CGACGCCGTGAACGCCGATGCCATCGCGCACTTCGAAGTGGAGTACGCGGAAACGCCGGAGCTGGTCGGTGACGTGAAGGAAGTGCTGTACGATATCGTCAAGGAAGAAGTGCGCCGCTTGATCACGCACGACAAAGTACGTCCGGACGGACGGGCCTTGAGCGAAATCCGCCCGATCGAATGCGACGTCGCGCTGCTGCCGCGCACGCACGGCTCCGGCCTGTTCACGCGGGGGCAGACGCAAGCGCTCAGCATTTGTACGCTCGGCGCACTCGGCGACGTGCAAATTCTCGACGGCATCGACTTGGAAGAAACGAAGCGCTTCATGCATCACTATAACTTCCCGCCGTTCAGCGTCGGCGAAGCTAGACCGCTCCGCGCGCCGGGCCGCCGCGAAATCGGCCACGGCGCACTCGGCGAGCGCGCCTTGTCGAAAGTCATTCCGAGCGAAACGGAATTCCCGTACACGATTCGTCTCGTATCCGAAGTGCTGGAATCGAACGGCTCGACGAGCCAAGCCAGCATTTGCGCCAGCACGCTGGCTATGATGGATGCCGGCGTGCCGATCAAGGCTCCGGTCGCCGGCATCGCGATGGGGTTGATCAAGGACGGCGATCATTTCTCCATTCTGTCGGATATTCAAGGCATGGAAGATCACCTCGGCGACATGGACTTCAAGGTTGCCGGTACGGCGGCCGGCGTGACGGCCATCCAGATGGACATCAAAATCGACGGCATCGACCGCGCGATCTTGACGCAGTCGCTGGAGCAGGCGCGCGAAGGCCGGATGTTTATCCTCGGCAAAATGAACGAAGTGATGCAGACGCCGCGTTCGAGCCTGTCGCCGTACGCGCCGAAGATCGTCATCATGAAGATCAACCCGGATAAGATCCGCGACGTCATCGGGTCCGGCGGTAAAATCATCAACAAAATCATCGACGAAACCGGCGTTAAAATCGATATCGAACAGGACGGCACGGTATTCATCGCTTCGTCCAACGCGGAGGCAAACGAACGCGCGAAGCAGATCATCGAAGGCATCGTTCGCGAAGTCGTCGTCGGCGAAATTTACACGGGCACGGTCAAGCGCATCGAGAAATTCGGCTGCTTTGTCGAGATTTTGCCGAACAAGGACGGGCTCATCCACATTTCGCAGGTCGCGCAGGAGCGTATCGCGAAGGTCGAGGACGTGCTGAAGATCGGGGATCAGGTCACGGTCAAGGTCACCGAAATCGACGCCCAGGGCCGGATCAATCTGTCCCGCAAAGCGCTGCTCACGCCGGAAGTGCCGGCACAGCAGTCCTAATCACCATTTAGGTATGGAAGGAGGCAGGGGGACCTGTCTCCTTTTTTGCATCCTTCGCGTTCTTCTTCTCATATTGCGGGCCGAGCCTTAATATGATGAAGAAGAAGGGAGGACAACGCCTTGAAGCTGAAAAAAGGAATCCTCATGCTGCTGATCATGAGCGCGCTGCTGATTACGGTTCGGCTGAATGGTCCGTTGTCGGCCTACGTGGCTGCGGTGAAGCGAGGAGACGCGGCGGTCTTCGCCTACGCGCCGTCCGAGCTGCCGCCGCCAGGCAAAGCCTCCCTGCTCGAGATGATTCAAACGGAGGCGGAGAAGAAGCGCATCGCCCCGGTGGATGCGCGCGTCGACCGCGTCTGGAAAGCGATTCCGGGTTACAACGGTCTCGAAGTTGACGTCGACAAGACGTATCGGTTGATGCTCCGCGTGTCCAAGAACGAGCCGATCCGATTCGTGTACCGGGAAGTGAAACCCAAAATCAGCCTGGACGACCTCGGCCGCGTTCCGATCTATAAAGGCAATCCGAGCAAGCCGATGGTCGCGCTGATGATCAACGTCGCCTGGGGGAACGAGTATATCCCGTCCATGCTCCGGGCGCTGAAGAAAGAGAACGTCAAAGCGACTTTCTTCTTCGATGGTTCCTGGCTGAAGAAGAACGCGGACGTCGCGAAGCGGATTCAAGCGGACGGGCACGAGATTTCGAACCATGCGTACACGCACCCCAATATGAGCCAGTTGGACCGCAACGCGGCGTACAATCAAATCGCCAAGACGGAATCGCTGCTCAAATCGACGCTTAACGTCACCAATCGCTGGTTCGCGCCGCCTTCGGGCGACTACAATCAGATGACCGTCGACGTCGCCGCCGAGCAAGGGCTGAAGACCGTGCTGTGGACGCTGGACACCGTCGATTGGAAGCATCCGCCCGCGTATTCGGTCGTGCAAAAGATCCGCGCGCGCGTGGAACCGGGCTCGCTCATTCTCATGCATCCCACGGATTCGTCGAGCCAAGCGCTCGAAGGCATGATTAGAGCGATCAAAGGCAAAGGGCTGATGCTCGGAACCGTCAGCGAGACGCTTTCCTCCGACCGGGCGTCCTTGGTTGAGGCGAGACCGTAATTTTGTTATAGTGAAGTCAATAATTTCATGCTGTTGCCCTAGGAGGCGTCTAGATTGAACAACTATAAACTTAGCAACGGCCTGCGCGTCGTTGTGGAATACATTCCGACCTGCCGCTCCGTTTCGTTCGGCGTATGGGTCAAGACCGGTTCCCGCAACGAAACGCCAGATAATAACGGCATTTCGCACTTCATCGAGCACATGTTATTCAAAGGGACGGAGCGCCGCAGCGCGAAAGACATCGCCGACCTGTTCGACGGCATCGGCGGCAATGTGAACGCGTTCACGGCGAAGGAGTACACCTGTTACTTCGCCAAAGTGCTGGACCAGCATTTGCCGATCGCGGTGGATGCCCTGGCCGATATGTTCTTCCAGTCCAAAATGGATCGGGCGGAGCTGGCTAAGGAAAAGAACGTAATCTTGGAAGAGATTGCTATGTACGAAGATACGCCGGACGATAAAGTCCACGACGAAGCTTCGCGCGCGGCCTACGGCGACCATCCGCTGGCTTATTCCATCCTCGGCCTCGAAGAGCGGCTCGGCGCGATGAACGGGGATACGCTTCGCGGTTACATGGACGGCCATTACCGCATCGATAATACGGTCATCGCCGTTGCGGGCAACGTAGAGGAAGGCCCGTTGCTGGAGCTTCTCGAACAGCATTTCGGCGCGTTCAAGACGACCGGCTCGGAGCGCGAGGTCACGATGCCGATCTTCAACGGCACTTATTTGTTTCATAAGAAGAAGACGGAGCAGAACCATATCTGCATATCGTTTCCGGGCTGCTCCATTGCGGATCCGCTGCAGTACGCGATGATTCTGCTGAACAACGCGATCGGCGGGGGCATGAGCTCCAGGCTGTTCCAGGAAATCCGAGAGAAACGGGGACTGGCGTATTCCGTGTATTCGTACCACACCTCGTATGCGGACAGCGGCTTGTTCACCGTCTATGCGGGAACGGCTCCTAAGCAGACGAAGGACGTATTGGATCTGACGCTCGAGCAAATGCACGACCTCGCGACGAAAGGGCTGACGGACGCGGAGCTGCACCGCGGCAAAGAACAGCTGAAAGGCAGCCTGATTCTGAGCCTCGAGAGCACGAGCAGCCGTATGAACCGCTTGGGCAAAAACGAGCTCATGCTCGGTCGTCATTTTACGCTGGACGAGATGCTGGAGCGCATTGATGCCGTGCAGATGGACGACATCCGCAATGTGACCAAACGCATCCTGTCGGTGCCATTCGCCGTCGCGATGGTCGGAAGCAACGATAAAGCGGCTGCGGCGATCGGGAGGGATTCGCTTGTTTCAAGTATCGATTAAACGGCTTCCCGGCAACGAAGACATCCCGCTGCCGCGCAAAATGTCCGAGCTGGCCGCGGGGTTCGACCTGCATGCGGCCGTGACGGAGCCGGAAACGCTGCAGCCCGGAGAACGCAAGCTGATCCCGACGGGCTTCGCGATGGCCATGCCGGCGGAGCTCGAAGCGCAAATCCGTCCCCGCAGCGGCCTGGCGTTCAAGCACGGCATCACGTGCTTGAATTCACCGGGCACGATTGATGCGGATTATCGCGGGGAAGTGAAGGTGCTGCTGATCAATCTCGGCCAGCAGCCCTTCGCGATCGAGCGCGGCGAGCGAATCGCCCAGATGCTGTTTCAGCTCGTGCCCGACGTTGAGATTGCGGAAACGGACGAGCTGCCCGAGACCGTGCGCGGTGCGGGCGGTTTCGGACACACGGGCGTTTGAGCGTTTTGGCGGAGACGCCTCGATTCATGCATATGGAAGCACCGGAGCGTCGGCTCCGGTGCTTTTTCATTTTGGCGGCAAATGCGCAAAACGGCCTCACCACGCTTTGGGCGGATGCATAAGATGGTCTATAACCAAGAGCGCACAACTGTCAACCGGGCAGCCTTAACGCGGGCCGACGGTTCCAGTTTGTAATGCCGACCGAACCGCCGATTCAAGCGGCGTGTATCGGTTGCCGCTGAAAGGAGTGATACCCTTATGCTGACGGGAGTTCAGGTCGTGCTTCTCGGTGGTGACGCTCGGGGATTGGAAGTCATCCGGAAGCTGACCGAGCTCGATGCAACGGTGACGGTAGCGGGGTTCGACCAGCTGCACTCGTCGCTTGACGGCGCGATCCGGGCCGAGATGAACGAATCGCTGTTCGTGAACGCGGATGCGCTGGTGCTGCCTGCGGTCGGAACCGACGACGAAGGCAAGATCGTGGCCGTATTCAGCGATCAGGAACTGGTGCTGACTGACGAATACGTCGCCAAGCTGCCGAAGCACTGCAAGATCTACACCGGCATGGCCAAACCGTATTTGCGCGACCTGTGCCAGAAGCACGGCATCGTGCTGGTCGAACTGTTCGACCGCGACGACGTGGCAATTTACAATTCCATTCCGACCGCGGAGGGCGCCGTCATGATGGCGATCCAGAACACGGACATTACGATTCACGGATCTTCGTGCATGGTGCTCGGCATCGGAAGGACGGGAATGACGCTGGCGCGGACGCTGCAAGGATTAGGTGCGAAAGTGAAGGTCGGCATACGCCGGGAAGAGCATTTCGCAAGGGCGTACGAGATGGGCTTCGAGCCCTTTTATATCAAGGATCTGCTGCATCATGTGGGGAATATTGACTTGCTTTTTAATACAATTCCGACTATGATAGTCACAGCGCAAATCATAGCAAATTTGCCCTCGCGAGCGGTCATTATCGACCTTGCTTCGAAGCCCGGCGGAACCGATTTCCGGTTCGCCGAGAAGCGCGGAATCAAGGCCATGCTCGCCCCCGGACTCCCAGGAATCGTCGCACCCAAAACCGCCGGACGCATCATTGCGGATTGTTTATGCCGATTGATTATGGAAGATTCCAGGTTACGGGGGAATGAGCAATGAAATGGCAAGGCAAAACGGTGGGCTACGCGCTCTCCGGGTCTCACTGTACGTTCGCGGAGGTTATGCCGGTCATTCAGCGGTTCGTAGACGAAGGCGCGAACGTCGTACCGATCGTCACGCAGACGCTTCTTACGACCGATACCCGGTTCGGAACGGCAAAAGAATGGCAGCGTCAGCTGACGTCCATCACCGGGAACGACATCATTTCGACCATTGTCGACGCAGAGCCCCTCGGGCCGTCCAAACTGCTCGACGTCCTCGTCATTGCGCCCTGCACGGGCAATACGACGAGCAAACTGGCGAACGCGCAAACCGACAGCCCTGTCCTCATGGCGGCCAAAGCGCAGATGCGCAACCTGCGTCCGCTCGTGCTGGCCATCTCGACCAACGACGGGCTCGGTTTGAATGCTGCCAATATCGCGAAACTACTAGTTTGCAAAAACGTGTACTTCGTACCGTTCGGACAGGATAATCCGATCCAGAAGCCGAATTCGCTCGTCGCGAAAATGGAGCTGGTGCCCGAAACATGCGAAGCGGCCTTGAACGGCAAGCAGCTTCAGCCGCTGCTCATCGAGCGCGCTTAAATCTCGCAGGTTCATCCCGTATGTAATTGGAGCAATCCTTGACATAAGTTTTTTAAAGGGGAGACGACAGCCAATGTCACAGCAGAAGTTGTTTAACGTCGCCGTAGTCGGGGCGACAGGCGCAGTAGGCGAACAAATTATCGGGTTGCTCGAGAAACGCGATTTTCCGATCGCGGAACTGAAATTGCTCTCGTCAGCTCGTTCCGCGGGCAAAAAAGTGACGTTCAAAGGCAAGGAATATACGGTCGAAGAAGCGACGCCGGAGAGCTTCAAAGGCGTTGAGATCGCTTTGTTCAGCGCGGGCGGCGACGTGTCGAAAGCACTTGCCCCCCACGCCGTGGAGCATGGCGCGGTATGCATCGACAATACGAACGCGTTCCGGATGGATCCGGACACGCCGCTTGTCGTGCCCGAAGTCAATCTCGACAAAGTGAACGAACATAAAGGTATCATCGCCAATCCGAACTGCTCCACCATTCAGATGGTAGCGGCGCTCAAGCCGCTGCAGGACAAATACGGCATTTCCCGCATCCTCGTGTCCACGTACCAAGCCGTCTCGGGCGCAGGCAGCCGGGCAATCGACGAGATGCTTCGCCAGACGCGTGACGTGCTGGACGGCAAGGAAGTGACGCCGGACATTTTGCCGGTCGGTTCCCTGCCGGTGAAGCATCAGATCGCCTTCAACGCGATTCCGCAAATCGACAAGTTCCAAGAGAACGGCTATACGCTCGAAGAAATGAAAATGGTCCGCGAAACGAAAAAAATCATGGGCGACGAGTCGATCGACGTCACGGCGACTTGTGTTCGGATTCCGGTCGTTTACGGTCATTCGGAGTCGGTTTACGTCGAATTGAAACAGGATTATGAACTGGAAGACGTCAAGAAACTGCTTGCTGACGCCCCGGGCGTCGTTCTGGTCGATGACCCCGCAGGGCAACGGTATCCGCTCGCAACCGATGCGGCAGGTCAGCCGGATGTCTTCGTCGGTCGTCTGCGTCGCGACCTGGGTCATGCACGCGGCCTCAACTTGTGGATCGTATCTGATAATCTGCTGAAGGGCGCGGCATGGAACGCCGTCCAAATCGCAGAATATATCGCCATCGAGAAACGATAATCATCCTCCTCATAAGCAGGTTGTCAGACGGACGATCCGGCGGGCTTCACAGTCGGATACGGAGGTTTGACCATGCATATCCTCGTGCAGAAGTTCGGCGGCACTTCGCTGTCGTCGAAGGAAGCGAGAGAACTGGTAATCAAGCATATTCAAAGGGAACGGCAACGACAGTACGCACTCGTCGTTGTCGTCTCTGCAATGGGGCGAAAAGGCGATCCGTACGCAACGGACACGCTGCTGTCGCTCATCGCGGAGCACGGCGATGCGCTGCCGGCCAAGGAGCGGGATTTGCTTCAAGGCTGCGGCGAGATCATTTCCGCGTCGGTGCTTTGCAGCCTGCTGCGCGCTGCAGGCATTCCGGCCGTCGCGCTTACGGGCGGCGGAGCAGGCATTATTACGGATAATCAATTCGGCAAGGCCCGGATCATGGAAATCCGCACCGACCGGATCCGGCAAGCACTTCAGACAGGCAACGTCGTCATCGTGACGGGCTTCCAGGGCGTGACGGAGTCCGGCGATTTCACGACGCTCGGCAGAGGCGGCAGCGACACGTCGGCCACGGCGCTCGGCGCCGCGCTTCAAGCGGAGCGCGTCGATATTTACACGGACGTGAACGGGATATTGACCGCGGACCCAAGGATCGTCAAGGATGCACGGGCATTGTCCGTCATCAGCTACGGGGAAGTCGGGAACATGGCGAGACAAGGAGCCAAGGTCATTCATCCCCGGGCCGTGGAGATCGCCCAGCAGGCGCGCATTCCGCTGCGGGTTCGCTCCACGTTCTCGGAGGATGAGGGCACGCTTGTCACGGATATAAGCGACGTGCTGCAAGCAGGGGCGGTTCGCGACCGGCACGTCACCGGTGTTGCGCATGTGAGCGGCGTCACGCAGATCACGGTACAGGCGCAAGACGGGCATGCGGACGTCCAGCTGCAAGTGTTCCAGGCAATGGCTAGGCATCATATCAGCGTTGACTTCATCAATGTCAATCCAGGCGGAGCGGTCTATACCGTGTTCGACCAGGATGCGGACAAAGCGGTAACCGTGCTGCGGGAGATCGGCTACGCGCCGCGGGCGGTCAGCGGCTGCGCCAAAATCTCGGTCATCGGCGGAGGCATGAACGGCGTGCCCGGCATCATGGCCCGGATCGTGGAAGCATTAACGGAGAAGGGCATTCCCATATTGCAGTCTGCGGACTCTAATACTACCATTTGGGTGCTGGTGCGGGAGAACTATATGGCAAGCGCGCTTCAGGCGCTGCACGCGAAATTCGCACTGCATGATATTAAAGAGTTGAAGTGAATTTTGCTCACGCAAAATTCAAGTCAATGCTTACGAAGTGAATTTTGCTCACGCAAAATTCAAGTCAATGCTTACGAAGTGAATTTTGCTCACGCAAAATTCAAGTCAATGCTTACGAAGTGAATTTTGCTAACGCAAAATTCAAGTCAATGCTTACGAAGTGAATTTTGCTAACGCAAAATTCAAGTCAATGCTTACGAAGTGAATTTTGCTAACGCAAAATTCTGAGGAGGAATAATCGTGGATTTCGGACGTTTGATTACTGCGATGGTTACGCCTTTCTCGGCGGACGGTTCGATCGACTGGGAGACGACAGGGCGTTTGTTGGACTATTTAATCGAAGATCAGCTTAACGACGGCATCGTCGTCTGCGGCACGACCGGCGAATCGCCGACGGTGAGCGACGAGGAGAAGCGGGCGCTGTTTGCGTTCGCCGTGAAGCATGCCGGCGGTCGCTGCAAGATTATTGCGGGCACCGGAAGCAACGATACGGCGCACTCCATTCATTTGACCCGAATCGCCGAACAATGCGGCGTCGATGCCGTGCTGCTTGTCACGCCTTATTATAACAAGCCGACGCAGGAAGGGCTGTACCAGCATTTCAAAGCCATCGCGGAGTCGACGTCCTTGCCGGTGATGCTGTATAATGTGCCGGGCCGCACGATCGTCAGTCTGTCCGCCGCGACGACGCTCCGTCTGGCACAGCTGCCGAACGTGGTCGCCACGAAGGAATGCGCGGCGCTTGACCAAGTGGCCGAAATCGCCATGGGCGCGCCGGAGGGCTTCCTGGTATACAGCGGGGACGACAGTTCTGCGCTGCCGGCGCTCGCCGTCGGCGCGCACGGCATCGTTAGCGTGGCGAGCCATATCATCGGCAAGCCGATGAAGGCGATGATTCAGGCTTATTTGGATGGAGACACGAACCGTGCGGCCAAACTGCATGGCGAGCATCTGCCGATTTTCAAAGGGTTGTTCGACCTTCCGAATCCGGTCCTCGTCAAGGCGGCTTTGTCGCTTCAAGGCCTTCCGGTCGGCGGCGTGCGGCTGCCACTGGTCGCGGCGAGCGAGAGCGAAATAGAGACGCTGCGCCACGTCTTGAAGCAAGAGAGATAGAGGCTTTGCCGACATATGACTGCTGCATTCGCCAAAAACCGATGCGCTAGCATCGGTTTTTTGTTTTAGCGGCCGGGCTGCGATATCTAGAGGGCATCGGCTGCGGACGTTAGGACGCGGTTTCGTAAGCGTTATCATAGATAGAAAGCTCGATTGTTCCACGTTCTAGCGGCTTTGAGAACAGTTACTTGTGTTTCTTATTTTCAATCATGTATAATGAATGCAAGTGACGGTGTGCGGCAAATTTTTGAAAAAGTGTAACGCCGAGGGGCGGCGTTCGACAGCACTAGTTATTGATTACATGCAGCGACGTTTCCGAGCGTGGACGGGCGGCCGTGTAATTTTGAGTTCGGAAAATAAATATTGCGATGAAACGAAGTGTCTTCTTCGCTATTTTTGGTGAAATGGCGAACGAGGTACACCTTATTTCGTACTACGATTAGGAGGATTGAATTCACTTGTCTAAGAAGAACATCCAGGATAAGCTGCTTATTTTTGCCCTTGGCGGCGTCGGTGAAATCGGTAAAAACATGTATGTCATTCAATATGCGAACGATATCGTCGTGGTTGACGCAGGTCTCAAATTCCCCGAAGAAGATATGCTCGGTATCGATATTGTCATTCCCGACATCACGTACTTGACGGAGAACCGCGACAAAGTAAGAGGCATTCTCATTACCCACGGCCACGAGGATCACATCGGCGGATTGCCGTACGTGCTCAAGCATTTGAACGTGCCGATCTACGCGACCAAGCTGACGCTCGGTCTCATCGAAGGCAAATTGAAGGAAGCGGGCCTGCTCGGCGAAACGAAACGCATCTTGATCAACGCCGACAGCGAAGTGCAGCTCGGTTCGATCAAGGCTTCCTTCTTCAAAACGAATCACAGCATTCCCGACTCGGTCGGCGTATGCCTGGATACGCCGGAGGGCTCGGTCGTACATACGGGCGACTTCAAGTTCGACCACACGCCGGTCAACAATCAATACGCGGATCTGCAGCGGATCGCCGACATCGGCCGCCGCGGGGTTCTGGCGCTCTTGTCGGACAGCACGAACGCGGAGCGTGCGGGCTTTACGCCGTCGGAGAGCATGATCGGCTCCGAGCTTGAGGATATTTTCCGCAAAGCGACGCAGCGCGTCGTCGTTGCGACCTTCGCGTCCAATGTGCACCGGATCCAGCAGGTCGTGAACGCAGCCGTCGCGACGAAGCGAAAAATCGCCGTTGTCGGCCGCAGCATGGTCAACGTCGTTACGATCGCGTCGGAGCTCGGGTACTTGAACATTCCGGAAGGCACAATCATCGAACCGGAAGAAATCAATAAAATGGCGGCGGACCGCGTTGCCGTGCTGTCCACGGGCAGCCAAGGCGAGCCGATGTCCGCGCTTACGCGCATGGCCCGCTCCACGCACCGGAAGGTCGATATTATGCCGGGCGATACGGTCATCATCGCGGCGACGCCGATTCCGGGCAACGAGCGCTACGTCGGCCGTACGGTCGACGAGCTGTTCCGCTTGGGCGCGCACGTCATCTACGGGCCGGGCTCTGTTTCCGGCGTCCACGTTTCTGGTCACGGCAGCCAGGAAGAGCTGAAGCTGATGCTCAACCTGATCCGTCCGAAGTATTTCATTCCGATTCACGGCGAATACCGGATGCTCCGCCAGCACGCGCAGCTCGGCGAAGCGGTCGGTGTCGAACGCGAAAATATCTTCATCATCGATAACGGAGATACGGTGGAATTCCAAGGCGGCACGGCGCGCAAAGGCAGCAAAGTACCGGCGGGCAACGTGCTGATCGACGGTCTCGGCGTAGGCGACGTCGGCAATATCGTCCTTCGCGACCGCAAGCTCTTGTCGCAGGACGGCATCCTGGTCGTCGTAGTTACGCTGAGCAAGCAGGACGGCGCGATTCTGTCCGGCCCGGACATCATTTCCCGCGGTTTCGTCTACGTGCGAGAGTCGGAAGGCTTGCTGGAAGAAGCGAACCGGATCGTCACCTCGACGCTGCATAAGCTGATGAACGACAAAGTCAATGAATGGGCGTCCCTGAAGACGAACGTGAAGGATGCGCTTGGCCGTTTCTTGTACGAGCAGACGCGCCGCCGTCCGATGATTTTGCCGATTATTATGGAAGTATAAGCATACGCATGAGCGATAGAACAACTAGAAACGACGGTCTTCGGCGAAGCAGCAAGCTTCGGCCGGAGGCCGTTTTTTTGTTCGGGGCGGTCCGTATAAATCCGCAAAGGGATTCCATACTATGCAGAGCCAGCCATGGCAGAGCCTAGCATGACATCGAGGAGGACAGGCAATGTGGGAGGAATCATTCAAGTCGGAACAGCCGGAGCCGCCGGCAGCCAAGCCGCCGATCGGCAACCCGGTCGTCGAAACGATCCAACAGCTGGGCCAGACGTCGACGCCGACAGCGGAATCCAATATCTTTTGCATGACGATCATCGGGCAGGTCGAGGGGCATATCGTACTGCCGCCGCAAAATAAGACGACGAAATACGAGCATCTCATTCCGCAGCTGGTCGCGGCGGAGCAAAATCCGAAAATCGAAGGCATCATGATCGTCCTGAACACGGTCGGAGGCGACGTGGAAGCTGGACTAGCCATCGCGGAAATGATCTCGTCGCTGACGAAGCCGACGGTGACGCTCGTGCTTGGTGGCGGTCATTCCATCGGCGTGCCGATCGCCGTAGCCGGCAATACGTCCTTCATCGCCGAGACGGCCACCATGACGATTCATCCGATCCGGCTGAACGGCCTCGTCATCGGCGTGCCGCAGACGTTCGAATATTTGGAGAAGATGCAGGAACGGGTCGTCCGGTTCGTGACATCGCACTCTAATGTCACGGAAGAGAAGTTCAAGGAGCTCATGTTCAAGACCGGCGAATTGACGCGCGACATCGGCACGACGGTTATCGGCACCGATGCGGTCAAGCACGGACTGATCGACCAGGTCGGCGGGATCGGGCAGGCCCTGCGCCGGTTGAATCAGCTGGTTGAAGCAAGACGCCAATCCGCCGGCGCCCCGATGCTGGGAGGGCTGACGCAATGACGATATATTCGGTCATGCCGCTCGAGCTCGTGCTCGACGGCATCCATCAGCAGCCGGGTCCCTATCTGACCGTTAAAGCCGGCGACGTCCGACTGCAAATCGAAGCCGTCGCGCCGGGCATCGGACGCATCGTCCGGCTGGCGGATGGTCCGCTGGATGCGTATTTGCGCCCCGAGCTGACCCCCGGCACGCTCGTCGCGTACGGCGCGCAGACCTCGTAAACGGGCTCCGCGCTGGATAATAGTAACACATCGCACCCTGCTCCTATGGTATAATGGCTGACAGAGGTGACGATTTTGGCTAAGAAAAAGAAAAAGAGAAAACACTCAGTCGGGACGAGCCTTAAATACGAAGTCTATGGTATCTTGCTGATCACCGTCTCCGTCATCGCGCTATCCGGAGAAGCGACCGTCGGCCGCGCATTATCGAAATTATTCGGACTTGTACTCGGCAAGTTCTATTTTGTTTTGGCGCTGGTCGGCATCTATGTCGGATTAGCCGTCATGATCAAGCGGACCTGGCCCTCGGGCTGGTCCAGCCGCAAGACGGGCGTGCTGCTGCTCGTGCTCGCCTGCACGCTCTGGAGTTCCATCGCCGTGATGGACCAGAAGACGGAGCCGACGGGCGGATTGACCGCTTCGTACATCTTATCGCAGTTAGGCAGCGATATTCGGGGCTCGCTCGTAGATGCTCCCGCGGACGCGCAAGCAACCGGCGTTACGTATTCGGCAAGCGGCGGGTATGCCGGGGCGATCCAGTATACGCTGCTCTATTGGCTGTTCGGTTATTTCGGCGCGAAGTTCATCATGATCGTCATGTTCGCGATTTCCGTCATGCTGATGACGGGCAAATCGTACGTCGATCTGCTTCGCGCCGCTCGCGTCAGAGGGGGACGGATGCTGTCCCTGCTGCGCATGAAAATCGTCTCGCGGCGCCAGCCGGCGACGGCCGGAGCTTCGGCATCCAAGGGAGCCGGCAATGCCGTGCAGCTGGACGACTTGGACGATGACGACGACGATGACGCTTACGCGGCGGCCATGAGCGCGCGGACCAAGAAGAAGCGTTCGCCGATCTTCTCGTGGTTCAACGACGTGTCCAAGCAGGAAGGCGGTCAAGAGTCCGGCGACCAGGAATGGCAGCTGGTAGACGAGCATGACGCCGCGAGTGTTCTCGGCGGCAAGTCAGCCTCCCGGAAGGCCGTCTGGCAGGACGAGGAAGAGGACGACGACTGGCGCGCGCCTGTATTGGAAGGCGGAGGGGCGATCGAAGAGGCGTCCGTGCCGGCGAATTGGGAGCCGCAGCCGGCAGAGTCTGTTCGGCCGGCTGCGGTCACGCTGCCCTATGATTCGTATGAGCCGATCGACGATGAAGAAGAAACCGCGGACGTTCGCGACGCCGACCGCTCCGACGACGACTTTCCGGAAGCTTTGCCGGCGCAGCCGCTGCGCAGTCCGGCGATCGCTTCGCCGGACGAGGAGGATGAGCTTGAAGTGCCGGGCAGCATCGTGAAGCCGCCGTCTGAGAAGCCGTATCTGCTGCCTTCGCTGGCGCTGCTGCAGAAGCCGAGCAGCGGCGGGAAGGCGGGCGAAGCCGCGGACTCGCTCGAATCGCGGCGCAAGCTGGAGGCGACGCTCGAGAGCTTCGGCGTCCGCGCGAAAGTGCTGGACGTCGTGCGCGGACCGGCGGTGACGCGGTACGAGGTCCAGCCGGCCACCGGCGTGAAAGTCAGCCGGATCGTCGGCTTGACGGACGATATTGCGCTGGCGCTCGCCGCGAAGGATATTCGGATGGAGGCGCCGATTCCCGGCAAATCCGCCATTGGGATCGAGGTGCCGAATACGGAAGTATCCGTCGTCACGATGCGCGAGGTCATGGAGACGCCTTCGTTCCAGAACGCGGCGTCCAAAATGTCCATCGCGTTCGGCCGAGATATTTCCGGGCAGCCGATCGTCGGCAACTTGGCCAAGATGCCCCATTTGCTCGTCGCGGGCGCGACGGGTTCTGGGAAATCAGTCTGCATTAACGGCATCATCACGAGCATCTTGTACAAAGCGCGGCCCGATGAAGTGAAGCTGCTGATGATCGACCCGAAGATGGTTGAGTTGAACGTCTACAACGGCATTCCGCATCTGCTCGCGCCCGTCGTGACGGATCCGCGCCGGGCATCGCTCGCGCTGAAAAAAATCGTCGTCGAAATGGAGAAGCGCTACGAGCTGTTTTCCAAATCGGGCACCCGCAACATCGAAGGCTACAACACGCTCATGGCTGACAATCCGGCCGCCGTGCTGCCGTATATCGTGGTGATCGTGGACGAGCTCGCCGACCTCATGATGGTGGCGGCGAACGACGTGGAGGACGCGATTTGCCGGCTGGCCCAGATGGCCCGGGCATCGGGCATCCATCTGATCATCGCGACGCAGCGGCCATCGGTCGACGTAATCACGGGCGTTATCAAAGCGAACATTCCTTCCCGGATCGCCTTCGGCGTCTCGTCGCAGGTCGACTCGCGGACCATCATCGACATGGCCGGCGCGGAGAAGCTGCTCGGCCGAGGCGACATGCTGTTCCTGCCCGTAGGCATGTCCAAGCCGATTCGCGTCCAAGGGGCCTTCCTGTCCGACCAGGAGGTCGAAGCCATCGTGACGTACGCGCGGGGCCAAGGCGAGGCGGAATACAAGGAAGATCTGGTGCCGGAAGTGGAAGATACGGCGGCGGAAGGCGAGGAGATGCTCGACGAGCTGTACGACCAGGCCGTGCGCATCGTGCTGGAAGCGAAGCAGGCGTCGGTCTCGCTGCTGCAGCGGCGCATGCGCATCGGCTATACGCGCGCCGCGAGACTGATCGATCAGATGGAGGCTCGCAGCGTCGTCGGTCCATACGAAGGCAGCAAGCCGCGGGAGGTTCTGCTGTCGATCGATCAGTACGACGCCGGACGAATCAGCTCATAATCCGGCATCATGCATAGTTGTTCCCTCGATTTCTCATAATAGGAATATGCTTCGGCTTGCTTTGCGAAAACATTTGCAAGAGAAAGGCAGATTCCAAGATGAGAAATCGTTTAATTACGGTGACCATCGTCATCGTCCTTCTGTTGTTCGGAGCCTTCTCGCTGAAGAACGCCTACTTCGGCAAATCGGCAGAGACGTTCAGCAGCGCTACCCTCAAAGTCGGATCGTCGGGCAAAGACGTCAAAGAGCTGCAAGGGCGGCTGAAATACCTCGGCTATTTCGACGGGAAAGTAGACGGGGTGTTCGGCTCCTCCACGAAAAACGCCGTCACCTGGTTTCAATGGAAGTTCGGGCTCAAGTCCGACGGCGTCGTCGGCGCCAAGACGAAGCTGAAGCTGTGGGAGGCGACCAAGAATTGGGCGCCCTCGGAGGCGGACACGGCCGGGAGCGGAGGCGGCAAGGCGGGAGGCGGAACGAGCGGCGGCACTCAAGGCGGCAACGCGCCGTCGGACGTCTCGAAGTCCAATAATCTCGGCTTGTCCGCGAACGATCTGAAGCTGATGGCGAACGCCGTGTACGGCGAGTCCCGCGGCGAGCCTTACGTCGGGCAGGTCGCGGTGGCGGCGGTCATCCTGAATCGGGTGAAATCGCCGAGTTTCCCGAACACCGTATCCGGCGTCATCTTTCAGCCCGGCGCATTCACGGCGGTCGCCGACGGCCAGATCTGGCTGACCCCGAACGAGAAAGCGGCCCAGGCCGTGCAGGACGCATTGAACGGCATGGATCCGACGGGCGGCTGCCTCTACTATTTTAACCCCGAGACGGCGACGTCCAAGTGGATCTGGACCCGTCCGCAGGTCAAAACCATCGGAAAACACATTTTCTGCATGTAGAGTCGGCTGAAGCAGCCCGCACGAGGACGCGGGTTGCTTCTTCCTTTTCGCATCGGGTAGAATGGAATAGATCTCTGGAAATTGGAATAGATTGGCTTTATACCACTTGAGCGGAAGGGGACGTGAGGCGTGAGCAACTCGCCATTTCAACGAGGTCAGCTGAACCGAATTCGACTGCATGTATTGCCGACGCAGCGTTTCAAAACCTTTTCAATCTCCCTTTACGCGGGTTTGCCGCTTCATGAATCGACCGTCACCTCGGCCGCGTTGATTCCTTTCGTGCTGCGCAGAGGCACCGCTTCCACGCCGGAGACGATCGCGTTCCGCGAACGGCTTGACGACCTGTACGGCGCCGGCTTTGGCTTCGACGTGTACAAGCGAGGCGACTCGCAGATCGTGCAATTCCGCATGGACGTCATCAACGATCGCTTCGTGTCGTCCGACCGGCCGCTGCTAGCGGCATCGCTTCAATTGCTCGGCGAGGTGGTCACGGATCCCGTCCTGGAGAACGGCGTCCTGCGCCCCAAGTACGTCGAGGCGGAGAAGGACACCCTGCGCAAGCGGCTCGAAGCGATCATTAACGATAAAATCCGGTATGCGGCCGAACGCTGTCTGGAAGTCATGTGCGCGGATGAGCCGTACCGGCTCCACCCGCTCGGGCGGATGGAGGACATCGACGCCATCACGCCGGCTTCCGTGACGGAAGCGTACCGGAATTGGCTGGCGACGGCGGCATTCGATTTGTACGTCGTCGGCGATACGACGCTGGACGAGGTGAAGGCGCTGGTCGCGAAAGCCTTCCGCAGCAATGCGGGCGAGCCGGCCGACTACGGCGTGTCCGCGGCAAGCAGGCCGGTGAAGGAAGTCAAGAACGTCGTCGAACGGATGGACGTGACGCAAGGCAAGCTGAACATGGGGCTGCGCATCCATACGGGGTATGGCGACGACGATTATCCGGCCGCGCTGATGTACAACGGCATATTAGGCGGCTATCCGCACTCCAAGCTGTTCCTCAACGTTCGCGAGAAAGCGAGCTTGGCCTATTACGCGGCATCGCGGCTGGACGGTCATAAAGGGATATGCACGATTCAATCCGGCATCGAAATCGGCAACTACGAGAAGGCCAAGACGATCATCCAGGAACAGCTGGAGCAGATGCGCAGCGGCTCGTACAGCGAGCTGGAAATGAGCCAGACGAAGGCGATGATCGCCAATCATTTGCGCGAATTGCAGGATTCGGCGAGCGAGATGATCGGGTTCGACTTCAACGCCGTCCTGTCGAAGCGTGAACGTTCGGCGATGCAGCTGCTGCAGGACGTGCAGGCGGTCACGCCGGAACAAATCGCGGCCGTCGCGCGCAAAGCCGAGCTCGATACGATTTATTTCCTGTCCGACAATAAGGAGGGCTGAAGCCAATGGAAACATTAGCCTACCCGGGCGTTCAAGAGACGTTATACCGCGAAGTCATGCCGAACGGGCTCGAGGTCGTCGTGCTTCCGAAGGAAGGCTTCAGCAAAACGTACGCGACCTTCTCGACGAAATACGGTTCCGTCGACAACCGGTTCGCGGTCGGCAATCAAGAGCCGGTCTCGGTTCCTGACGGCATCGCGCATTTTTTGGAGCATAAAATGTTCGAGGAGCCGACGGGCGATATTTTTGCAACCTTTGCGTCCCAAGGCGCGTCTGCTAATGCGTTCACCAGTTTCGACCGCACCGTTTATTTGTTCTCGGCGACGGAGCAGATCGAAGCGAATTTGGAGACGCTGATTGATTTCGTGCAGCATCCTTACTTCACGGACGAGAATGTCCAGAAGGAAAAGGGCATCATCGAGCAGGAAATCAACATGTACCGCGACAATGCGGATTGGCGCGTCTATTTCGGCGTGATCGACGCACTGTACCACAAACATCCGATACACATCGACATCGCCGGCACGGTGGAGTCGATCTATCAAATCGACAAAGAAACGCTCTACCGCTGTTACGAAACGTTTTACCATCCGTCCAACATGTTCTTGTTCGTCGTCGGCGGCGTGAAGCCCGAAGCGGTCATGAAACTCGTCCGCGACAATCAGGCGCGCAAACCGTTCGAGCGGCAGGGCGAGATTACCCGCTACTTCGATCCCGAGCCGGACACCGTGAAGATTCCGCTCAAGAAAACGGCGCTCCCCGTTTCCATGCCGAAGGTCATGATCGGCTTCAAGGAACGCGGCGGCGCGTCCGATCCGGAAGAGCTGCTCCGCACGGAGCTGACGACGAAGCTCATGCTTGAAGCGCTGCTCGGCTCCAGCTCGCCGATTTATCACGCGCTGTACGACGATACGCTGATCACGGATTCGTTTGGCCATGAATTCAACAGCAGCGAGGACTACGCGTTCTCCGTCGTCGGCGGGGAGTCCCGCGATCCCGACGAGCTGCTGCGGAGGCTGCGCCAAGCGATCGAAGCGGCTCAGGCCAAAGGTCTCGACGTCGATACGTTCGAACGAACGAAACGGAAAAAAATCGGCGGTTACTTGCGCATGCTGAATTCCCCCGAAGCGATTGCAAGCGAATTTACGCGTTACCGGTTCCGCGGGGCGGATCTGTTCGAGCTGCTGCCGCTCTATGAAAGCATCACGCTCGACGAAGCCAACGCGCGCCTGCGCAGCCATTTCAATTGGGACCGCATGGCGGTGTCGATCGTAGCCAAGGAAGAAGCTTGAAAACCTTAAAGGAAATGACCGTTCTCGTAACAGGGGGAAGCCGCGGTATCGGCGCCGCCATCGCGCGCCGATTCGCGGTGGAGAACATGAACGTTGTCATTCATTACAATCAGGCGCATGAGGCTGCGAACGAAACCGCTCGCAGCTGCATGCGGCTCGGGGCGGCCAACGTGCTGACCGTATCCGCGGACGTGCGTTCGCGCGAACAGCTGCTGCGCATGCGCGAGAAGCTGGAGCAGCACGGCATGGTGCCCGATATCGTCGTGAACAACGCGGGCGTCGCCCATTACGGCATGCTGGCGAACGTGACGGACGACGATTGGGACGAAGTCATGAACGTGAATTTGAAAGGCATGTTCTTGTGCACGCAGCTGTTCATGCCGGCCATGATCGCGCAGCGGTTCGGCCGGATCATTAACGTATCGTCGATCTGGGGCATTTCGGGCGCTTCGTGCGAGGTGCTGTATTCGACCAGCAAGGGCGGTATGAATGCGTTCACGAAAGCGCTGGCCAAGGAGCTTGCGCCGTCGGGCGTAACCGTGAACGCGGTAGCGCCGGGAGCGGTCGACACCGTCATGCTGGACAACCTCGATGCCGCCGAGAAGGTGGCGCTCGAGTCCGAAATCCCGGTCGGGCGTTTCGCGCAGCCGGAAGAGATCGCTTCGCTCGTGTACTTTTTGGCATTGCCGGAATCCGCTTATATCACCGGACAGATCATCAGCCCGAACGGCGGCTGGCTGACCTGACCGGATGGACTGATCTTTTGAGAAAATGCGGACAACCCGTCCGATGAAGAATAAATGCCGCTCCTTGCGCGAACAATACTGGATGTTGCTGATCAACAGCCAACACGCAAAGGAGGAAGTTTATCAATGGCAACAGTCCTTTCTAACTTCGGTACCTGGAAAGAGTTTTTATCCGACCGTGTCGAGCAAGCAAAAAGCATGGGGTTGAACGAAGATACGATCTCCAACCTCGCTTACGAGATCGGCTCCTTCCTTGACGAGAAGGTCGATCCGAAGAATGAAGAGCAGCGTACGCTCAAGCAATTGTGGGATGTCGGCGATGAATCGGAACGCAAAACGATCGCGGGCTTGATGGTCAAGCTCGTCCAACATTCGTAACATCCACGAGAAAAGCCTCCCCAGCGGAGGCTTTTCTGTAATGTTCGCTGCCTGTTGCAGGAATTTGACGAATATTGTAGAATAAACTTTTTGAAGCATAAATATTCATAGCTTGGTTCGGCTGCAGCGTGCAGCGGATTTGCCTCATCCCGTTCCTAGACGCATACGATCATGAAGCTTCGCGCAAAAGAGCTTCATTAAAAACTTCATTCCTTCAGCAGAGGTGTCTCCGATGGAATTCAAACAATGGTACATGGAATATAAAATACATAAGAACCGTCCAGGCTTGCTCGGCGATATCGCATCGCTGCTCGGCATGCTCGAAGTCAACATTCTGACCATCAACGGGGTCGAGAACCGCACGCGCGGCATGCTGCTGCAGACGAACGACGACGAGAAGATCGAAATCCTCGGCCGGATGCTGCAAAAGGTCGACAATATCACGGTACTCAAGCTTCGCGAGCCGAAGCTGGTCGATATATTGGCCGTTCGCCACGGACGCTACATCGAACGCGACTCCGACGACCGCAAGACGTTCCGCTTCACGCGCGACGAGCTAGGCATGCTGGTTGACTTTCTGGGCGAGGTGTTTAAAAGGGAAGGAAATCAAGTCATCGGCCTGCGCGGTATGCCGCGCGTCGGCAAGACGGAATCCATCATCGCGGGCAGCGTCTGCTCGAACAAGCGTTGGACGTTCGTGTCCTCGACGCTCCTGCGCCAGACGGTCCGAAGCCAGCTGTCCGAGGAAGAAATGACGCCGAACAACATTTTTATTATCGACGGCATCGTCAGCACCATTCGTTCCAATGAAAAGCATCATGCGCTCCTTCAGGAAATCATGGCGATGCCTTCGACGAAAGTCATCGAGCATCCCGATATTTTCGTGAAAGAGTCGGCATTCGAATACAGCGATTTTGATTATATTATCGAGCTTCGCAACACGCCGGACGAAGAAATTTCGTATGAATCGTTCATGGGCTTTCATGATTTTTAATACCTGATCGATAAAAATGTTAAGGAGGTGTGGTCATGTCGGATTTGGGCGCATTGCTCAAGAAAGCGAGGGAACAGCGAAACCTGTCCTTGGACGATATTCAGGACTTGACGAAAATCCGCAAGCGTTATCTTGAAGCCATCGAGGAAGGCAATTACAGCGTGCTTCCCGGTTCCTTCTATGTACGCGCATTCGTGAAAAACTATGCCGAATCCGTCGGACTCGACGCGGAAGAAGTACTGCGGCTCTACAATAAGGAAATTCCTTCGAGCGTGCCGGAACAGCCCGTCATCGAGCCCGTTCAGCGGCCGCGCCGGACCGCCCAGACGCATACGTCCGACCGCTTGAGCCGATGGGGCTTCCGCGCGCTCATGTGGTCGTTCCTGCTGCTGATCATCGTGCTCGTCTATATCTTCGCCATCAAGCAGCCTAACAAGGATCACGTGGATTCGGCGGATCAGACGAAGATGACCGACGAGACTGCACCGCCGCCTACGAATCCGGAAGGTACGGCAAACAGCGGGAACAGCGCGACGACGGGCGGCGGATCGACGAACGGGAGCGGAACAGGGACGGATTCGACGACGCTTCCGCCGGATCAACCGTCACAGGGAGGAACGACGCCTCCGCCGACGGCACCAACCACGACGATTACGCTTGACCGGACGTCGGGTACCACGGATTACTTCAATGTGACTCCGGGCGGGACGCACAAGATCGAGTTCAAGTCGACCGGGCATGCGTGGGTCGGGATATACGAGATGAACAAGCCGGGCAAGAGGGGTAAATCTTTATTTGATAAAATGATGGAAAATGGTGACACGGCGTCTTACGATGCCGACGGCCCGATTTATATCTCACTGGGCAGAGCCGATTATATCGACGTTACGATTGATGGCGTGTTAATTAACGATGGCAACAAATCCGGGGGCTCTCGCAAGCTTCTGCTCACCCCCGTGGAAGACGGCTCCGCCGGTACGGGTACGGACGGCACGACCGGAACGGGCAATGCGGCGAACGCGGGGAATACGCCATGAGTTTTCCGGCAATAAAGGCATCCGGACTGTAAGCGTTACGGTCCCGGGTGCTTTTTTTGCGGGGCGGGATGCGCTATAATACATGACAAGAATAGGAAAGACAAAGGAGCTGCAGCGCAATGGCAGAACATTCATTCGATATCGTGTCGAAAGTCGATATGCAGGAGCTGAGCAATGCGATCACGCAAGCGGAGCGGGAGATCGACACCCGGTTCGATTTCAAAGGAACGAAGACGAGCTTCACGCTGGAGAAGAGCGATTTGGTCGTCGTCTCGGACGACGAGTACAAGCTGAAGAGCGTCATCGACATTTTGCAATCCAAAATGATCAAGCGCGGCGTGCCGATCAAAAACATGGAATTCGGCAAAATCGAGGGCGCTTCCATGGGAACGGTCCGGCAGAAAATCAAGTTGAAGCAGGGGATCGAGCAGGATAGCTCGAAAAAAATCAACACGCTGATCCGCGATTCCAAAATCAAAGTGAAAAGCCAGATACAAGGCGATTCCATCCGCGTAACCGGCAAAAACCTCGACGATCTTCAAGCGGTGATCGCGCTGCTGCGGGGAGCGGATTTGCAGATCGACCTGCAGTTTACGAACTATAAATAAGGGCGGCTTCCGCCGTTTCCGTACATAGGACAGGTCCCGTTTTGCCGCCGAAATCGCGGTCTTTCGGGGCTTTTTCCTATTTTGACACTGCATAGGCCATGTATTATACTGGGTAAGATAGCTTTTCGGAGGGGTTTGGGGGACACATCGATGACTGAAAGAGTGAAAGTGGTAACGTTGGGATGCGAGAAGAACCTCGTCGATTCCGAGATCATGTCGGGGCTGATCGATGCCAGAGGCTACCATTTGGTGGATCAGGCAGACGATGCGACCGTCATTATTGTCAATACGTGCGGATTTATCGACGCCGCTAAAGAGGAATCCGTGAACACCATTCTGGATATGGCAGAGTTGAAGCAGACCGGAAGGCTGAAAGCGCTCATCGTGTCGGGTTGCCTGACGCAGCGCTACAAGCAGCAGCTCATGGATGAGATGCCGGAGATCGACGGCATCGTCGGAACGGGCGATTTCCACCATATCACCGATATCGTCGACGAAGCGCTGCGGGGCAAACGGCCGGTCAAAGTAGGCAATCCGGCGTTCGACTACGATCAGAAACTGCCGCGGCTCGTTACGACGCCGCGCTATACGGCGTTCGTCAAGATCGCGGAGGGCTGCGACAACGCATGCACCTTCTGCTCGATTCCGATCATGCGCGGCAAGTTCCGCAGCCGTTCGATCGAATCGATCGTGGACGAGGTGCGTCAGCTCGCGAGCCAAGGCGTCAAGGAAGTCAGCCTGATCGCGCAGGATTCCACGAACTACGGCACCGATTTGTACGACAAGTTCATGCTGCCGGAGCTTCTTAACCGCGTCAGCGAAGTGGACGGCATCGCTTGGGTCCGCCTGCACTACGCTTATCCGGGATTTTTCTCGGACGAGCTGATCGATACGATCGCGTCCAATCCGAAAGTATGCAACTATATCGACATGCCGCTGCAGCACAGCGAGGACTCCATCCTGAAGCGCATGCGCCGTCCTGGCCGCCAGCGCGACACGCGCGAACTTGTCTCCCGCATCCGCGCGCGGATTCCTGACGTGGCGCTCCGCACATCGATCATCGTCGGATTCCCGGGCGAGACCGAGGAGGATTTCGACCGGCTGTGCGATTTCGTCCGCGAGATGAAGTTCGACCGGCTCGGGGTGTTCACGTATTCGCCGGAGGAAGATACGCCGGCCGTTCGTCTGCCGAACGCCGTGCCGGACGACGTCAAGGAATGGCGTTCCAACACGCTGATGGAGATCCAGCGCCAAGTATCGAAGGATTTGAGCGGCAAGTACATCGGCCGGGAAATCGACGTGCTTGTCGAACGGTACGACGGACGCAGCGACGTATACGTCGGCCGTTCGCCTTACGACGCTCCGGAAATCGACGGCGAGGTGTTTATTTCGAACTGCAAGGCCGCGATCGGCGAAATTCAAAGGGTGCGGATCACGCACGCTTACGAATTCGACATGTCCGGGGAGGGGCTATAAGTGAATTTAGCCAACCGCATTACGCTCGCACGCATCTTCTTGGTCCCGATCATTATGGTGCTGCTGCTCATCAACGTCGATTTGAAGCCGCTCACGTTCGACGGTTCCGATTTTTCCATCACGTGGAATCAAATCATGGCCACGCTCGTATTCATAGTAGCGGCGAGCACGGACGGTCTGGACGGCTACATCGCGCGCAAGAACAAAATCGTCACCAACCTCGGCAAGCTGCTGGATCCGCTGGCGGATAAGCTGCTCGTCGCGGCGGTGCTGATTTCCCTCGTGGAAATGGAGAAACTGCATGCCTGGATCGCCATCGTCATTATCAGCCGCGAGTTCGCGGTGACGGGACTGCGGCAGATCGCGCTGCTCGAGGGCACGGTCGTGGCGGCGAGCAAATGGGGCAAATGGAAGACGGCCGTACAGATTACGATGATCATCGTACTGCTGCTCAACAACTTCCCGTTCGCCTTTCTCGATTTTCCGTTCGATCAGATTTCGATCTACGCGGCGGCGATTATTACGGTATACTCGGGCATCGATTATTTCGTCAAGAACAAAAATCTCATACCGCTTACCGCGTAGTTCGACACTCGGGCATCACTCCTTCGCCATTCTTGGAAAGAGTGATGCTTTTCTTCTCCGCGTTCCGGTTCGCCCATCCTATACATTATGAAGTGGAGATGTTCACATGCGTGCAGAAATCATCGCGGTCGGGACGGAGCTCTTGCTCGGCCAAACCGTCAACACGAACGCGACGTACTTGTCGCAAGGCCTCGCGGAAATGGGAATCGACGTTTATTTTCAGACTGTCGTGGGCGATAACGCCGCTCGCATCCGGCAGGCGATCGAATTGGCGCGCACCCGGGCGGATCTGATTCTTTTTACCGGGGGCTTAGGCCCGACGATGGACGATTTGACGAAGGACGCACTTGCCGAGTATTTGGGCCGTGCCATCGAAGAGCATAAGCCGAGCATGGATAAGATCGAAGCCATGTTCGCGTCGCGCGGCATACATATGGTCGACAGCAACCGCAGGCAAGCAAACCTGATCGAAGGCAGCGATCCGCTGGACAACGAAGCGGGGCTGGCAGTCGGCAACGCGTTAACGGCGGACGGCACCCATTACGTGCTGCTCCCGGGCCCGCCGCGCGAAATGAAGCCCATGTTCGACGGCCCGGCGAAAACATGGCTGCGCACCGTCATGAACGAGGAACGCCGGCTGTATTCGCGGCTGTTGAAGTTCGCGGGCATCGGCGAGTCGAGCCTCGAGAACGCGCTCATCGACTTGATCGAGCACCAGACGGATCCGTCGATCGCGCCGTACGCCAAGGAAGGCGAAGTGGCGATCCGGCTGTCGACGAAAGCGCTAAGCGAGCTCGAGGCGAACGGCAGGCTGGACGAGACGGAGAAGACGATCCGCGAGCGCGTCGGGCAGCATCTCTACGCCAGTGAAGACATCACGCTGGAAGAGGTGGTCGTTCGCCTGCTGCGGTCATCCAGACGCACGCTGGCGAGCGCGGAGAGCCTCACGGGCGGACTGCTGGCCCAGCTGATTACCCGGATTCCCGGAAGCAGCGGCGAGTTTACGGGCGGCGTCGTGACGTACACGAATTTAATGAAGCATCGCTTGTTGAGCATTCCGCTGTCGCAGCTGGAAGGACCGGGAGCGCCGGGGGCCGTCAGCGAGTCGACGGCGGCGCTGATGGCCGAACGGGTGCGCGAGCTGGCCGAGAGCGATTTCGGCGTCTCGCTCACCGGCGTCGCGGGGCCGTCGGAGTCCGAAGGCAAGCCGGTCGGCCTCGTCTACTTCGGTCTCGCCGAACGAGGGAAGCCGACGAAGGTGTTCACGGCGACGTTGAACGGCAACCGCGAGATGATCCGGATCCGCGCCGCCAAATCGCTGCTGTACCGGTTATGGCAGGCTTTGTCCGACGGAGTGGCAACCTAGCAGATCGTGTAAAATTAAAGCTTGCCAACCCAATAGGGATCGACTATAATCGACTCTAGACGGAAGAACCGTGGCGAAGATTACTTTGCTGCGGTTTTTTTTTTGCTCTCTATTGGCCAATGGAGAAATAGGAATATATGTTCGCAAAAAGTCTTGTCAAAGCAGTTAAAACAAGGTATCATGTGAGTATAAATCATGAAGGATGTGAGTTCGTTGGCGGATCGTAAAGCTGCGCTTGAAATGGCTCTGCGTCAAATAGAGAAGCAATTTGGTAAAGGCTCCATAATGAAACTTGGAGAATCGACTCACATGCAAGTCGAGACCGTGTCCAGCGGCTCGCTCGCGTTAGATATTGCCCTTGGCATCGGCGGCTTTCCTAGAGGCCGGGTTATCGAAGTGTACGGACCGGAATCCTCCGGTAAAACGACCGTCGCGCTTCATGCGATCGCGGAAGTTCAACGCGCGGGCGGACAAGCCGCATTCATCGATGCGGAACATGCGTTGGATCCTTCCTATGCCAATAAACTGGGCGTCAACATCGACGAATTGCTGCTCTCTCAGCCGGATACCGGCGAACAGGCGCTCGAAATCGCCGAAGCACTCGTACGCAGCGGCGCGGTCGATATCGTCGTCGTTGACTCCGTCGCGGCGCTCGTGCCGAAAGCGGAAATTGAGGGCGACATGGGGGATTCCCACGTCGGTCTGCAAGCGCGCCTGATGTCGCAGGCACTCCGGAAGCTCTCCGGCGCGATCAGCAAATCGAAGACGATCGCGATCTTCATCAACCAGCTTCGCGAGAAAGTCGGCGTCATGTTCGGTAACCCCGAGACGACGCCAGGCGGCCGCGCGCTGAAATTCTATTCATCGGTTCGCCTCGACGTTCGCCGCATCGAATCGATCAAGCAAGGCAACGACGTGGTCGGCAACCGTACGCGTATCAAGGTCGTGAAGAATAAAGTCGCGCCTCCGTTCAAGCAAGCGGAGATCGATATCATGTACGGCGAAGGCATCTCGAAGGAAGGCAGCATCGTCGATATCGGCGTCGAACACGATATCATCCAGAAGAGCGGCGCCTGGTTCTCCTTCAACGGCGAGCGCCTCGGCCAAGGCCGCGAAAATGCGAAGCAGTTCCTGAAGGAGCGCAAGGACATCGCGGGCGTCATCGAGAAGCAAATCCGCGACGCGAGCAACGTAGCGGCCGCGACGGCGAGCGCCGCCGCGTTCAGCGAAGACGAGGAAGACGAAGAGCTGGAACTCGAGCTCGAATAAACGAACGCAAACCTATACGATCGAGAGGCACCTTTTACGAGGTGCTTCTTTGTTTAGGAGAAAGGTGTGGATCCTATTCTTACGATCACTAGCGTGGAACAAGATAAGAAGAAAAAGCAGCGATACCATCTATTCGTCAATGATGGCCGAGATCCGTTCACGAGCGTGCACGAAGACCTACTCATTAAATTTCGGCTGTTCAAAGGCCGGGAGATCGATGCCGACGAATTGAAACAAATCCTGAACGAGGACAGCGAGCATCGGGCATACGTCCTAGCGCTTGCATACTTAGGAGCGAGACAAAGGACGGAGAAGGAAATCGTCCGCTATCTGGCCAAGAAGGAGCTGGAGGAGGGGGCAGTCCGCAAAGCGATCGAACGGCTGAAGCGGGAAGGGCTGGTGAACGATTCGGTCTATGCCGAGCTGTATGCCGCCCAGCGGATGCGGTCGCAGTCGAAGGGCAGGCGGCTCCTGCAGCAGGAACTGCTGCAGCGCGGCATCAAACGCGATACCGCGAAGGAAGCGGCGTCCAAGCTGAACGAAGAATCGGAGACGGAGGTCGCCGTAAACGCCGCGATCAAGAAATGGCCGCACCTGAAAGGCGAAGAGCGGGAACGGAAGCATAAACTGGCCGCGTTTCTGCTGCGCCGCGGATTCCCGTCGGCCGCCGTCAGAGAGGCGGTTAAGACGGCGGCGCAGAGCGAGCTCGAAGACGAAGATGGGCATATGCTTGACAATTGATTTTCACAACAGATAAAATGAGTTTGTATTCTTTCATCCAGAATCGATTTTCCTTCCAAAAATTGATTCGAAACCATTATTTTCGCCAAATTAAGTGTGAAAGCTAAAAACCGGCTGGAAAAAACCAAATACTGTCCCAAGCGTTTGCTTTGGTGAACAACGAGGAGGTGAGATAATGCCAGTATGGGCAACTATCCTGATCGCTCTCGTTGTTGGTGCAATTTTCTTTGGTGTCGGTTATTTTATTCGAAAATCGATCGCCGAGGCCAAAATTTCCAGTGCCGAGCAAGCCGCAAGCCAAATCGTAGATAATGCGAGGAAAGACGCGGAGGCGCTGAAGAAAGAAACGGTTCTCGAGGCGAAAGATGAAGTCCACAAGCTCCGTACCGAAGCTGAGAGAGACATTCGCGATCGTCGCAATGAGGTACAGCGTCTTGAAAGACGACTGATTCAGAAAGAGGAGTCGTTGGATAAAAAAATAGAAGCGCTGGAACGCAAAGAAGAACAAGTAGCCAACAAAGAGAAGCGGATCGAAGAAACGCAAGAGCAGATCGATTCACTCTACAAGCAGCAACTACAAGAGCTGGAGCGCATTTCGAACCTGACGATGGAGGAAGCCAAGCAAGTTATTCTGACCAACGTCGAGCAAGAGGTTCGCCATGAAACGGCGCAAATGATTAAAGAGATTGAGCAGCAGGCGAAGGAAGAAGCAGATAAGAAAGCTCGCGATATTATCTCGCTGGCCATCCAACGCTGTGCGGCCGATCACGTAGCCGAAACGACGGTGTCCGTCGTGGCGCTGCCGAACGAAGAAATGAAGGGTCGCATCATCGGCCGCGAAGGCCGCAACATCCGCGCACTGGAAACGTTGACCGGTATCGATCTTATCATCGACGATACACCGGAAGCGGTCATATTGTCCGGTTTCGATCCGATCCGTCGCGAAATCGCCCGAACATCCCTCGAGAAGCTCGTCGCGGATGGACGCATCCATCCTGCGCGCATCGAGGAAATGGTCGAGAAATCTCGCAAGGAAGTGGACGAACGCATCCGCGAATACGGAGAGCAGGCGACGTATGAAGTCGGCGTACACGGTTTGCACCCGGATTTGATCAAGATTTTGGGTCGTTTGAAATACCGTACGAGCTATGGACAGAACGTGCTGAAGCACTCCATGGAAGTCGCCTATTTGACCGGCCTGATGGCCGCGGAGCTGGGCGAGGACATCACGCTTGCGAGAAGAGCCGGATTGCTGCATGATATCGGCAAAGCGCTGGATCATGAAGTGGAAGGTTCTCACGTCGAAATCG
Source organism: Paenibacillus sp. GCM10023250 (assembly GCF_042653205.1). Taxonomy (NCBI): domain Bacteria; kingdom Bacillati; phylum Bacillota; class Bacilli; order Caryophanales; family Paenibacillaceae; genus Paenibacillus; species Paenibacillus sp. GCM10023250. Next base: position 27,422 of record NZ_JBHSHY010000024.1, on the reverse strand, counting down.
GCGTCGAGCTGGCGAAGAAATACAAAGAACATCCGATCGTCATCAACAGCATTGCCTCCCACCACGGCGATTGCGAAGCAACATCGGTCATCGCCATGCTGGTCGGTGCTGCGGATGCGCTATCGGCCGCTAGACCGGGTGCAAGAAGAGAGACGCTCGAGACGTACATCAAGCGGCTGGAGAAGCTGGAAAACATTTCGGAATCGTTCGATGGCGTCGAGAAATCGTACGCGATCCAAGCCGGACGCGAGGTTCGCGTCATGGTGCAGCCGGAGAAAATCGACGATACCGAAGCTTTCCGCCTAGCGCGCGACATTACGAAGAAGATCGAGAACGAGCTCGATTATCCGGGGCATATTAAAGTCACGGTCATCCGCGAGACGCGGGCCGTCGAATACGCCAAATAACCGCATAGCAAATGAAACCGGAAAAGTGGCTGCCTGTCAGCCACTTTTCCGGTTTATGACAGAAAGGTAAGGAACGACATGAACGTATTGTTTATCGGCGATATCGTAGGCAATGTCGGGCGTGCAGCCGTCAAGAAGGTGCTGCCCGCGCTCAAATCGAAATACGCCCCGCACATCATCATCGCGAACGGCGAGAACGCCGCTGCCGGTCGGGGCATCACCGCGGCGATCGTCAAGGAACTGCTGGACGCCGGCGTACACGGCATTACGATGGGCAACCATACGTGGGACAACAAAGATATTTTCGAATGGATCGACGAACAGCCGCGGATCGTGCGGCCGGCGAACTTCGCGCCGGAGGCGCCTGGGCAAGGAGCGACGCTCATTAAAGCGAACGGAAAAGAGCTGGCGATCATCAATCTGCAGGGACGGACGTTTCTGCCGCCGATCGATTGCCCGTTCCGCAAGGCGGACGAGCTGATCGAGCAGTTCGCGCAGAAGACGAGAAACATCCTCGTCGATTTCCATGCGGAGGCAACGTCGGAGAAGATCGCGATGGGCTGGCACCTGGACGGCAAAGCTTCGATCGTGGTCGGCACACATACGCATGTGCAGACGAACGACGACCGGGTGCTGCCAAACGGAACGGCGTACATCACGGACGTCGGCATGGTCGGATCCATGGAAGGCGTGCTCGGCATGGAACGCGGTCCCGTGCTGCATAAGTTCCTGACCCAGCTCCCCGTGCGGTTCGTCGTCGATGAGGGCAACTGGCATTTGCACGCGGTCGCGGTCGAGATCGACGATGCGACGGGCAAAGCGAAGAAGATTCAGAAGATTCGGCTGACGGAAACGGATTGGCTGCTCCTGTAGCAGCCATTTTCTTTTTTTTCGTCGTATGCGCGCAGCTCACCGAGTTCAGACGCTGCGCCTGTTTATCCGCGTGCGTTTCGGGTTAATGGTAACGAGGCAGGATACAGGCTGTACTAGTCCAAGCTGGAACAGTTTTCACTATGAAAATTCTTGCAATTCAGAAGATTTAGCAAACAACGCCTCAAGAAAGAAGGAATTTTTTCGCCTCTCTCGAATACTATCTGAATAGCGGTATTCATCCATCATTCCCGAGGAGGTCACTTTCCATGGATGTCTTAAAAGTTTCAGCAAAGTCTAATCCAAATTCTGTTGCAGGAGCGCTTGCCGGCGTTTTGCGTGAACGCGGGGCGGCTGAATTGCAAGCTATCGGGGCTGGTGCGTTGAATCAAGCTGTAAAGGCGGTTGCGATCGCGAGAGGCTTCGTGGCCCCGAGCGGCGTGGACCTGATCTGTATTCCGGCATTCACGGATATTGTCATCGACGGCGAAGACCGCACGGCGATCAAGCTGATTGTAGAACCCAGATAAATCCGGGATCCGGGCACATCATGTAAAAGAATTGACCTGTTTACGTCGTAGGCAGGTTTTTTTGCATTGGTTATATACATCCGCAGCGCTAGAAAGCTAAATTATAAACGGAAGGAAGATGATGATGCAGTCCGTTCGTAAAGCCGATTTTCATTGCGACGTCATTTGGAAGCTCCTGGAGGATTCGTCGCTTTCGTTCGAGCAGGATGATCAAGGCAAGCTGGACGTCACGCTGCCCCGTTTGAAACTAGCGGGCTCGACCTTTCAAACGTTCGCACTCTATATCCCGGATCGGATGGACAAAACGATGGTGCCCATCCTGCAAAGCGTGGATCTCTTCTATCGCAAGGTGCTCGCTTTGCCGGAGATGGCGTTTATCCGCACGGCAGGGGACGTTGCGGCTCTCCGGCGGAACCCGGGGACGATCGGAGCCATGCTGTCCCTCGAAGGCGCGGACGGGCTGCAGGGGGATCTGGCGATGCTGCGCGTCTTGTTCGCGCTCGGCGTGCGCGCGGCCGGCCTCACTTGGAACAACGCCAACTGGGGGGCGGACGGCGTGATGGAAACGCGCGGAGGCGGATTGACGAAAAAAGGCCGAGCCTTCGTAGAAGAATGTAATAGATTGGGTATACTATTGGATGTATCGCATTTGAGCGACCGCGCCTTCTGGGATATGCTGCAGCATTCGGGAAAGCCGGTCATCGCCTCCCATTCCAACTGCCGCAGCCTATGCCCGCATCCGCGCAACTTGACGGACGAACAGATCAAGGCGCTTCTCGCCGGCGGCGGACTGATCGGCGTGACGTTCGTGCCACAGTTCGTGTCTTCGTCGCGCGCATCTGCCGGAATTGCTGACGTGCTGCGTCACGTAGAACGGATTTGCGAGTTTGGCGGCGAGCGTCAGCTGATGTTCGGCTCGGATTTCGACGGGATCGACCAGTACGTTCACGGGCTGACTCATCCGGGAGAGCTTTACCGGCTGCAGGATGCGTTGTCGGCGAACTACTCGGATGCGCAGGTGAGCGGATTCTTCGAAACTAACGCGATGACGTTTCTGGCGACGCATCTGCCGCAATGATCGATTCCATTTATTTCAATCTCGCAGCGGTATGGGTATAATCGAAAAGAACTATCCGAAAAAAAGCGGGAACAGCTTGCATTTTAGTACTTAGAGACATAAAATTTATTTGATTATACGATAGAATCCATTTACCAATCTTTAATGTTGTCGAAAATATTGCAGGTTCATTCAAAGAGGAGATGGGCATTTTGATCAGTCAATTGTCTTGGAAAATCGGGGGGCAGCAAGGGGAGGGCGTAGAGAGTACCGACCGTATTTTTTCGACAGCGCTTAACCGGCTTGGCTACTATTTGTACGGCTATCGCCACTTCTCGTCGCGGATCAAAGGCGGCCATACCAATAATAAAATCCGGATCAGCACGACGCCGAAGCTTGCCATTTCGGACGATCTCGATATTTTGGTTGCGTTCGACCAAGAAAGCATCGATTTGAACGCGCATGAGCTCCGTACCGGAGGCGTGGTCGTAGCCGACGCCAAGTTCAACCCGGTTCTTCCGGACGGGATCAACGCTCGTCTGTTTCCGGTTCCGATCACGTCGATCGCCGAAGAGCTCGGCACGTCGCTGATGAAAAACATGGTTGCGTCCGGCGCATCCTGGGCGCTGCTCGGCCTGCCGATCGACGTGTTTAATAAAGCCGTCGAAGAAGAGTTCGGCCGCAAAGGCCAGGCCATCGTCGAGAAAAACATCGAGGCGGTCAAACGCGGCGCGGATTTCGTGCTCGAGCTCGCGGGCGGACCGCTGGAAGAATTCCAGCTCGAGCCTGCCGACGGCAAGCAGAAGCTGTTCATGATCGGTAACGAAGCGATCGGTCTCGGCGCGTTGGCCGGCGGCTGCCGCTTGATGTCCGCGTATCCGATTACGCCGGCATCCGAGATCATGGAATATTTGATCAAGAAGCTGCCGAAATTCGGCGGCACCGTCGTGCAGACGGAAGACGAAATCGCCGCGGTAACAATGGCGATCGGCGCCAACTATGCGGGCGTGCGCACGATGACCGCGTCCGCCGGTCCCGGCCTGTCGCTCATGATGGAGGCGATCGGCCTCGCGGGCATGACGGAAACCCCGCTCGTCATCGTGGATACGCAGCGCGGCGGTCCGTCCACGGGCTTGCCGACGAAGCAGGAGCAGTCCGACTTGAACGCGATGGTGTATGGCACGCACGGCGAAATTCCGAAAATCGTCATCGCGCCAGCCTCGCTCGAAGACTGCTTCTACGATACGATCGAATCGTTCAACCTGTCGGAAGAGTATCAGGTACCGGTCATCCTCATGACGGATCTCCAGCTGTCGCTCGGCAAGCAGTCTTGCGAACCCCTGGATTTGAATAAAGTGCCGATCAGCCGCGGCAAGCTCGTGCGCGATCTGCCGGAGCTGCAGCCGAACGAGCTCTTCAAGCGCTACGAACTGACGGAAGACGGGGTGTCTCCGCGCGTCATCCCGGGCGACAAATTCGGCCTGCACCATGTAACAGGCGTCGAGCACGACGAAACGGGACGTCCGTCGGAAAGCGCGGCAAACCGCAAGAACATGATGGATAAACGCCTGAACAAGCTGAACGGCATGCGTATTCGCGACGCTGTTCGCGCGGACGCTCCGCACGCGGAAGCCGATCTCCTGATCATCGGGATGGGCTCGACGGGCGGCACGATCGACGAGGCGCGGGCGCGCATGGAAGCGGACGGTCTGAAGACGAACCACCTGACGATCCGCCAAATCCATCCGTTCCCCGCGGAGCTGGTCGCGCCGTACTTGAGCTCCGCTTCGAAAGTCGTCGTGCTGGAAAACAACGCGACGGGCCAGCTGGCCGATCAAGTGAAGCTGCATGCCGGTCACGCCGATAAAATCAAAAGCGTCCTGAAATACGACGGCAACCCGTTCCTGCCTTCCGAAGTGCACAAAGCATGCAAGGAGTTGGTCTAACATGGCGACATTCAAAGAGTTTCGCAATAACGTAAAACCGAACTGGTGCCCAGGCTGCGGCGATTTCTCCGTCCAGGCGGCTATCCAGCGCGCGGCGGCCAACGTCGGCTTGGAGCCGGAAAACCTCGCGGTCATCTCCGGCATCGGATGCTCCGGCCGGATCTCGGGTTATATTAACGCGTACGGCCTGCACGGCATACACGGCCGCGCGTTGCCGATCGCCCAAGGCGTCAAGCTGGCGAACCGCGAGCTGACGGTCATCGCCTCCGGCGGCGACGGCGACGGCTTCGCGATCGGCATGGGCCATACGGTCCATGCGATCCGCCGCAACATCGACCTGACGTACATCGTCATGGACAACCAAATCTACGGTTTGACGAAAGGCCAAACATCGCCGCGTTCCGCCGAAGGATTCAAGACGAAATCGACGCCGGAAGGCTCGATCGAGTCCACGCTGTCGCCGCTCGAAATCGCCATGTCGGCCGGCGCGACGTTCATCGCCCAATCCTTCTCCAGCGACCTGAAGCAGCTGACGGCTTTGATCGAGGCGGGCCTCAACCATAAAGGCTTCTCGCTGATCAACGTGTTCAGCCCGTGCGTGACGTTCAACAAAGTGAACACGTACGACTGGTTCAAGGAGAATATCGTCAATCTGGATCAATTCCCGGATTACGATCCGTCCAACCGCATCGCGGCCATGAACAAAATCATGGAAACGAACGGCATGCTGACCGGCCTGATCTATCAAAACAAAGAACGTCAATCGTACGAGTCCATGATCGGCGGCTTCCAGCAGGAAGGATTGGCGAACCAGGACATCGCGCTTTCCCAGGAGCAATTCGGCAAGCTCGTCGCGGAATTCAAGTAAGCCATGATCGCGCAAGCGGCGTGATCCGTCAGGCATGCCGCTCCGTCCGGACGGCGTGCCTTCTTGAATGTGAAGGACCTCGTACAAACCACTGCTGCGCCATGGCAGGATAACGAACATAACCAGCGGCGGAAGGGAAGCATATGCAACCCGCCGCCAAGGCGATGCAGCGCCGTCACGACTAATCGAAGAAAAGCAGGTGCAACCATGAAAAAAGTTCCCGTCGGCGTCTCCGCTCGCCACATTCATCTCTCCCCCCCGCATCTCGAGCAATTGTTCGGGGCCGGCGCCGAGTTGTCGGTCTTAAAGCCGCTCTCGCAGCCGGGCCAATTCGCGGCGAACGAAACGGTCGAAGTCGTCGGACCGAAGGGCAGCTTCGCTAAAGTCCGCATCCTCGGTCCGGTGCGCAAGCGCACGCAGCTCGAAATCTCGCGCACCGACGCGTTCGCGCTGGGCGTCAATCCGCCGGTCCGCGAATCGGGCGACACCGCGGGCTCCGCGGGCATCACGATCAAAGGGCCGGCTGGCGAAGTGACGATCGAAGAAGGCGTCATCGTCGCCGCGCGGCACATTCACTTTCACACGAGCGACGCGGAGCGATGGGGCATCTCGGACAAGCAGAAGCTGTCGGTCCGCTTTGGCGGAGAGCGCGGCGTCATCTTCGAGAACGTCGTTGCGCGCGTATCGCCCGATTTCGCGCTGGACATGCATATCGATACCGACGAAGCGAACGCCGCGGGCGCCAAGACCGGCGACGAAGCGGATATCATCGGGTAAACGGGGGCGCCGCCATGCGGCGCCGCTTTTTTTTTGTGCCGCCGGATCGTCGAAGCGGCGCTGCTGCTTCTTTCTAATCGCGGTGGATTTTGATATAATGCTGGAATGGATGCGTATAAAGAGGGGACGTGACAGCGTGGGCACCACCGAGAAGGACTTCTCGAAGTACTTCGATTTTTCGGGCGCGAAGGTACTGAAGGAAGAAGACGGGAAGACGACCTATCGGATCAACGGTAGAGACATCACGATCAACTCGGCGCCGAGCTACAAGGACGAGAAGCGCCGGGGCAAGGAAGAGATCCGGGTTCATTACGAATCCTCCATTCCGTCGGAGCTGCTGGAGCTCGGCAAAGGGAAAAAATATCAGATTACGACGTACGGCTGCCAAATGAACGAGCACGACACCGAGGTTATGAAAGGGATCTTCGAGCAAATGGGGTATCTCCCGACCGAGGACCGTAACGAGGCGGACGTCATTCTGCTGAACACCTGCGCTGTGCGCGAGAACGCGGAAGACAAAGTGTTCGGCGAGCTCGGTCACCTGAAGCACCTGAAGCTCCAGAAGCCGGACCTCCTGCTCGGCGTCTGCGGGTGCATGTCGCAGGAGGAATCGGTCGTCGGACGGATCATGCAGCGGCATGCGTTCGTTGATTTGATCTTCGGCACGCACAATATCCACCGGCTGCCGTATCTGCTGCAGGATGCTTATTTCAGCAAAGAGATGGTCGTGGAGGTGTGGTCCAAGGAAGGCGACATCATCGAGAATCTGCCGAAGAAGCGCGAGGGCATGCGCGGCTGGGTGAACATCATGTACGGCTGCGACAAGTTCTGCACATACTGCATCGTGCCGTACACGCGCGGCAAGGAGCGCAGCCGGCGTCCGGAAGACGTCATCGCGGAAGTGCGGGAGCTGGCGCGGCAGGGATTCCGGGAGATCACGCTGCTGGGGCAGAACGTCAACGCGTACGGCAAAGATTTCGAAGATCTCGACTACCGCTTCGGCGACCTGATGGCGGACATGGCCAAGATCGATATTCCGCGTATCCGCTTCACCACCAGTCATCCGCGCGATTTCGACGACCATCTCATCGACGTGCTGGCCACGCGCGGCAATCTCGTGGAGCACATCCACCTGCCGATGCAGTCCGGGAGCACGGAGGTGCTCAAGCGGATGAGCCGCAAATATACGCGGGAGCAATTCCTGGCGCTCGCGAACAAAATCAAGCAGGCCATCCCGGACGTCGTGCTGACGACCGACATCATCGTCGGGTTCCCAGGGGAGACGGACGAACAGTTCGAGGAAACGTTGACGCTCGCGAAGGAAGTCGGCTTCGCCTCGGCATATACGTTCATCTATTCGCCGCGCGAAGGCACGCCAGCCGCGGGCATGGAAGACAATATTCCGGCGCACGTCAAGAAGGCTCGTCTGGCGCGGCTGAACGAGCTCATCGGCGAGCTGAGCCTGCAGAGCAATCTGCTGCTGGAAGGCCAGACCGTCGAGATTCTAATCGAAGGCCAAAGCAAGAACAATCCGGAGATGCTGTCCGGCCGCACGCGCACGAACAAGCTCGTGCACGTCAAAGGTCCCTCTTCGTGGATCGGGCAGTTCATCCAAGCGCGCGTGACGGACGTGCAGACGTGGTACATCAAGGCCGAGGCGGTTACGGAAGCATTCGAGCAGGAAGCCGTATCTTAACAAGATAGAGGAGCTGGACACGATGGGAAACGAACAAACGGCGAAACACGATCACGAGCATGATCACGGCGCAAGCTGCGCCGTGCCGAAATTCAATACGGAAGACATCATCGTCCGCGCGGACATCATGGCCAAGACGAAGGAGCTGGCGGACATGTTGTTCTCCTCCGAGGAAGTGCAGCAGTTCCAGCGCGCAGAGAAGCAGATTCAAGGCAATATGCGCATTCAAGGCCTGATCGCCCAAATCAAGAAAAAGCAAAAAGAAGCTGTCGCGTTCGAGACGACGTTCAAAAACGCCGACATGGTCGCGAAGATCGAGAAGGAAATCGACGCGCTGCAGGACGAGCTGGACGGCATTCCGATTATCACGGAGTTCCAGCAAAGCCAAGCGGACATTAATTACCTGCTGCAGACGGTCGTATCTGTCATCCGGGATACGGTCGCAGAAAAAATCTCACTGGAAGATGCTCAGACGGAAGAACCGGAAGAGTGCATGTAAACGGAAAACACCTGCCGATTCGACGCTTGCGCGATCGGCAGGTGTTTTTTAGATGGAGGCCGATCCGGTAGAGCGCTTCCAATACAGCGTTAGCGCGAGCGCCGCCGCGGCGAACGCGCCGCCGAGCCAGAAGCCGTAATCCCGCCCGAAGCGGTCGTTGACGAAGCCGGCCAGGAACGGACCGGCGAACATGCCGACCGAATAGACGGCTTGGTAGAAGCCCATCGCCGTCGCCCGCTTGGCGGAGGCGAACGGCCGAATCGCAAGGCCGAGCAGAATCGGCAGATGCATTCCTTGGGCGAAGCCGTTCAGCACTTGCGTCAGCGCGAGCGTCCCGAGGTTCGGCGAGAAGGCGATCGCGACGGTGAAGAGGCCGCTGAACAGGTAGGCGGCGCCGATGACGTTCCAGGTGCCAAAGCGCGGCACGAGCCAGCGCGCGGTCACGAGCGATGCGAGTCCGTGCGGCACCATGAACGCGATGACGATCAGCGTCAGCTGGCCGTTCGTCGCGCCGAGCGACGTCGCCTTCAGCGGCGTGAAGCCGAACATCGTGATGAACAGCACCGAATGCGCAAGAATCGAAAGGGTCGAGACTTGCCGCAGGGACGTAGTTCGCACGACCTCTCGCAGGTGTTGGAGCGAGATCGGCGCGCGGGGGACCCCTTCGCGCGGCTCCCTGACGGCGACAGCCAACACGAGACCGGCCGCGCCGAGCGCGATGCCGGCGCCGAACGCCGCGTTCCAGCCGTACGCGTCCGACAGCCAGCCGCTTAGGATCATGCCGATCAGCTGTCCGGCGACGGTGAGGAAGCTGATGTTGCTCATCGCCTTCGTCGCGTCCGAGGCGGCGAAGTAGGCGGCGTACAGCACGGTGAACGCGACCCACGCCGAGGCGCAGACGCCCGACATCATGCGGCCCGCGAGCGGCCAGAGCCACGAGCCGGGCACCATGAACAGGAGGCAGCTGAGCGCGCCGGTAATCATGCCGAGCATGAGGAAGGGCTTGCGCTTGTGCAGCTTATCCGACTGCAGGCCGAGCGGGAACCGCACGAGCATTTGCACGAACCCGTAGCTGCCGAGCACGATGCCGATGAGGTCGTCGGCATAGCCGCCGCTCTTCAGGAACGGTGACAGAATCGGGACGTAGACGTACAGCGTCGACCAGTAGAGCAGCGTCACGATGACGAAGACGGCGTGGTCGGCGCGGGTCGCGGCGATCAAAGGACGAGTACCGGCTTGTTCTTCAGCGGACAACGGAACTTTCACTTCCTTCGGAATGGAATTCGAATGACAGCGTACTTAATGTATATCAGGTCTCCAGGAAGAGCAATCCTTTTTACACGGGAAATTCCGCGGAAAGAAACTTATCGGCGGGTGATGTCGTATTAGGTAGCGGGTCTCGCGGACGTACGATGCCGGAAACCGGAAAGGAGCTGGAATGCGATGAAGAAGCCATGGATCCGCGAGCTGCGGGATTGGTGCGTGACGTTAGGCATCGCGATTACGGCGGCGCTGCTTATTCAGAATTACGCGTTCGCGCAAACCGAAGTCAAAAACATATCGATGCAAAAAACGCTCGTGGACGGGCAGCGGCTGATCGAGGACAAACTCAGCTATCATTTCGAATCGCCGCATCGGGGCGATATCGTCATCATCGACGGTCCCGAGAGCGATAAGCGGCTCATCAAGCGCGTGATCGGCCTTCCCGGGGACGTGATCGATTTTACCGGGGACGGACGCGTGATCGTGAACGGCCAGCCGCTCGAGGAACCGTACGTCAACGGCTTAAGCTACGCGAACGGGATGAAGGTGCCGTATACCGTGCCCGCCAAGCATCTCTTCGTCATGGGCGACAATCGGGAAAACAGCCAGGACAGCCGGATGCTGGGGCCGATCGCGCTCTCGAGCATCGAAGGCAGGGCCGTGTTCCGCCTGTGGCCGCTGAGCAAGTTCGGGGGGTTGGGATAGCGAATGCCGTTCACGTTCTCGCATCCCTTGTTCGCCATGCCGCTGCGCCGCCTCGCGCCGAAGCTGAGCGTGACCGGTCTGATCCTCGGGAGCATGATTCCCGATATGGAGTATTTCATGGCGCTGCAATCCTATCAGACAATCGGCCATACGATCCGCGGCTTCGTTGTGCAGGGGCTGCCGCTCAGCATCGCGGCCGCGACGGCGTTCCATGCGGTCATCAAGCCGGCGCTGCCGAGCTTTCTCCCGTCGGCAGGCCGTCTGGACCGGTTTGCCGCAAGCATGAGCTCGGATGCGTGGAAGCTCAATTCCGCCCGCGCGTGGCTGGTTTTCCTCGCATCCTTGTACATCGGCTACCTGACGCATCTCTTCATGGACGCCTGGACGCACGGCAGCGGCCTGTTCGTGAGCTGGTTTCCGGCGCTGCGCGGCGAGATCGGCGGCTATGAGATCTATCAGCTGCTGCAATACCTGTTCTCGCTTATCGGGGCAGCCGTCCCGGGACTGATTCTGCTGCGGAGGTACATCCGCTGGCGGCGCGGCTTCGACGAGACCGGGCGGCGGCCGGCATCGGCCGCGCCCGGCACGAAGGCGCTGCTGTGGACGATAGCCGCCGCGTTCGGCCTGCTGCTGTTCGCGGCGAAGATCGCCGTCACAGGCGAGCATAACCGGCTCGTCAGCGCGCTGATCGTGGCGCCGCTGTCCGCGGCGATATTCGGCTTGTTCGTCGCGTCGCTGTTTTACCGGGCGGCGAAGAACCGCCGGCTTGCGGGCGCGTTTGCCGCCGTCGGCCTGCTGCTGCTGGCCATCGCCGCCTTCCGGATCACCGAGTACGTTTGGACACCGTTTCGGCTGAACCGCCCGTACGCCAACTTCCGCGGGGATTTCCAGACGTTGTGGAACGGCTACTTAATCTTCTGGTCCGCGCTGGTGCTGCTCGGCTGCCGGATAACGGCCGTGAAGCGAAGGCGGCCATTCAAAGGGCGGTCGAGTTCCGCGTAACGAGCGTGCATAATGCCGTACGAAACGGGTCATTCTACCATTCGCAAGACGGAGCAACGCGGGAAGCAGCCATGAACCGCGGCGGAAATTGAAACGTTTTGGCAAGACGGGACGTATCTGTCGTATACCGATTGGGAGGGATTTCGATGATTTTTTCGACAACGCCGACAATTGAAGGCAACCCGATTCAACAATACCTGGGCGTCGTAACCGGGGAAGCGATCATGGGCGCGAACATCGTGCGCGACTTGTTCGCCTCGATCACCGACATCGTGGGCGGCCGTTCCGGCGCGTACGAGACGAAGCTGAAGGAAGCGCGCGACGTGGCGTTCAACGAAATGTCGAGCAATGCGTCCCGGCTGGGCGCGAACGCGATCGTCGGCATCGACATTGATTACGAGGTTATCCGCGATGGCATGCTGATGGTTGCGATCAGCGGCACGGCGGTCCGTATCTAACCGGTCCCTGCAACGCAAGACGGCATCCGCGGCGAACGCGGATGCTTTTTTGCGTTGGTGCGGACGGCGGCTGGACATCGGCGGGAAACAGAAGGTAAAATGCATATAAGATCGGCAACCTGAAGCTTGAAGGAGCGTTACAGAGGATGAAGGAAATTACGGCAAGCGAATTGGAAACCCGGCTTCGGTCGGGCGAGAAGCTGAGCCTCATCGATGTCCGGGAACCGGACGAATGGGCGGACGGCCACATCAAGGAAGCGGTCAGCATGCCGCTGTCCGTATTCGTGGAACGGCTGGGCGAGTTGAACGGCTTCGAGGAACCGCTGTACCTGATGTGCAGAAGCGGCAACCGCAGCAGCCGGGCGTGCGACTATTTAGAGGCCCAGGGCTACGAGGTCGTAAACGTGCTCGGCGGCATGCTCAGCTGGCCGGGCGAGGTCGTCACGGGCGAATAACGGCAGCCGCTGCAAAACGGCACTTTCGCATTTCGATGCGAAGGTGCTTTTTTTTATGATCATGCGTCATCCTCCGCCGCCATATAGTGAAGAGTAGGACAGCTTGGGTTGTCTCGCGGCTGCCATGCAGCCGACGTTCAATCGAGAAGGCGAAGGAGGGCGGCCATGCAGCCTCCGCACGAGGACGAAGTACTGGATTTGCGCATTCACGGCATGAGCTGCGCGGCGTGCGCGACCCGGATCGAACGCGCGGTCGGCCGGATGCCGGGCATATCCGGCGTATCGGTGCACTATGCGGCTAAGTCCGCTTACATTACGTATGCCCCGGGCACGGCGACCCCCGCGGGCATTATGGAGCGAATCGGGCAGATCGGATTTCAGGCGTTTCCGCATGGACGGGAGGAAGGTGGATCGGAGATCGACGCGCTCAAGCTGCGCGTGTTCGCCGGCTGTGCGCTCACGCTGCCGCTGCTGTGGACGATGGTCCACCATTATCCCGCGCTAAGCGCCATCCCGGTGCCGGCGTTCATCGAAGAGCCGATTCTGCAGCTGCTGCTGGCATCGGTCGTTCAGTTTTTTATCGGCATGCCGTTCTACTTCGGCGCTTATTACGCGCTGCGGGAGCGGACGGCAAACATGGACGTGCTGGTGGCGATCGGCACGACGGCCGCGTACGTGTACAGCTACATCGCGATGATGACGGGCGGTGCGCTGTACTTCGAGACGTCGGCTGTCGTCATAACCGCCGTGCTCGGCGGGAAGCTGCTGGAGGCGGCCGCGGCGGAACGGGCGATGAAGGACGGGGACGGCTACGCGATCCTGCAGGCGAAGGAAGCCGTCGTCCTCCGCGGCGGCAAGCCCGAACGGATTCCGCTCGACCGGATTCGCGCCGGGGACCGGCTGCTCGTCGAGCCGAACGAACGCGTGCCGGCGGACGGGGTCGTCGCTGAAGGGGAGACGACGCTGGACGAGTCGTTCCTGACGGGCGAGAGCGGGCTGGTCAAGCGGGAAGCGGGCGACCGCGTATATGCCGGAACGACCGTCCGGGGGCAGATGCTGCGGATGCAGGTGCTGGCGGCGGGACGGGAAACGATGCTGAGCCGCATTGCGGCGATCACGCGGCAGGCGCAGGCGACGAAGTCGTCGATCGGGCGGAGAGTCGACCGGCTGGCGGCCGTGTTCGTCCCCGTCATGATGATCTTGTCGCTCGGGACGCTGGCGTTGTGGCTGCTGCTGCTCGATCCGGGCAACTGGAAGGCCGCCTCGATCCACGCGCTCGCCGTCCTGCTCGCGGCTTGTCCGTGCGCGCTCGGCCTCGCCGCGCCGATCTCGCTCGTGCTGGCGACGGGCAAGCTCGCGCGCAGAGGGATCGTGCTGAAGGAAGCGGGCGCGCTGGAACGGCTGGCGCAGCTGAACGCGATCGTGCTCGACAAGACGGGCACGTTGACGGAAGGGAAGCCGACGATAACGGGCATCAGCGCGCTGAACGGCGCCCCGTCTTCGCTGCTTCGCCTGGCGGCGGCCGCGGAGGAGCGGTCGCGGCATCCGTTCGCGGACGCGCTCCGGGAGTCGGCCCGGCGCGCGGGCTTGGTCGTGCCGGCGTCATCCGCGTACGCGGCTTACCCCGGCAAGGGGATCGAGGCGACCGTGGAGGGGCGTTCGGTCGCCGTCGGCAACGCCGGCTTCGCCGCCGGCCGGTCATGGACGATTCACCGGTCGCTGCACAGCTTCGCCGTCGAGCGGGAGGCGGGCGGCGAGACGGTCGTCTACGCGTTCGTGGACGGCGCGTGCGCCGGCGCGTTCGCGCTTGCCGACGCCGTGAAGCGCACGTCCCGGGATGCGGTGGACGATCTGCAGCGGCAGGGCATCCGCGTCCTGCTCGCGACGGGGGATCATCCCGCGGCGGCGGGCAAAGCGGCGGGGATGACGGGCATTCGCGACGTTCGGGCTTCGCTGCTCCCGGAGCAGAAGGCGGAGCTGATCCGCGAGCTGCAGGGCGACGGCTTCGTCGTAGCGATGGCCGGCGACGGCTGGAACGACGCGCCCGCCCTGGCGGCGGCGGACGTCGGCATCGCCATGGGCAGCGGCACGGAAGCGGCGCTCGACGCGGGGGACATGACGCTGCTGCGTTCCCGCCTGACGGGCATCTCCGAAGCGCTGCTGATCAGCCGGCTGACCGTGCGCAACATCCGGCAAAATCTCGGATTCGCGTTTCTATATAACGCCGTCGTCATTCCGTTCGCAGCCGTCGGCGGCATCGAACCTTGGATGGCGGGCACGGCGATGGCGCTCAGCTCTGTATCGGTCGTGGGCAACGCGCTGCGTCTGAACGGCCAGATGAGCCGCGGGCTGACTCGGCGTCATCCGGCGTAAGCGCGTTCGCCCGGCCGCCGCGGCGGCCGCCGTGGCTGTTCGCGCTCGCGACGGCGAGCACGGCCGCGGCCGCGTACAGCGCGGCAAGTCCGCGGGCGGCGCGTCGTTCTTTCCGGTTGGGCATGGGAAGACCTCCCAATGGACGGTAATGAACTCATGATGCGATGAAATCATAGTTATGCGCCACGACTCGTTCAAAAGAACCCCGTTCGGCGGCGATTCGGGTAGACAATGCTTCGCGGAGAGTGGTATAGTAGCTCAGAACAATTGCATAGGCGAGCTGCATGGTGCCGGACGATCGCGAGTCAAGCGAGGTTCGGCTTAATAGGGAAGACCGGTGAGAAGCCGGCACGGACCCGCCACTGTAAGGAGCGCCTCGGCCGAACCCCGGCCGCGGCAAGGCTTGACCGACACGTCACTGGATGCGCACCCGCATCCGGGAAGACCGGTCGTGCCCAAGCTCCGAGTCAGGAGACCTGCCTGCAGCGAAGTAACGCACCCTACGCGGACTTGGGGAGGTGTTAGAAATCGGCGCTGGCGCCGAAATGATGTTGTTTGGCCAACTTGGCGAAACAGGCCAGCTGCTGCCGTTCATGGGAACAGGAGCGTTTCTGACACATTAGTCGGAGACGCTTTTTTTGTTGCGCATGGGCGGCACCGCGGGGAAACGAATAACGGTACGCAGAATGATCCGAACGGGAGAGAGAGCAATGAACAGAGTAAAGAACCAAACGATCCGCAAGGCGGCGCTGTTGCTGCTAACGGCAGCGATGCTGCTGCTGGCGGCGGCATGCGGCGCGAACAATGCCGATAACGGGAACGGCAGCGGCAGCACGTCGAATCAAGCGGCCGCGAACGATGCGGCGAATAGCGCGAACGGGGGCGCCAACGCGTCCGGGGAACCGGCCGCGAACCAGAACGCGGCAGGAGGCGAGGCCTATGCGCCGACCGTCTATCCGCTCA
This sequence comes from Paenibacillus sp. GCM10023250, assembly GCF_042653205.1. Taxonomy (NCBI): domain Bacteria; kingdom Bacillati; phylum Bacillota; class Bacilli; order Caryophanales; family Paenibacillaceae; genus Paenibacillus; species Paenibacillus sp. GCM10023250. The sequence continues at coordinate 11,553 of NZ_JBHSHY010000024.1, read as the reverse complement.
CGGTCAAGGACGCGACGGGCACCGAGCTGACGTTCGACGCGGCGCCGCAGCGGATCGTGACGCTCGTGCCGAGCGAGACGGAGATCGTCTACGCGCTTGGGGCAGGGGATGCCGTCGCCGCCGTCGACAACTACTCCAACTATCCGAAGGAAGCGGCGGATAAGCCGAAGATCGGCGACATGAACGCCGATATCGAGAAGATCGTCTCGCTGAAGCCCGATCTCATCTTGGCTTCGTACAGCTTGAGCCAGGCCGTCGTCGACAAGCTCCGTTCGCTGAAGCTGCCGGTGTACGCGTCGGATCCGAAGACGTATGACGCGGTCATCGACAAAATCAAGCAGATCGGCGCCGTGCTGGACAAACCGAAGGAAGCGGCGGCGGTGGCCGGCCATATGGAGCAGGTGCGCCGGCAGGTGACGGAGGTGGTCAAGGACGCGCCGAAGCCGAACGTGTACCTCGAGTTTGCCCCGGGATGGACGGTCGGCAAGGGCGAGTTTCTGGACGAGCTCATCGCGCTGGCAGGCGGCACGAACGTCGCCACGGGATCCGGCTGGTACGAGATCGACCCGGAGGCCGTCGTCAAGGCGAATCCGGACGACATCGTCTACGCGTCGATGACCGTGAAGGAAGGCGAGAAAAATCCGATTCTGGCGGCGATCGAGTCCCGTCCGGGCTGGGAGGCGGTGAATGCCGTGAAAAACAACAAGATCTTCGAAGTCGACCAGGACCCGCTGACGCGCGTCGGTCCGCGCCTCGCGGACGGCCTGCTGGACGTGGCGAAGAAGCTGCATCCGGACCTGTTCCACTAACATGCGGACGAAACTAGGCCTATACGGGGGAGCAGCGATGCTCCTCCTGCTTGCTTCGGTGGTCGTCAGCCTGTCGATCGGCTCCTCCGGCCTTCCGCTGAAGGACGTCTGGGGCATCCTCGTGCATCAGCTGCCCGGCATGCCGGATGCCGGCGGCAAGTGGGACGCGGCGGACATCGCCATCGTCACGCAGCTGCGGCTGTCGCGCGTCGTGCTCGGCATGCTTGTCGGCGCGTGCCTGGCGCTGGCCGGGGCGGGCTTTCAAGGGGTGCTGCGCAATCCGCTCGCCGATCCGTTCACGCTCGGCGTCGCGTCGGGCTGCTCGGTCGGCGCCGCCTGCATGATCGTGTTCGGCCTGCAGACGGTGCTGGGGCTCTGGACCGTGCCGCTCGTAGCGTTCGTCACGGGCATAGCGACGCTGCTCGCCGTGTTCGGCCTGGCCCGCGCGCGGGGGGCAATGAACGTCGAGACGCTGATATTGTCCGGCGTCGTCATTCAAGCGTTCCTGGGCGCGGTCGTCTCCTTCCTGGTCACGCTGTCGCAAAACGTCGTGAACGAGGCCATGTTCTGGCTCCTCGGCAGCTTGAGCGCGCGGAGCTGGGCGCACGCGAAGCTGATCGCGCCGTTCTTGCTCGTCGGGCTGCCGGTCATGATCCGGTACGCGCAGCACCTGAACCTCTTCGCGTTCGGCGAGAGGCACGCGGCGCATCTGGGCGTCAACGTCGAGCGCACGAAGCTGATCGTCCTGGTCGTCTCCACGCTGCTGACCGCGGTCGCGGTGTCGGTCGCCGGCGTCGTCGGATTCGTCGGCCTCGTCGTGCCGCATCTGATCCGCCTGCTCGTCGGGCCGGACTACCGGATCATAGTACCGCTGTCTGCGCTCGGCGGCGCCTTCTATCTCGTATGGGCGGATACGCTCGCCAGGACGGCGCTGAGCCCGAAGGAAATCTCGCTCGGCATCGTGACGGCGATCATCGGAGCGCCGTTCTTCGCCTACCTGCTCTATCGGCGCAAAGTGGTGCAAGGGGGCGGCTCGGCATGATCGAAGCTAGAGGACTCTCCATGGTACTGGGCGGCAGGCAGGTGCTGAACGGCATTGATGTTGATTTCAAGCAAGGGGCGATGTACGGCATCATCGGGCCGAACGGCGTCGGCAAATCGACGCTGCTGCGGCTGCTCGCCGGCACGGAACGGCCGACCGCGGGCGAGGTGCTGCTGGAGGGCCAGGCGGTCTCGGTCTACAAGCGCAAGGACCTCGCGAAGCGCATCGCCGTGCTGCAGCAGGGCGGACTGCCCGCGGTCGGCTTCACGGTGCGGGAAACGGTCGCGATGGGGCGGTTTCCGTATCAGAATTGGCTCGGCGAAGAAGGAGCGGACGGCGAGCGCGCCGTGGAGCGCGTGCTGCGGGAGCTCGGGCTCGCCGACCTGCGGGACCGGCGAATCGACGTCCTGAGCGGAGGCGAACGGCAACGCGTCGCCCTAGCGAAAGCGATGGCGCAGGAGCCGGAGCTGCTGCTGCTCGACGAGCCGACGACGTACTTGGATATCGGCTATCAGGTGCAGCTGCTCGATGCGGTCAAGCGGTGGCAGGCCGAGCGGCGCCTCACCGTCGTGGCCGTGCTGCACGACCTGAACCTGGCCTCGCATTATTGCGACGCGCTGCTCGTGCTGCGCGAAGGGAAAATCGAGGCGTTCGGCCCGCCGTCGGAGGTCGTCCGGCCGGAGCTGATCGCGCGGGTGTTCGGCGCGCGGACAGTCGTGTTGCCGCATCCGGAGACCGGCGTGCCGCAGCTGCTGCTGCTGCCGGAAGCCGTGCCGGCCGAGCGCCAACCGGAAAGGAAGCGAGAAAATGGTGGAGCGATATGAAGAAGATCCGGCCGCGCGTACCGTGTCGGGACAGGAACAAGCGTTGATGACCTTAATCAATGAAATTGACGAACTGGACGGCGCCGCGATGGATGCGGCGGAACGCCATTTGAACAGCTTGACGAAGCCGCCCGGCAGTCTCGGCCAGCTGGAGCGGATCGCCGTGCAGGCGGCCGGCATCACGGGCGAGCTCGCGGCGGACGTCTCGAAGCGCGCCGTCGTCGTGATGGCGGGCGACCATGGCGTCTGCGAGGAAGGCGTCAGCGCGTTCCCGGCGGAGGTGACGCCGCAGATGGTGATGAACTTTCTTGCCGGCGGCGCGGCCGTTAACGTCTTCGCCCGCGGCGCCGGCGCCGATGTGTATTGCGTCGACATGGGCGTCAACGCCGATCTGGCGCACGAGGCGCTTCTCGTTCGCAAGACGCGCAAGGGGACGGCGAATCTGGCGCGCGAAGCGGCGATGACCCGCGAGGATGCGGTCGCGGCGCTGCGAAGCGGGTACGAGCTGGCGGCGGATCTGGCGCGGGACGGCTACCGCATGCTGGCGACCGGCGACATGGGCATCGGCAATACGACGGCAAGCGCCGCGCTCTGCGCCGCGCTCGGCGGGCTGACGCCGGACGAAGCGGTCGGCCTTGGCACGGGCATCGCCGAAGATCGCCGCCGGCATAAGGTCGACGTCGTCACGAGGGCCGTCGCGCTTCATGCGCCGGACGCCGCCGATCCCATCGGCACGCTCGCGCAGATCGGCGGTCTGGAGATCGCCGGCTTGGCCGGCTTGATCCTGGGTGCCGCGGCGAATCGGTGCCTGATCGTCATCGACGGCTTCATCTCGTCCACGGCTTCGCTTGTTGCGGCGGCCATAGCGCCCCAAGCGGTGCCGTTCATGCTCGGCTCGCATCTCTCGCAGGAGCAGGGGCATGCCCGGCTCCTCGAACGGATCGGCCTGAAGCCGATGATCCATCTCGACATGCGGCTCGGCGAAGGCACCGGCGCCGTGCTGGCGTTTCACTTCGTGGACGCGGCGCTGCGCGTCATGCGGGAGATGGCGACGTTCGAGAGCGCCGGCGTATCGAATAGGTAACGTCGCCGCGAGCGGGAGAAGAACGGCGAAGGAACGGGACGAGGGGGAGAAAGTATGGCGATCTTCATTACCGGCGGAGCGCGCAGCGGCAAGAGCGGCTTCGCCGAGGCTTACGCGCGCAAGCTGTCGAAGCAAGGCCTCTATATTGCCACGGCCCAGAGCTTCGATGGCGAAATGAAGGAACGGACCAGGCAGCACCGGCAGCAGCGCGAGCGCTCCGGCTACGCCTGGCGGACGATCGAGGAGCCGCTGGCGCTCGCCGAACTGTTGGGCGGCCTCGAGCAGGAGCAGGCCGGCGGCATAGAGCGGCCGGCTGTTCTCGTGGACTGCCTGACGTTATGGCTGACGAATTGGCTGCTGCGGTTGGACCCGGGGACCGACGGGGAGCAGGAGACGAAACCGAACGAGGACCGGCTTCAAGCGGAGCTCGATAAGCTGCTCGCCGCGGTTGCCGCCTATACCGGTGCGCTGCTGCTCGTGACGAACGAGGTCGGCAGCGGGATCGTGCCCGCCTACCCGCTCGGACGGCGGTTTCGGGACGAAGCGGGCCGGTTGAACCGGAAGCTGGCCGGCATATGCGCCGAAGCCTATCTCGTCGTGGCGGGCATCCCGCTCGATCTCAAGAAGCACGCGTTTCGGCTGGAGGAGGATTGAACCGGCATGCTCTTCTATTCGATCCAGGAGACGCTGCTGCTCGCGGCCGCGGCGATCGCGATCGATTGGGCGGTGGGCGACCCCAAGTGGCTGACGCATCCGGTGATTCTGATCGGCCGCCTCATCGCGCGATTGGAACGCAAGCTGAGACCCGAGGGTCTCGCATTAAGCGAAGCGTCGCTGCGGAAGCGCGGCATGGCGCTGACGGCGGTCACGGTGCTGACGGCCGCGGCTGCGGCATCGGCGGTTTGCTTCGCGACCGCCCGGATTCATCCTTGGCTCGGTTACGCCGCGTCCGCTTGGCTGATCTCCACGACGATGGCGGTCAAAGGGCTTAAGGACGCGGCGATGCTTGTCTTCCGTCCGCTAGCCGCCGGCAGGCTGGACGAAGCGCGTATCTACGCGGGCTACATCGTGAGCCGAGACACATCGGCGATGGAGGCGAAGGACGCCGCCCGCGCGGCGGTGGAAACGGTGGCCGAGAACACGGTGGACGCGTTCCTGTCCCCGCTGTTCTTCGCGCTCCTCGGGGCGGCGCCGCTGGCCATGCTGTACCGGGCGGCCAATACGCTCGACTCCATGGTCGGCTACAACAATGAACGGTTCGCGCACTTCGGCTGGGCCTCCGCCCGGTTCGACGACGCGCTCAATTATATCCCCGCCCGTCTCTGCGGCGGGCTGATGGCCGTAGCGGCTTGGGCGACGCCGGGCTTGTCGGCGGCCGGAGCGATTCGGGCCGTACGGCGGTTCGCGCGGCTGCACCCGAGCCCGAACAGCGGCATCCCGGAATCCGCGGCCGCGGGCGCGCTCGGCATCGAGCTCGGCGGCCGGAACGTCTACTTCGGCAAGGTGAGCGAGCGCGCCCGGATGGGATGGCCGCTGCGGCCGATTGAACCGGCCGACATCGTGCGGACGGTACGGCTGCTGTATACCGTCAGTCTATTTTGTTTTGCGGGGGTGCTTGCGGCATGGCTGCTGCTACGGCTTTCGGCATCTTGAAACGGGAATTGCAAGCGGCGGGCGCGGCGTTCCAGCTGCTGACGCGCATTCCGGTACCGGTCGCGATTCCCTTCACCCCGGAGATGCTGGCGCGAAGCGTCGTCTATTATCCCGTCGTCGGGGCGGTTATCGGCGGCGCCGTCGCGGCCGCAGGCGCAGGGTTGGACGGACGCGTGCCCGCGATGCCGGCCGCCGTGCTGCTCGCCGCCTTCTGGCTGCTGCTGACCGGCGGGCTGCATCTGGACGGGCTGATGGATACGGCCGACGGCGTGCTCAGTCATCGTTCCCGCGAGCGGATGCTCGAGATTATGAAGGACAGCCGCGTCGGCGCGATGGGCGTACTGGCCGCGATCGTGCTGCTGCTCTTCAAGTTCTCGCTGCTCGACGTATGGCTGGAGCAGGGGCGCGATTGGCCGGGCGAAGCGGCGCTGCTGGCTTTGGCTTGCGGGTGGAGCCGGCTGTGGGTCGTGATCGCGATGGCCTGCTGGCCGTTCGCGCGGGCGGACGAAGGGATGGCCGTGCTGTTCCGGGGCGTCAAGAAGCGGCATGCGGCCGCGGCCGCGGCGGTGCAGGCCGTCCTGACGGGCATCGCCGCGCTGGCGCTGCCCGCGCCGGAAGGCGGCTGGCCGGCGGCAATCGCCGTATCGGCCGTGCTCGCGGCGGCTTTGGGGATCTTGCTGGCGCGACGGCTCTGCCGCAAGCTCGGCGGGCTGACCGGCGATACCTACGGCGCGATGACGGAAATTATCGAAGCGTTGCTGCTGTTTGCGCTCGTGCTGCAGCTGCATTAGGAAGGAGGCGCGGTCAAATGTTGGAACGATACGGCCATGGCGGCGATTGGGTCACCGCCCGGGAACTATACGGCGCCGTCGACGGACCGAACGCGTTCGTCGATTTCAGCGCCAACATGAATCCGTTCGGGCCGCCGGCTTGCGTAGGCGGCATCCTGCGGAGTTACGCCGACGCGGGGGAAATCGCGCGCTATCCCGATCCCGCCGTTCGCGGGCTGCGCGGCAAGCTGGCCGATCGGCACGGCGTGAGCGCGGACGGCCTGCTCGCCGGCAACGGCGCGGCCGAGCTGATCGAGCTGTTGTTCCGGGCGCTGAGGCCGAAGACGACGGTGCTCGCGGAGCCCTGCTTCGGGGAATACCGCGAGGCCGCGGAGAAGAACGGCAGCACGGTCCGGGCTATACGGCTGCGGGCTGAAGACGGCTTCCGGCTGACCGACGAAGCGGTCGAACGTATGCTGCGGCAGCTTCGGGAGACAGGGCTGGCGCCAAGCGAAACGTTATGGATACTCGGATCGCCGAATAATCCGACAGGTGAATGCGTCGCGCGGAGCGTCACGGAGAAGCTGCTGGCGAGCGGCGCGGCGGTAGCGCTGGACGAGGCATTCATGGATTTCGCCGCGAACGAACCGGAGCTCAGTCTGCTGCGCGAAGCCGTGTCCCGCGTCCGACTGGTCGTGATTCGGTCGATGACGAAGTTCTATGCGGTACCCGGCATCCGGCTCGGCTACATGGCGGCGCAGCCCGCGCTCATCCGCCGCTTGGCGGCGCTGCAGGTGCCGTGGAGCGTCAATTCGCTGGCGCAGCGTATCGGCGAAGCGGTGCTGGACGAGGCCGAGTACGCCGCGCGGACGGTCGCCTGGGCGAGGGATGAGCGCGCCTGGCTCGCAGCCCGGCTGACGGAGCTCGGGCTGACGGCGTACGGCGGCGCCGTGGTCAATTACGTGCTCGCCGCAATGCCGAGCCGGATCGGCTGGACGTCGGACCGGCTGCAGGAGGCGCTGGGGCGCCAGGGCATTCTGATCCGCGACGCGTCCCGGTTCGGCGGCCTCGACCGGCGTTTTTTTCGCATCGCGGTGCGGCTGCGGGAAGACAACGAGACGCTGCTTGCAGCGTTACGGGCGCTGCTCGCCCGGCCGATGCCGGAGAAGGAGGCGACGGAAGCATGAGCCGAGCATCGCGCGGCGCGCAGCCGCATGGCAGAACGCTGATGGTTCAAGGGACGGCTTCCGATGTCGGGAAGAGCCTGCTCGTCGCGGCGTTATGCCGGATCCTGCGCGAGGACGGGTATGCCGTCGCTCCTTTCAAATCACAAAACATGTCGCTTAATTCCTACGTCACCTGGGACGGCAAGGAAATCGGCCGCGCGCAGGGGATGCAGGCCGATGCCTGCGGCATTCTGGCGACGACCAACATGAACCCGATTCTGCTCAAGCCGAAGAAGGATATGGTGTCGCAGGTCGTCGTACACGGCAAGCCGCTCGGCGATTACGAGGCGCGGACCTACCGGGAGGAGGTGCTCGCCGAAGCGGAACCGATCGTGCGGGAGGCGCTCGACCGCCTGCGCGCGGATTACGACATCGTCGTGCTCGAAGGCGCGGGCAGTCCGGCGGAGATCAACCTGAAGGACCGCGACATCGTCAACATGCGGGCGGCGGGTTGGGCGGACGCGCCGGTCGTGCTGGCGGCGGACATCGACCGCGGCGGTGTCTTCGCGGCGATCGTCGGCACGCTGGAGCTGCTGGAGCCGGAGGAGCGCGGCCGCGTGTGCGGCTTCGTCATCAATAAGTTTAGAGGCGACGTGTCGCTGCTGCAGCCGGGCCTCGATTGGCTGGAAGCGCGGACCGGCAAGCCGGTGCTCGGCGTAGTGCCGTATCTGGCCGACGTCGGGCTGGAGGACGAGGATTCGCTGTCGCTCGATCTGGCCATGCGGGCGGAGGCCGGCGCGGCGGCATCCCCGGGCAGCGGGGCGGATACGCTGGACATCGCCGTCATTCGTCTGCCGCATCTGTCGAACTTCACCGATCTCGACCCGCTTCGCGCCGAGCCGGACGCGGCGGTTCGCTTCGTGACGCGGCCGGAGCAATGGGGCGAGCCGGACGCGGTCATCGTGCCGGGCAGCAAAAACACGGTCGACGACCTGCTCTGGCTGCGCGCGTCGGGCATGGCGGAACGGCTGGACGCGCATCGCCGGCGGGGCGGGCATGTCGTCGGGTTATGCGGCGGCTACGAAATGTTCGGCGAGACGCTGCGCGACCCGGACCTTACGGAGTCGGACCTGCCCGAGACGGCGGGCCTCGGCTGGTTCCCGTTCGACGTGCGGTTCACGGCCGATAAACGGACGGTTCGCGCGAAGGGAATGGCCGCGCTGCCCGGCTTCCCGTCGGCGTATCCCGTCGCCGGTTATGAGATTCATACCGGCATCGTCGAATGGCGAACTGATCTTGCGGCGGCAGACCGCGAGGGGCGGCCGGAACCGGCGGCGGAGGCGGTCCGGCCGTTCCGGCTTCGCGAGAGCCGGCTTGGCGACGAGCTGCTGGCGGACGGCCGCGAAGCGGAGGAAGGCTGCGCGAGCGCGGACGGGCGAACATGGGGAACGTTTTTGCATGGCGTCCTGCATAACGACGACTTTCGGCGTGCCTGGCTGAACGACATTCGCGCATCTAAGGGCTGGGCGCCGGCGGACGGCGGCGTGCGGTTTAACGAGCGGCGCGAGTCGGCTTTCGCCCGGTTGGCGTCGCATGTCCGGCGCCATGTCGACATCGCCCGGCTGAAAGCGATCGCCGGGCTGACCGCGGCCGGACCGGGATCGGAGGAGGGCGGAACATGACGCAGCCGTTTCGGACCGGAAGCTCATCGTTCGCGTCGACGATCTGTCCCGGCATTACGATTCGGATGATAGCGGAACGGCTCGTCATCAAGACCGAAGCGCCGTTCTTCGTCCTGAGCAGTGCCGTGCACGGCGGCGGCTTCGGCAGCGCCGACCGGTTCGTCAACCGGAAGGTGCCGCGCGATTACGATTGTTCGGACCCCGTGCTGGATTACGGGCGAATGCTGGCGCAGTGGGGGTACTCGCCGCACGCGACGATCGGGTTCCTGACCGCGGCAAAGCTGACGCATGCGTCCGTCGCGGAGACGGCGGGCGAGGCGTTCGGGCTGCTGTGCTGCGCGACGGCCGGCACCGGCAACGCCGCCCGGGCGGGACTCGCGCGCGAGACGTACCCGGCTTATGCGCCGGGCACGATCAATCTGTTCGTGCTCGTCGACGGCAGCATGTCCGCGGCCGCGATGGTCAATGCCGTCATTACGGCGACCGAAGCGAAGTCGGCGGCGCTGCACGATCGCGGAATTATGGACCCGCTGCACGGGCTCCCGGCGACGGGGACGACGACCGACGCCATCGTCGTCGGCGCCAGCCAGACCGACCGGCACGGGCGGACGCACCGGTACGCGGGCGCGGCGACGGCGCTCGGCGACGCGATCGCGCGCCTCGTGTACGCCACGGTCGAGGAGGCCGTCCGGACGCAGGGCGAGGCTTGATGACGATACGCTGAGGGCGGCCGTTTGCGAGGGGACAAGCTTAAAGAAGAGGATGGAATACCGGAGACGGCTGCGCGAGTTCGCAGCCGACGTTAGCGCGCAAGCCGGATGGTTTGCGCGTTTTCGCGTTTTCGCGTTTTCGCGTTTTCGCGTCGAGCGCGGCATGCATTGGCCGGCTGGGGTCGTCTGCTGTTTTTTGACGGGCTTGGCGCATCGTCTCTATAATGGAGCGTAGGAACTGACAGGACAGGGGAATCTCGGACATGAACGATCCATGGAACAATCATCGCAATTCGCCGGAGGCGCTGCCGATCGACGCGCTGCTGCCCGAGCTTCGCGCGGCGCTCGCCGAGCGGACGTCGGCCGTTCTCGTGGCGGCGCCAGGAGCGGGGAAGACGACGCGCGTGCCGCTCGCGCTGCTGGACGCGCCGTGGCTGGCCGGGCGGCGCATCCTCATGCTGGAGCCGCGGCGGCTTGCCGCCCGTTCGGCCGCGCGCTTCATGGCGGCTTCGCTCGGCGAGGCGGTCGGCGGGACGGTCGGCTACCGCGTGCGCATGGACACTAAGGTCGGTCCGGCCACGCGGATCGAGGTCATCACGGAAGGCGTGCTGACGCGGATGCTGCAGCACGATCCGTCGCTCGAGGGCGTCGGAATCGTCATCTTCGACGAATTCCACGAACGCCATCTGCACGGCGATCTGGGGCTGGCGCTTTGCCTGCAGGCACAGGCCGTGTTCCGCGACGAGCTGCGGCTGCTCGTCATGTCGGCGACGCTCGAGGCGGAGCCGGTCGCGGAGCTGCTCGGCGGCGCGCCGCTGCTCGTCAGCGAAGGCCGCGCGTATCCGGTCGAGACCTATTACGAGCCGAAGCCGGTCACGGGACGGCTCGAGGAGGCGGCCGCGCGCCGCGCGATCGAGGCGATGCGCGCTCATGACGGCGACGCGCTCGTCTTCCTGCCGGGCGCGGGCGAGATTCGCCGCGCGGAGCAGCTGCTGCGCGCGGCGCAGGCGGGCGGCGCCGGAGGGCCGTCGCTGCCGGCGGGCGTGGCCGTGCTGCCGCTTTACGGCGCGCTGCCACCGGAAGCGCAGGACCGCGCCGTCTCGGCCGCGGCGGGCGGCGAGCGCAAGATCGTGCTCGCCACGTCCATCGCCGAGTCCAGCTTGACCGTCCGCGGCGTGCGGATCGTCATCGACGGCGGCCAGAGCCGCGTGCCGCGCTTCTCGCCGCGCACCGGCATGGCGCGGCTCGAGACAGTGCCGGTCTCGGTCGCCTCCGCCGACCAGCGGCGCGGCCGCGCCGGACGCGAAGCGCCGGGCGTCTGCTACCGGCTGTGGACGGAGAGCGAGCATCGGCAGCTGAAGCCTCAAAGCGACCCGGAGCTGCTCGGCGCTGACTTGGCGCCGCTTGCGCTGGAGCTCGCCGTCTGGGGCATCGCCGATCCCGGCGAGCTGGCGTGGCTGACGCCGCCGCCGGCCGCCGCTTACGCGCAGGCGGCCGAGCTGCTGCGGGAGCTCGGCGCGCTGGACGCCGCCGGCAAACCGACGCCGCACGGCCAGGCGATGGCCGAGCTCGGCATGCATCCGCGGCTCGCGCACATGGTCCTCGCGGCGAAGCCGCTCGGGCTCGGCGCGCCCGCCTGCGAGCTGGCGGCGCTGCTCGGCGACCGCGACGTGCTGCGCGGCTCGCGCAGCGTGGACATGCGGCTGCGCCTCGACGCGCTGCGCGGCCGCGCAGCCGGCGAAGCCGCGGACCCCGCCGCGCTGCAGCGGCTGAACGCGGAGGCGCGCGAATGGATGCGCGCGGCCGGGATCGC
>NZ_JBHSHY010000023.1:0-98779 GCF_042653205.1 Paenibacillus sp. GCM10023250 | reverse complement strand
CTGCTGGCGCCGCCGGCCCGCGCGGCCGGCCGCCGGCTGGGCGGCACGGCGGCGGAGCAGGCCGCGCAGCTGGCGGACGCGCTGCGCGGCGAAGCGAAGCTGTTTTAAGAAGGGAGGTCGCGAATCGATGACCGATACGGGAAAGATTACGGCGCTCGTCTATGGCGAGTGCCTGGATGGCAAGCTGCGCCGCGTGGCGCTGGAGGCGCTCGGCGCCGCGCGGCGCTTGGCCGGGGACGGCGGCGCCGTGCATGCCGTCGTCGTCGGCGGCGGGCCCGGGGCGGCGCTGCGGGAGGCCGCCGCGGAGCTCGCCGCCCGCGGGGCCGAGGTCGTCCACGTCGTCGACGACCCGGCCCTGGCCGGCTTCGCGCCGGAGGCGTACGCCGCCGCCATCGGCGCCGCGGTTGACGCGGCGGGGGCGAGCGTGATCGTGCTCGGCCACACCGCGGCGGGGCGCGAGCTTGCGCCCCGCGTGGCCGCGCGGCTCGGCGCCGGCCACGTCGCGGACGTGACCGCCGTCGAGCCGCCGGGCGACGGCCGCGCGGCGTCCGCGGTGCTGACCCGCCCGCTCTACGCCGGCAAGGCGTTCGAGCAGCGGCGGCTGCTCCCCGGGGCGCGGCAGGTCGTGACCGTGCGCCCCAATAATCTGCCGGCCGCGGAGCCGGTCGCGGCCGGCGCCGAAGGCGCGGTGGCGGCGCTGCCGTACGCGGCGCCGCCGCTCTGGACCGTCGTCCGCGGCATCGCGCGCAAGGCCGGCGGCACGGTCGACCTCGCCGAGGCGGACGTCATCGTCGCCGGCGGCCGGGGCGTCCGCAGCGCGGAGGGCTTCGCCCCGCTCGCGGAGCTGGCGGCCGTGCTCGGCGGCGCGGTCGGCGCCTCGCGCGGCGCGTGCGACGCCGGCTACTGCGACTACGCGCTGCAGATCGGCCAGACGGGCAAGACCGTCACGCCGAAGCTGTACATCGCCTGCGGCATCAGCGGCGCGATCCAGCATTTGGCGGGCATGAGCCAATCGCGCGTCATCGTCGCCATCAACAAAGACCCCGACGCGCCCATCTTCGGCGTGGCCGATTACGGAATCGTCGGGGACTTGTTCGAGGTCGTGCCGGAGCTGACGGCGCAGTTCAGGCGGATGCTCGCCAACCCGGGCGCATGACGCCCGGGTTTTACTGGTTTGCGGCAGCGGCGGGGTCCGGATCGCGCCGGCATGCGGCCGTTCCGCCGGCTCGCCGACCGGCCCGTCCTTCCGCCGAAGCCATCGCGGCCGCCGCGGAACCGTTCCCCTGCGGCGAATCCCGCCTCCTCATACGCAAAAAAACAGCCCGGACCGCGAACGGTCCGGGCTGTTCCTTGCGTCTTTCCTATTTCTCGCGGTTACTTCGTCATGAGCCGATAGAGCGCGGCGATCATTTTCGCCGTCTCTTCGCGCGTCGCGAATTGCTTCGGCGCGAACTTCGCGCCGCTGCCGCTCGGCTGGCCGTTGATGATGCCGGCCTGCTGCGCGGCCGCTGCCGCTTCCCGCGCGTACGGCGCGATGCTCGCGGCATCCGTGAACGCGATGCCCGGCACCGACGCCGGCAGCTCGAGCTTCTGCGCGTCCGCGAAGCGGGCGATCATCGCGACCATCTGCTCGCGCGTGATGGACGCGCCCGGGTCGAACCGGCTCGCGGAGACGCCGCTCGCGATGCCGGCCGAAGCCGCCCACGCGACGGACTTCGCGTAGTACGCGTCCGCCCCGACGTCTCCGAACCCGCTCGCGCTATAGGCGCTCAGGTCCGCACCGGCCGCGCGGGCGAGAATGAGCGTAAAGTCCGCCCGCGTCACGTTCGACTTCGGATCGAACACGCTCGCGCTCTTGCCTTGCATGATGTTCCGCGCGGTCAGGTACGTAATGTGATCCTTCGCGAAGCTGTTCGCGATGTCCGCGAACTTCACCGGACTATAAGCCGCCGCGTACGTCGAGAAGTGCTTCACCGTGAAGCTAAGCGTGCCCGCTGCCGAATCGAAGCTCGCTTGCGGCAATAGCGCGAGCTCGCCGTTGTCCGCAATGTCATACACGATGACGGCATTCGGGTTCTCGCCCGCCACCAGCGTATACGGCACGCGGATCTCCGCAGAGCCGCCGGCGAAATCGGCGATAGTCTTGCCGTCCGCCGTCACCGAGAAGTCAAAGACCGGATGCGATCCGACCGCCGCCGCGATCGCCGCCTGCTTGTCGGCCGGCAGCTTCGCCGTCACGTCGGCCAGGTTCTTCTTGGCGACCGTAATCGCGACGTCGCCCGTCGCGGCGCCATTCGCCATCGCCGTCAGCGCCGCTTTGTCGAACGTGACTTGTCCAACGCCCGCATCGAGGACGACGGCGTCCGCCGCGCTGGCCGCCAGCTTACCGACCGATGCCGCCGGCAGCGAGACCGTCGTTTGCTTCGCGTTCGCGTCCGCGGCTGCTCGGATCGTCACCGTCTTGACCGCGCCGGAGAGCTTCCCGATCGCCTGGTCGATTTGCTGCGCCGTCACGGCCGCCGCCGCGCTGCCGCTCGCGTCCGTCGCCGCCTTCGCGATGAGCGTCACCGTGGAGCCGTCAACCGTCGCGCTGTTATCCGGCGTGACCGGTACGTATACGCCCCCGCCCGTGCCGTTATTCGGCGTTTGGCTTACTTCCATTTGCAGCACGGAGATCGTGCCGCCCACTTCGTTCGCCACCAGAATCAGCGGCTTGCCCGTCGGGCTGACCGCCGCCGGGATGAAGTCGATGCCTTCCGGACCGGCGTCGGTTTGCAGGTTATCCGGGTGCGCGAAATCGCGTGTATTGATGTAGTTCGCGAATACCGGATGCGCCGGATCGGTCACGTCGTACGTCATGATGCCGCTGACCCGCTCCAGACCGACGAAAGCATACGTCTTATCGCCGACTTGGCCGACCTTCACGTACTCCGGCTCCGGTCCTTTTTTCGGGCTGCGCTTGTCGAAGGACACGTCGGCGTGATTGGAGTTGAAATACGCCGGAATCCGCTCGGCCGTGATCGTCTCGAAGTCGTTATGGCTGTCGTAGACTTGGGCCATCGAATCGGCATCCCAGACGGAGAACGAACGCGCGCCGTACAGGTAGATGCCGTCCGGTCCCATGTCGCTCGGAATTTCGACGCCGTCGTACGCCGTCTTGCCCGCCAGGAATTTAGCGGCCTCGGAATTCGGATCCAGCTTCGCCTTCATGTCCTTGATCGTCGAGACGTTCGTTCTGCCCGGCCAATCCGTGCTGTCGCCTTCGTTGGCCGTGAACACGTACGTCTTGCCGTTCACGCTGTACGTGTCGATGCCGTCCGGCATGTACATGCCCTTGAACGGCACGCTCTCGAACTTGATCGCGCCGTCCTTGACGAGGTCCAGCGAATTTCCCGGCAGGTTCAGGTCCTTGTAGCCAAGCCCTTTCACCGACGTGACCTTGCCGCCCGCGATGTCGATCGTGCCGATCGCGTTGCCTTCCTGCAGGGACACGTACGCGACGGATTCATCGGCCGACAGCGCGATGTATTCCGGCTCGAGGTCGCGTTCCGCCGCCGACTTGTCCGCGGCCGGTCCGGTGATGACGCCGTCCGCGACGGCGCCGCGGAGATGCACGTTGTCGTCGATGACGCTCTCGTCGTCGAACAGGACGTGCTTCACCGTGCCCGCCAAGGTATCGACGATCGTGACGCTGCCCTTCGGATCCTTCTCCGGATCCGCGCCGCCTTCCCGGTCTTCGGCCTCGTCGGCCGTCAGGACATAACGTCCGTCCTTCGCGACTTTGATCATGTCCGGCTGCACGCCGGCTTCATACGACTTCACGTAGTTGCCGTCGTAATCAAAAACGAGGATGGCGCCGTTCTTGTCGTACGCCTTCTCTTGAATCGCCGCGTAGACCAAATCGTGCTGCGTATCGATGTCCACGCTGGTAAAATCGCCGTAATCGAAGCCGTCCAGATGCGCGGCCACCGTATCCTCGATGTTGACGCGCCGGACCGTTTCCTGATTCGGCTTGCCTTGGCTGTCCAGGCTCACGATATCGAGCGTCGCCGGCGTGCTGGAGCCGTTGACGGAATAGTAGCTCTGGTTCTCCGGGTTGTACTTCACGATTTCGGCGACGCCGCCGTCCTCGTTCGGCTCGCCGGCGATGAAGGAGCCCAATTTCGTGATGTTGACCGTATCCGGATGGCCCGTGCCCACGTTCAGCGTATACGACTTGCTGACCGCCTCGGACCGGCTGTCCGTCACCGTAACGTTAACCGCGGCGGAAGCGGGCGCATCCTGCGCCGGCGTTCCGGAGATCGCGCCCGTGTCGGCATCGATGCTGAGGCCGCTCGGCAGACCCGTCGCTGCAAAGACGTACGGCTTCACGCCGCCCGTTGCCGCGATGCCGGCCGAATACGCAAGGCCCTTGTACGCGTCCGGAAGCGAAGGCGTGGAGATCGCGATCGGATCCGGCACGGCCGCCCACGAACCGTCGCCGGCGTTATGCGGATAGAACGGCGCGGCCTCGGCGGCCGGTAGGCTCTTGTAGTCGATCAATTTGAAATCGTTCACATTGCTGTCCGTATCGATGAAATTGTCGCGGCGCAGCGCGATGTTCTTGGACGGGCCGCCGGCTTCCTTCGGATAATCGCCTTCGGCGCCGTCGATGGTGCTGCCCTTATCATTGCCGGCCGCTCCGAGCATGTCCACGAAGCCGGCCGGTTTATCGGCGGACGGATTGACGTTCGTCTGTTCCAGCGGCGTCTGATTGCTCATCAGGACGACCTTCATGCCTTTGTTTTGCGTCGTCGTGCCGGGCGGCGTGCGATCGAATGGCTGATCCCCCGGCTTGACGTTCACCTTAACGCTCGGCGATTGCGAAGCGGCGGCGCGGATCAGGTACGAGCCGTGCGCCGGGATGCTGCCGGTCAAGTTCAAGACTTCCCACGGTCCGGTCGGGCCGGTCAGCGGCAGTTCGCCGGTATTGGCATCGACCAGCGCCATCCGGTCGGCATATTGGACGGACCATGTACTGAGATCGATGGCGGAATCCGTCGGATTGTACAGCTCGATGAAACCGTAGTCCGCGGCTCCGCCCGTGGATACGCCCGACCCGTAATACTGATTGATCACGACGTGCGGAACGTTCACGTCGTAAGTTCTGTTCGCGTCGTACGGCGTGCCGGCGAGCGGCCCGGCCGCGGCGGCCGGAACCGCCGACACGACGATGCCCGCCGCGATCTCCACGGAGAGCAGCAGGGAAAGCAGGCGTTTGTTTCTCATATTCAACTCTACTTCAACTCCTATTCTAGGACTTCGCCCCCAGCGTATAGGAGTTTTATGTCGAGATTGTTAATGGTATTTTGATATTTTGTAAATAAGCGGCAAATGGTTGGAAAATTCCGAACGCCCACGATCGGGGCGAGGCCGCCGCAAGGGCCGCCTAACGAACAAAACCCCCGCGTTTCGCCGCCGGACGAGCCGGAAACGAAACGCGGGGGTTTGCGCCGAAGGACGGTCGGTCCATCAGCCGGTCGGGATCTTCAATCCTCGCAGAACAGCATATGCGGCTTCTCGGCTTTATAGTAGGCCAACCGGTCCCGCAGGCTGCCGGTATGGAATTCGAACTTGTGGCCGTCGGGGTCGGCGAAGTAGACCGAACGTTTGTCGCGCTCGTCCCGCTCGCGCCCCGGCAGCATGTCCGCGCCCAGCGCTTCCAGCCGCCGCACGGCGTCGTCGAACGCCGCCTCCTCGACCGAGAACGCGATGTGCGTGTACGACTGCCGGATCTCGCCGCGCGGGATGTCCGGCTCCGCGTTCAGCGCCAGCCACAGCCCATTCAGGTCGAAATACGCCGTCGCCCGGCCCCGGACGAGCAGCTTGGCGCCGAAGACATCGCGGTAGAACGCGATGGACCGGTCCAAGTCCGACACGGAGAAGAGCAGATGATTGATGCCGCCGAGCTTCACGCGTCTCGCCCGCCTACGCTTGCTGCCCGTATTTCTCGAAATCGATCTCCAGGAACCGCGACACTTCCGGCACCCAGCGGGTTTCCACGAAATCGACGTGCTGCGGATGCGCGTTATAGGTCTCGTAATCCGCCTGATTGTCGAAGACCATGGAGAACCCGTAGTCGTAGTCATTCTTCGGGCTGACCTGGCGGAATACGCTGAACTGCTTCACGACCGGAATGGAGGTGAGCTGGCGCTCGCCGTCGCGCAGAAACTTCTCCGCCGCTTCCGATCCCGCCTCATGCTTCAAGTTGAAAATCACCATGTGCTGAATGCTCGTTTGTCCCATTGTCTTCGTCCTCCTCAAGTTGAATGTCCCGCCTGCCGCGGCATTGCCGCCCGGCGCTTGTCTCTTCCTTCTTCCTTCGCGGACGCCTCTCGTCCGGTCAAGTATCGGCCGAATACAGCAGGATGCCCTCCCGCTTCTCCCAGCCCGACCAGGCCCAGAAGCCCTGCCCGAGCTCATTGCTCTCGAGCACGAACAGGTGGCACTTGCCGATGCCCGCTTCCCGCAGCTTCGCGAGGGCGAGCCGGGCGAGCGTTCCGCCGATGCCCCTGCCGCGCATGCCGGGTGCCACGGCGGCATGGTAGAGGAAGCCCCTGCGGCCGTCATGGCCGCACAGCACCGTGCCTGCCAGCCGCTCGCCCTCGGCGCAGACGAAGCTGAGGCCCGGATTGCGCCGCAGAAATGCTTCGATTTGCTCCCGCTCGTCGGAAGCGCTCAGCACCATGCCTTCGGTAGCGGCCCAGAGCGCGAAGCTCGCATCGTAATCGTCCATCGTCATTGCCCGGTACGCCAAGTCCACAGCCGTTTCACTCCCAGATGTTCGTCATGCCCGAAATCGAACCGGTAGACGTCCGAGCCGGCGCGCCGCCCCTTCCCGGTCCGCGGGCATGGCGGAACGATTTCTAGTATAATCCATTTTAACACAGCGTTTCGCGTTTGCAGACGACGGATTTTTCCGCCGGGCAGGCGCTGCCGCGAGGCAAGAGAAGCGCATTTCGGACGACGTAAAGGAGAATGCCCATGTTGGACAACTACCGGCTGAACGGCAAGAAGGGCGCGTCCCTCGCGGATTTCGCCCCCGAGGATACCGCAGGCATCGGCGGCAAAGACGAGATCGAGGCCGAATTCGACGCGCTCAAGGACAAGCTGAAGGAGCATCAGGAGAAGCTGTTCGCGAGCAAGTCGAACGGCGTGCTCATTGTGTTCCAGGGTATGGACTGCAGCGGGAAGGACGGCGTCATCAAGAAGGTGCTCGCCGGGCTGAACCCGCAGGGCTTCCGGGCGGAGAGCTTCAAGAAGCCGACGGCCGACGAGTCGGCGCACGATTTCCTGTGGCGCGCGCACAAGGTCGCCCCGGCCAAAGGCGCGATCGTCGCCTTCAACCGGTCGTACTACGAGGACGTGCTCGTCACGCGCGTGCACGGGGCCGTCGACGACAAGGAAGCGGAGCGGCGGCTCAAGCACATCCGCCATTTCGAGAACATGCTGACCGACGGCGGCATCGCCATCGTCAAAATTTTCCTCCACATCTCCCCGGACTTCCAGTTAAGAAAAATCCGCGAGCGAATGGAGAATCCCGAGAAGCTGTGGAAGTTCGACCCCGCCGACCTAGAAGAACGGCGGTATTGGAAAGCGTACGCCAAAGCCTACGAGCAGGCGTTCCGGGCGACCGCGACCAAACGCAACCCGTGGTACGTCGTCCCGGCGAACAACCGCTGGTTCCGCGACTATCTCGTGCTCCGCATCGTGGAATCCAAGCTCGGCTCGCTCGGATTGTCGTATCCACAGGTCGACCTGTCGCCGTTCCGGGATCTCGCCGGCGACGCGGACGCGTAACAGCGGGGGCCGAAGCGGGTCGGCGGCGGCCGAGGCGGACGTTCCCGGGGCCTGTCTTATTTTTGCCGTTGACATTTACCCGGCCGGAGGGGTATAACAAATATAATTCATTCCCGACATCGCCACATTCGCAGAAGGGAACACGCGCTCCGCGCATCAGGCAATCCCCAGAGAGTCGGTGCCCGCTGAAAGCCGACGATTGCCCGCCGTTGCCGCATCCTCCCCGAGAAGCCGCGCCGAAACGCAAGCCTCCGTCAGACGAACGGGGCCGGTAAGCGCGGACGGTATCCGCCGTTACCCGGAGCGCGTATGATCGTACGCGGCAAAGAGCCGTCGATCGGGCATAAGGGCGTCAATCGCCATGCCGGACGGAAGCAGGGTGGTAACGCGAGGCAATCTCGTCCCTTATCGGGGACGGGATTTTTTTATGTTCCGGCGGTGGTCCGCCGGAGCGATACATTGAATCCAATTCGAGCAAAGGGGACGGTTCCCATGGGACACGAACGAAATTACGAAGCGCTGACGGTCGGACTGACGGAGATCGCCCAGGCGCAGATGCATGTGAAGGAAGTGGCCGCGCGCACGCCGCTGCAGCAGAACCGCGTGCTGTCCGCGCGCTACGGCTGCAACGTCCTGCTGAAGCGCGAGGACCTGCAGGTCGTCCGCTCCTTCAAGCTGCGGGGCGCCTACCATCTCATTAAATCGCTCCCGCCGGAGCGGCTCATGCGCGGCGTCATCTGCGCGAGCGCCGGCAACCACGCGCAGGGCGTCGCGTACTCCTGCCACGCGCTCGGCATCCCCGGCAAGATCTTCATGCCGAGCACGACGCCGCGGCAGAAGGTCAACCAGGTCAAGTTTTTCGGCGGCCCCGACGTGGAGATCGTCCTGACCGGCGACACGTTCGACGACGCCTTCCGGGAAGCGATGGAGGCGAGCCGCAAGGACGATCTGGCCTTCATCCATCCGTTCGACGATCCGCGGATCATCGCCGGCAACGGCACGATCGGCAAGGAAATCATGGAGGCGGTCGAGACCGCGCCGGACTTCGTCTTCGTCACGATCGGCGGCGGCGGGCTCGCGGCAGGTGTCGCCGCGTACATCAAAGCCGTCTCGCCCGCCACGCGGCTGATCGGCGTGGAGCCGGAGGGCGCGCCGTCGATGCGCGTCTCGCTGGACGCCGGCGAAGTCGTGCCGCTCGGGGCGATCGACAAGTTCGTCGACGGCGCGGCGGTGATGCGCGTCGGCGACCTGACGTTCCGCATGTGCCGCGAGCTGCTCGACGATATCGTCCTCGTGCCCGAAGGCAAGGCATGCACGACGATGCTCGACTTGTACAACGAGAACGCCATCGTCGCGGAGCCGGCCGGCGCCCTGCCGATCGCCGCGCTCGACCTGTACCGCGACCAGATCGCGGGCAAGACCGTCGTTTGCGTCGTGAGCGGCGGCAACAACGACGTCGACCGGATGCAGGAGATCAAGGAGCGCTCGCTCGTATTCGAAGGGCTGAAGCATTACTTCATGGTCAGCTTCCCGCAGCGGGCCGGCGCCCTGCGCGAATTCCTCGACGAGGTGCTCGGGCCGGACGACGACATCACCCGCTTCGAGTACACCAAGAAGCATAACAAGGACAATGGCCCCGCGCTCGTCGGCATCGAGCTGAAGCAGCGCTGCGACTACGAGCCGCTCATCGCCCGCATGAACCAGAAGGGCCTCAGCTACCTCGAGCTGAATAAGGACCCCGTGCTGTTCAACCTGCTGATCTGAACGGGCGAACACCTCGGCCGGTGCCCCTTTCCGCCAACGACGCTGCGTCCTACGCCCTTGTTCCTCCTTAACGGCCAAGCCTTGAAACGCCCGTCCGTCGCGCGTTTCAAGGCTTTTTCCTATTCCTTACAATCAC
The DNA here is from genome assembly GCF_042653205.1 of Paenibacillus sp. GCM10023250. Classification (NCBI taxonomy): domain Bacteria; kingdom Bacillati; phylum Bacillota; class Bacilli; order Caryophanales; family Paenibacillaceae; genus Paenibacillus; species Paenibacillus sp. GCM10023250. The sequence goes on along the minus strand of NZ_JBHSHY010000023.1, from coordinate 89,040 downwards.
TTCATACACCGCTAACGGCCCTGTGACATTCCGGCGCTATCCTTGCCTGTAGGGAGGTGCGTTCGCAATGAAGATCATGATTCTGTACGCCTCTTACGGCGACGGGCATTTGCAGGCCGCGCGCGCGATCGGCGAAGCGATCGAAGACCGGGGGCTCGGCGAGCCCGTGCTCGTCGACCTGCTCGCCGAAGCGCATCCGTGGATCAACGCCATGACACGGCATGTCTATCAGAAGAGCTACTCGCTCATCCCCGGCTTGTATGGCTGGCTGTACGACCGGACCAAGCCCATGAAGCACGACTCCGTCTTCGCCAACTGGCTCCACTCATTCGGCCGCGAGCGGCTGCGCCGGATCTTGCTCGGCCAGCGCCCAGATGCCGTGATCCATACCTTCCCCCTGCTCGCCATGCCCGCGCTCAAGAAACGCATCGGCCTTCGCATCCCGACCTGCACCGTCGTGACGGATTTCGACCTGCACCGCCGCTGGGTCCATCCCGACATCGACCGCTATTACGTGCCGACCGGCGACATGAAGCACGAGCTGCAAGCGCTCGGCATCCCCGAACGCCGCGTCTGCGTCAGCGGCATTCCGATCAGGCGCGGCTTCCGCGCGGCGGCGGCCGATCCCTCGGCGCGCGAGCGTTACGGCTTCCGCGCCGGCAGCCCCGTCGTGCTCGTCATGGCCGGCGCGCAGGCGGCCGCGGCCGCGGTCCAGGCTATGATTTCCCCGCTATTAGGGTATCCTGATCTTACCGTTGCCGTCGTGTGCGGGCGCAACGAAGCGCTGGCAGCGGCCCTCCCGGAGACGGCCGCGGAAGCCTGCGCGAGCGGGCGGCTGCGCGTCTTCGGCTACGTCGAGCGGATGCACGAGCTCATGGCGCTCTCCGCCTGCATCGTCACGAAGCCCGGCGGCGTCACGCTCGCGGAATCGCTGTCGCTCGGCCTGCCGATCTTCGCCTACCAGCCCGTACCGGGCCAAGAACGGAACAACGCGCGCTACCTGGCCGGCCAATCCGCCGCCCGCCTGATCCATACGCCGGATGAGCTGGCTCGGGGCATCGCGGCGCTGATCCGTGATCCCGTCGTGCTTGCGCAGCATCGCGCCAGAGCCCGGAAGCTCCAGCGCAAGGACGCGGCCGAGTCCGTCGCCTTGGATTTTTGTTCCAGCTTGCATATAATGGAGAGGACGTCCGTCCGGCTATAATCGCCCAGGCATGGGAGAAACCATTTCGGGATTCCGACGTACAAGGGGTTGTGACCGTCATCAAACCAAGTCGTTTCAGCCGCGAAATCATGTTGTTCTCCGTCATTCTGCTGTTCGTCGAATTCATCCGCGGCGCCGCGCTCATCAGCTTTCTGCCCATTTACGGGGAGAAGACGCTCGGGCTGTCGCTCGACATTATCGGCATCGCCATCACGGCCCATTATCTGACGGACACCGTGCTCAAAATCTTCATCGGATACCTGCTCGACCGCTTCTCCATCCGCTTCGTCGTCCATACCGGGCTGCTCATCTCCATTGCCGGCATTCTGCTGCTTCCGATCGCGGATGAGCCTTGGCTGTTCATCTTGGCTTCGGCCTTGTACGGCGTCGGCATCTCGCCGATCTGGATCGTCTGCCTGACCAAAGTCACGGGCGAGCGGCGGGCGATGCAAATGGGGTATTTCTATACGGTTTGGTTCATCGGCATCGGCGCCGGGCCGATCGCCTGCAATCTGCTTTTGGACGTCAGCCGGACGGCGGCCTATTATCTGATTCTCGGCATCGCCGTGCTCAGCTGGCTGTTCTCGCTGCTGCTCACGAGCGGCCGGGCGTCCGGCGTCGCGCCGACGCTTCCGCTCAGCGAGCAGTTCGCCATCCTGCGGGAGCGGCTGCGCCATATGCGGCTGCTGCTTCCCGGCATGGTGCTGCAGACGATGGGCGCGGGCATGCTCGTGCCCATCCTCCCCAGCTTCGCGGAAGACAAGCTCGGCATGAACGGCTCGCAGTATTCGCTGCTGCTGCTGGCGGGCGGTGCTTGCACTGTCATCAGCCTCATGCCGCTCGGCCGTCTGTCGGACATGCTCGGCGGCAAGAAGTGGTTCCTCGTCCTCGGCTTCGTGCTGATCGGCGGGGGGTTGTACTTGCTCTCCATGGCGCCGCCGATCTGGATCTGCATCGCGCTGACCGGCTTGCTCGGGCTCTCCTACGCCACGCTGCTGCCGGCCTGGAACGCGCTGCTCGCCAATTACGTGCCGCCGAAGCAGCAAGGGCTCGGCTGGGGCATCTTCTCCACCGTCGAAGGGATCGGCGGCATGGTCGGCCCCGTGGTGGGCGGCACGCTCGCGCTGTGGCAGAGCCAAGCCCACGTGCTCTTATACTGCGGCATCATGTATGCCGCGATCGGCTTTTTTTATATTTGGTTTCCGTTCCGCGCGTTTCACGATCCCAAGACGCCCGGCTGACGGGCCCACACGATACAGGGGGACCAAGGAATGGAATTGATCGACAACTGGCTCCAAGAGCTCAAGGGCATGGATTTGGAGCATTTGCAGCGGACGCTCGAGAGCTACTCCGCCTTCGGTCCGCTCCCCGGCATCCTCCTGCCGCTCGCGGAATCGTTCATTCCGGTGCTGCCGCTGCTCGTCTTCGTGGCGGCCAACGCCAATATTTACGGCCTGTTCCTCGGCTCGCTCTACTCGTGGATCGGCGTCTGCAGCGGCTCCCTGCTGCTGTTCTGGCTCTCGCGCAAGCTCGGCGGCCATTTCGGCGGCTGGCTGCGCAGGCGCTTCCCGCGCACGGGCAAGCTGCTCGGCTTCGTGGAGCGCAAAGGATTCACGCCGATCTTCCTCTTCGCCTGCTTTCCCTTCTCGCCGTCCGCGCTCATTAACGTCATCTCCGGCCTGAGCGGCATCTCGTTCCGCTCCTTCGCCCTCGCCATCCTGCTCGGCAAAGCCGTCATGATCTTCGCCGTGTCGCTGCTCAGCTTCAACATCGGCGACCTGCTCGAACAGCCGTGGCGGATCCTGCTCGCGCTCGTGCTGCTCGTCGTCATGTGGTTCGGCGGCAAGCGGCTGGAAGCCCGGTATCAGATGAAGTAGCCCGCAAGGAAGCGGCCGCCCCATGTTGAACACGATCACGGCTGGCGGCCGGCGTCGCACATAGTTTGCGCGCCGCCGTGGCACACTGAAGGTGGGTCATCATGACTTATCCGATCAGGAGGACGATGCGTTATGTCAGGCGAACATCCTTCCCATCTGCAGCGCGCCGCCAGCCGGGCGCAGTCCAAGGCGGACCGCAGCGGCGGCCAAGGCAAGGATTCGGCGAGCAAAGCCCAATCCGAAGCTGACCGCGCTGCCGTGCCGAAGCACGGCCTGTAGGCCGCGGACGCGATTGACATCAGGAGGCGATCGATATGAGCGAACAACAACGGCATTTCGAAATGGAACCCATGTCCGGCGAGCCGGTCGAGGTGGACGGCGTCTACAAGAACGAATGGGGCCGCGAGGAGAAGCTGAGCCGCGGCGACATCTTCCCTGCCGATCCGCAACTCGGCACGACGGAATGGGAGCTCGCGCAGCTCGATTTCGAGAATCACCATGAAGGCACGACGGACGTGCGGCTCGTGGCCAAGAAGGAGACGAGCTCGCTCGAGGCGCATCTGCAGCATCCGCGCCGCCATCCGAAGGACACGAAGGAAACGAACTGACGCCAAAACGCCCTTGCACGCCGGCCGAGCCGGTCTGGTGCAAGGGCGTTCTTCGTCGTTTAGGGCGCAAGCGGCGGCCAAGCTCAGGACTTGGCGGCCAGCAGTTGAACCAGGGTGGCCGGATTCTGCTTGAATTCGCTCGGCGAGAGGCCCGTCGCTTTCTTAAAGCTGCTGCTGAAATAATGGATGCTGGCATAGCCCAGGCTCTCGGCGATCTGTTCGACCGGCTCGCCCTTGAGCAGCGCCGTCTTGGCCTGCCGGACCCGCTCCGCGATCAGGTACTCCTTCGGATTTTGCCCGACCTCCTGGAAGAACAGGCCCGTAAAATAGCTCGGATGGTAACCGCACATCTCGGCGAGCCGGCACACCGTCCACTTGGCGCCGGGATTGTCCCGGATCGCGGCAAGCGCGGGCTCGATCTTGCTGACCGGCGCGCCGTTAGGCTGGCGGGCGAGCTGGCGGATGAGCAGCACGAGCAGCTCCATCAGCATTGCGCGCAGCAAAAAATAATTGCCGGCCGCTTCGTCATGGTATTCCTTGACCATCCGGAGCATGAGGGCATCCAGCCCGCCCGTCGGGAAATGCGGGGGAAGCTCCACTTCGCCCACGCCGGGCACGAAGATGCCGCAGCTTTCGGGACGCGTCATCAGCGCGCCTGCCGGCACGTTCTGGATGCGGTACGCGGGATGCACCGGCGCCGGAGACGTCTCGTGCCAGGAGAAGTGGAAGCTGAAATATTCGGTCGGCTGCTCGGCGGACAGATCATGGGGACTGTTTGGCCCATAGAGGACGCTCTCGCCCGGACGGATCCGGTAGGTTTGCCTGCCCAGCTTCAGCAGCGCTTCCCCGGACACGACCGAGAAGATCTGCCAATCCGGAATCGTCCGCGGCCCCCAGCGGTCCCCCGCCCGCGCCCGGTCGCGGCTCGCGAAATTCAATCTCGGCGTCAAATCCATCAAGTTCCCCATATGCATGAACGGTCGCCTCCCGATAAGAATCCATGCCCTAAGCCCGGTCGGGGCTTCGTATTAGCCTGGCATCGTGCGTACCCAAACGTTCATTGGCAGCTTGGCGAAGCTGATCCCCGATGGCGAAGCTGATCCTCCCCTGCATCGGCGAGCCCGCCGTTCCTTGGACGTGCCTCAAAGCCTCCGTTACGCGCGGCCGGAAGGCGGCAGCACCGATTGGCGATGAATGATCCGGCAAGGGAGCAGCGCCGACGGCGCGTCGTCGTCGCCGAGCGCCATCCGGACCGCCTGCCTGCCCATCTCCGCGAACGGCTGCACCACGCTGCTCGGCGGCACGACCAGATACGGCGACGAATCCACTTCCCCCATGACGAACAGCGAGAGGTCCCGCGGAATGCGGACGCCGGCCTTCATCGCCCAGCCGAGCACGGCCAAGCCCGACGTGTAATCCGCGGCGAACACGGCGCTGCACGCGGGATGTCCGCCCATCCAGCGGCCAAGCAGCGCTTCGGCGTCCGCCGGCTTCTCGGGGCGGTACACCATCCAGTCCGCGTCGGGCTTCAGGCCGTATTCGGTCAGCGCCAGCTCGTACCCGCGCGCCTTCTGCTCGTAGTTTGCCATGCCGCGCCGCAGCCCGAACAGCAGGATGCGGCGGTGTCCGGCGGCGAGCAGCTGCCCGACCGCCCGGCGCGTCCCTTCCCGCGTATCGGAGCTGACCCACCGCCCGCCGGGCTCGCGGAATTCGGAGCCGAGCACGACGAACCGCTCTCCGCGCGAGACCGACTTGGCCAGCTCGGGATAATCCGCCGCCCCCGGCGTGATGACGATCCGGCCGTCGAGTCCGCCCAGGTCATGGAGCCGCCCCGGTTCCCGCATGCCGGTAAATTCCGCGTGCACGCCGCTTTCGCCCGCCGCCTCGTGAATGCCCTGCATCAATTTCAGCACGGAATGGTAGACGCTCTCGGTAAAGCTGCACAGCAGCACGGACAGCGTGCGGACCGGGCCTGCCCGCCCGGGAGCCGCGGGGCTGACGAACGTCCCCTTCCCCTTCTCGGCGTACAGCATGCCTTCGAGAATCAATTCCTGGATGGCGCGGTTGACCGTCGCCCAGCTGCAGCCGTATTGCTCCGTGAGCTTCCAGCGTCCCGGCAGCAGCACGTGGGGAAGGAGCTGCCCGTCGCGGATCAGCCGTTGAATGTCGCGTTTGATCGTCAGGTAGTGCGGCACTTCTCCCATCGGGTCCTCCTCATCTTCTCGAAGCTAACGATCCGCCGGATCCGATCGGGCCGCCCGCCGCGCGCGGGCGATGCGGCAGCCCGCGTACAGCAGGACGGCCGCCGCCGCCTCGAGGACGACCGGCAGCAGCGAACGGAAAGTGGCCGCCTCGCCGAGCGGATAGCGGATCGCTTGGCTGCACGCCAGCAGCCCCAGCAGCAGCGCGAGCAGCTGCAGGATCCGGTCGGACAGCCGGCCGCGGAGCGCGCTCCGGTACAGCAGATGCTGCATCAAGAAGACGCCGGCGAGCCACGCCAGGCCGAAGCCGATGAACGCGAACGACTTGATCGCGCTCCACGACCACGTGCTGACGCCGCCCGCGACGAGCGCGATCTCGATCGCCCGCTGCAGCGACAGCCATAGGAACAGGGCGAGCAGCGACGGCGCGAGGACGAGCAGCCAGGACAGAAAGCCGGCGCTGGCCCTGCGCTTCTCTTGTCTCAGATAAGGATCCATGCGCGCTATTCCTTTCCGGACGTTCCGGCTTGCTCCAGCCTGGCCAGCAGTAGCGCGCGGGTCTCTTCGCCGTCGACCAGCCGCGTCTTGCGGACGTAAGCCGCCAGCCGCCTGACCCGCTTCTCCGCGTCCGCGGGCCGGGCGGCCCCGTCCGTCCAGGCCTGCGGCAGCTTGCCGGTGTCCAAGATTTCTTCCAGCAGCCGGTGCTTCCGCCCGATCAGGCGATTGACCGCGAAGCGGACGAACGCCGCCGTGCCGAGCAGGAAGCCGATCAACGCCGCGACGTAGAGCAGGATCGCGCCGAGGAGGGGGCTCATAATTCGAGCGCTCCCTGCAGCGTCAATTCGTCGGCGAGATGGCAGGCGACGAAGTGATCCTCGCCGACTCTTCGCCATTCCGGCTTCTGAAGCCTGCACGTCTCCTGCGCGTACGGACAGCGCGGGTGAAAATAACAGCCCGACGGCGGCTTCGCGGGATTGGCGACCTCGCCCTGCAGCACGATCCGCTCGGACTTCCGGCGCGGATCCGGCACCGGCTTGGCGGACAGCAACGCCTCCGTATACGGATGGCGCGGCCGCCGGAACAGCTCCGCGGTCCGACCCGTCTCCACCATCCGCCCGACGTACATGACGCCGACCCGGTCGGAGATATGCTGAATGACGCCCAAGTCGTGCGAGATGAACAAGTAGCTAAGGTCGAGCTGCCGCTGCAAATCCTGCAGCAGGTTCAAGATCTGGGCTTGCACGGACACGTCCAGCGCGCTGACCGCCTCGTCGCAGACGACGAACCGCGGATTCGTCGCGAGCGCGCGGGCGATGCCGATCCGCTGGCGCTGGCCGCCGCTGAACGCGTGCGGATACCGGTCCATGTGGCGGCTGTTCAGCCCGACCAGCTCGATGAGCTGGCGGACCCGGCTCCGCAGCTCTTCGCCGTGCGCGATCCCGTTGCAGATCAGCGGCTCCGCCACGATGTTGTACACGGTCATCCGGGGATTGAGGGACGAATAGGGATCCTGGAAGATCAGCTGGATGTCCCGGCGGAGCTTGCGCATACGTTTGTTGTCCAGACTGTTGAGGTCGCTGACGCGGCCTTCCCGGTCCTTGAACAGCGTCGCCCCTTCCGTCGGCTCGATGGCCCGCAGCACGCAGCGGCCGAGCGTCGTCTTGCCGCAGCCGGATTCGCCGACGAGCCCGAACGTCTCGCCTTCGCGGATATAGAAGCTCACGTCGTCGACCGCCTTGACGTAGCCTTCCGTCCGCTGGAGAAAGCCTTTCCGGATCGGAAAATATTTTTTCAACGATTGGACGTTCAAAATGACGTCGCCTTGCCCGGCCCCCATGTTAGCCCGGCCTCCGAGATCGGCCTCGCGCACGCTCATTGTCCCGCACCTCCTCCGGTCGTATCGTCTTCGGCGAACAGACAGCGCACGTAATGATTGTCCTTCACCTTGATCAGCGGAATGTCCGCGACGTTGCACGCCCCCGCCTGCGCCTTCGGGCAGCGGGAGTAGAACCCGCAGCCCGCCGGAAGGTTCATCGGGTACGGCACCGAGCCTTCGATCGATTCGAGCCGCGCGTTCCGGTGCGCGACGGACGGAATCGAATGCAGCAGCGCCTTCGTGTACGGATGGCGCGGGCCGTAGAACAGCGTATCGACGTCCGTGTATTCGACGACTTTGCCGAGATACATGACCGCCACCTCGTCGGACATTTCCGCGATGACGCCGAGATCGTGCGTGATGAAGACGACCGACGTGCCGAGCTTCTCCTTCAGCCGGTTGATCAGCATCAGCACCTGGGCCTGCACGGTCACGTCCAGCGCCGTCGTCGGTTCGTCCGCGATCAGGATCTTCGGGTGCGAGGCGAGCGCCATGGCGATCATCGCGCGCTGGCGCATGCCGCCGGACAGCTGATGGGGATATTCGTCCAGCCGCTGCTTCGGGTTCGACATGCCGACGCTGGCGAGCGTCTCGAGCGCGATCTCCCGCGCCTCCTTCTTGTCGTTCGTCCGGTGCAGCAGGATGGCCTCCATGATCTGGTTGCCGATGGTGTGGATCGGCGAGAACGCCTTCATCGGCTCTTGGAAAATCATCGCGATCTCCCCGCCCCGGACGCTCCGGATCTCCTTGCCGTCCCCGTCCAGCTTCGCCAGATCGACGAACTCCGCCTTCGCCTCGCCGCCCCCGCGCTTAAGCAGAATTTCCCCCTCCACGCGGCCCGGCTTCGGCACGATCCGCAGCAGCGCCTGCGACGTCACGCTCTTGCCGCAGCCGCTCTCGCCGACGATGCCCAGCGTTTTGCCCTTGCGGATGAGCAGGTCCACGCCGTCAACGGATTTGAGCCTGCCTTCGTCCAAATGGAAATGCACCTTCAGGCCGGTCGCCTGCAAAATGACGTCGTCGTCCTCGATCGAGCCGGCCAGCGGCCGGTTCGGCAGCTCGATGCTCATCGCACGGCCTCCTTATTTGTAGGGATCGGCCGCGTCGCGGAGCCCGTCTCCCAAGAAATTGAACATCAACACGGTCACGACGATCAGCGCCGCCGGCCAGAGCAGCCAAGGATGGTGGGCCAGCGTCTCGAGATTTTGCGAATCCTGCAGCAGCACGCCCCAGCTGACGACCGGCGGGGCCAGGCCGATCCCGAGGAAGCTGAGCGCCGTCTCGCCGAGAATCGTCGCCGGGATGGACAGCGTCACCGTCACGATCGTGTAGCTGGCGAACGACGGCAGCAGATGCTTGCGGATGATCCGCAGATCGCTCGCGCCGGCGAGCCGCGCCGCCATCGTGAAGTCCTCTTCGCGCAGCGACAGAATCTTGCCCCGCACGACGCGCGCCAGCCCCGTCCAGCCGATGATCGAGAAGATGATGACCATGCCGAAGTAGATTTCCAGCGCCGACCAGTCGCGCGGCAGCGCGGCGGACATCGCCATCCACAGCGGAATCGTCGGAATGCAGATCAGCAGGTCGATCGTCCGCTGCACGATCGTATCGGTCACGCCCCCGAGATAGCCCGACAGGCCGCCGAGCAGCAGTCCGAGGATCAGCGTCAGCACGATGCCCAGCACCCCGAAGGAAAGCGAGATCCGGCCGCCGTAGATCATCCGGGACAGCAGGTCGCGTCCGAGATCGTCCGTCCCGGCGAGAAACAACGGGGCGCGGACGTCCTTCGTCCCGAAGAGGTGGATGTCCGTCTTGAACAGCCCCCACATCGTATATTCCCGTCCCTTGACGAAGAAGTGGAGGTAATACTTCTTGGACGTATCGGGCTGGAACGTCCGGAGGAACGTCTCCTGGTTGACGCTCATTTTCATGTCGTAGACGAACGGACGCAGGCTGAAGCCGGATTCCTTGCTGTAGAAATGGATCGCCTGCGGAGGCGCGTTCTTATAGGCGGTGTACCGGTCGAGCGGCAGATGCGGCGACAGGAATTCGCAGAACAGCGCGGACAGGTAGAACAGGACGAGCACGACGGCCGCGGCCATGGCGATGCGGTGCTTCTTGAATTTCCACCACATCAGCTTCCACTGGGAAGCGACCTCGTACGCCTCGTCCGGCTCGGCCGTCTTCGGGACCTTGCCGAGGCGGAACCATCGTTTCTTCTCCGCTTTCGTCGGTACGGCGGTATTCAATCGGCAACCCCTCCAAACCGGATGCGCGGATCGAGCCACGCGAGCAGAATGTCGGATATCAGCGTGCCGACGACGGTCAGCACGCTCACGATCAGCAGGAAGCTGCCCGCGAGGTACATATCCTGGAACATGAGCGCCCGCAGCAGCACGGGCCCGGTCGTCGGCAGATTCATGACGATGGACACGATCGCTTCGCCGGAGATGAGCGCGGGCAGCGTCCACCCGATGGTGCTGATAAGCGGATTGATCGCCATGCGGACCGGATACTTGAACAGCAGCTTCTTGCTCTCGACCCCTTTGGCGCGGGCGGTGATGACGTATTGCTTCGAAAGCTCGTCGAGCAGCATGCCCCGCATGACGCGGATCAGGCCGGCCGTGCCGGACATGCCGATGATCACGACGGGCAGCACCAGCCGCGGAAGCATATCCATCACCTTCGCCATGCTCCACGGCGCGTCCACGTATTCCGGCGAGAACAGGCCGCTTAGCGAGACGCCCGTCGTGGCGAACACGAAGTACAACACGACCAGCGCGATCAGGAAGCCGGGAACGGCGAGCCCGATGAAGCCGATGAACGTGAACACGTAATCGAGAATCGAATACTGCCGCACGGCGGAGTAGATGCCGATCGGAATCGCGACGATCCAGACGAAGATCAGCGAGACGACCGAAATGACCATCGTCAGCATCAGCCGGCCGCCGAGCACCTCGGATACCGGCTGGTTCCATTGAAAGGAACGGCCCAGGTCGCCGTTCACGACGATGTTTTTGATCCAGATGAGGTATTGGACGATGAACGGCTGATCCAGCCCGTACTGCCGCTGCAAATTCAGGATCGTGCCGGCGTCGACCTTCGTGCCGGACAGCTCCAGCTGCTGGATGTACGTGGACAGAAAATCGCCGGGCGGCAGCTGGATGATGAAGAACACGATGATGCTGATCGCGATCAGCAGCGGGATCAGCTGCAGCACCCGGTAGCCGATGTAATGGAGCATGCGCTCCCTCCTCTCGGGAATGGCTCAAACGGCAGCGCCCAGGCGGCAAAGACGCTGCCGTTGCTCCTGGGCGATGCCGAGCCTGGGCTTACTTGCCGAAGAACAGCTGCTCGCCGGCGTAATCGGTCGCGACCGCAAGCGCGTTCTCGTTGCCGACGTTGCGCAGCTTCGCGTTCACGATGAGCGGCTGCTTGACGTTCTGAAGCGGTACGATGAAGTAGAATTTGTCGCCGAGCGCTTTTTTGATCTCATTGTCGACGATCGCCTTGGCGTCCTTCGGATTGGCGACGTTCGCCTTTGCCAGGCTCTGGTAGAACGCCGCGACGTCGTCCGGCGGCTTGACGCCTTTCTTGCCTCCGGAGGTATTGTACAGGTTCCAGGCCGGCCCCCAGATGCCCTGACCCCAATCGCCGTAATACCACATCGGGTCGGCCGCCCAGATGATGGTCGCCTTCAGCTCGTTCGCCTCGTTGCGCTTGCCCCACAGCGTCCCGTCGATCTTCTTCATCGTGACGTCGAGGCCGAGCTGCTTCCACATCTCGACGACGAGCTCGGTCATCGGCACGATGTCGGGCGCCTGCGCGCCGACTTCGAGCGGAATCGTGAACTTCTTGCCGTCCGGTCCGGCCCGGAAGCCGTCGGAGCCCTTCTTCATCCCCATCTCGTCGAGCAGCTTGTTGGCTTCGTCCACGTTGTACGTGGAATCCTGCCAGCTGTTCTTCTCCGCGAACCCGTAATAGATGGAGTCGATGATCTCGTCGCGGTCGAGCGCGAGGCTGAGCGCCTTGCGGAACCGCACGTCGTTCACGACCTGCGACCAGTTCTTGTCGCTGCTGCTGAGATTCAGGAAGATGTCCGTCGGCGACACGTGAAGATTGCTGAGCAGCGCCTTGAAGCCCTTGCTCTCGTTCTCGCGGTACAGCGGCATCTTGACCAGGGACGCCGATTCGCGGGAGAAGTCGACCTCGCCGGCGATCGTCTTCAGCGTGACCATCTCGATGTCCTGAACGAGCGTGCTTTGGATTTTATCGATGTACGGGAGCTGGTTGCCCGCGGAGTCGACCTTGAAATAATACGGGTTGCGCTCGAAGGTCGCCGTCGTGTTCGTCTTCTTCGTCATCATCCACGGATAGAGCACCGGGAAGCCGATGGCTCTGGGCTTCGTGAGATCCCAGTTCGTGACGTCCACGTCATTGAAGAGATTCACCCACTCGCCCTTCTTGAATCCGGCCTTCTTGATCTCCGGCTCCAGCTTGGCGAGCTCCGTATACTTGGTGTGGTAGTTCTTCAGAAAATGCGCCGGCTTCAGCAGGTCGGTGTACCCCCGCCAGCCCTGGACCGCCAGGCTGAGCAGGAAGCCGCCGTACGGCTGGTCGAAGCTGAGCTTGAAGGTGTACTCGTCGATCAGCTCGAACGCGAACGGCTTGCCGTTCGGATCGCCGCCGCCGTTCAGCCACGCGGGGAAGATCGGCGTCAGCTCCTTATTCATCAGCACGTCCTCGACGGTGAACCGGACGTCCTCGGTCGTGACCGGCTGGCCGTCCGACCACTTGAGGCCCTTGCGCATATGGAACGTGAAGCTCTTCTCGTCGCTGCTCATCTCGTAGCTCTTCAGGACGTTGCCCGTGACCTCTTCGCCGAGCAGGCCCGGCGTGTTCAGCAGCGCCTCGTCGTTCATGATGAAGACGTCCGCGTCCCAGTCGACGACCGACGTGACCGTGCGCAGGGTGCCGCCATACGTGCCAATCTCGTAGTTCAGCAGGCTGCTGGGCATTTCATTCGTGATCTTGTAGTCCTCGGGCAGACGGTCCTTGAGCGGAACCGCGAAGCTGCCTAGCCCCGGCGACTGCTGGAACGCGGTCGGCTTGGCGTCTTCCGCCGGCGCGGCGCCTCCGTCCGCCGGCGCCGCGGCATCGGCGCCGTTCTCCGGCTTCGCGTCGCCGGCATTCGCGTTCGTGCCGCCGGCGTTGCCTTCCTGGGAGCCGTCGTTAATGGCTCCGATCTCCGCGCCTCCGCCGCCTCCGCTTTCGCACGCGCTCAATGCGGCGGACAGGATCAGCGCGGCCGCGCACAGCAGCGCGAGCGATCTGTGCTTCTTCTTTCTCATAGGCATCCTCCGACCGTTAAATTTGGCGAACCCGCTGGCTTTCCAACACGTAATAGAAAACGCTTACATCAGTAATGACGGACGACCGGTCCGCGTATATATATACGTTTGCGCATGGTTGCGGAGCGACCGGGGGAAACCGAACGAACCGACGAACCCTCCCCTTTGTCAGGCGCGCCTCCTCGGCGCGTTCCCGTATTGGTCTCGTGAGGCGTTGTTCCATCGCAAGGATGATTGCGCTTTCATCATACTAACGCGCCTCCCGCTTGTATTTAGAAAAAAAGAAGGTTTATTTGCGTTTTTCCCAGATTTCTTGACGTTCGACAGAATCGGGGGCGATTCGACCCCGCGATATGGGAAAATCGCAAAACTGCCTGGCATTCTGCTAAATACATCCGGATGAAGGCTTAGTATGCTGGGAATACGCGCAAGGCCAAATCAATCGTGAGAGGTGCAAATCGCATGCTGACGCAAAGCCAGATCGAAGAATTCGACCGCAACGGATTTCTGAAAGGGGAGATCGTGCTCGGCGAGGATGAAGTGGAGGCGCTGCGCCGGGAGCTGGACGACGTCATGGAGGGCCGAACGGTCAAGAAGCCCGTCTGAACCATAACATGCTGGGCGGAGGCTCGCTCTACGACAATATGAAAATGACCGTGAACGAGCGGGTCGTCCAGATCGTGAATATTTGGATGGCCAGCGACGCCTTCCTCCGGCACGCGGCCAACCCCCGCATCTGCGAAGAAGTCGCGCAGCTCTGCCGGACCGGCGAGCTCCGAATATGGCATGACCAGATCCAATACAAACCGCCGGTATCCGGGGGGCCGACGGGCTGGCACCAGGATCACCCGCTGTGGCCGATCATTCAGCCGGCCGACCTGGTCAGCGCGTGGGTGGCGCTCGACGATGCGGTCATCGAGAACGGCTGCATGTGGATGGTGCCGGGCAGCCATAAGTGGGGCAATCACCAGAAGCACCTGGCGAGCGACAAGGCGTTCAAGCCTTATCATAGACAGCCGGAGCTGCTGCCGCCGGGCGCGGTCGTCGAAGCGGTGCCGTTCGAAATCAAAAAAGGCCAGGTCGGGTATCACCACAGCCTGACCTGGCACGGCAGCCCGCATAACCGGTCCGCGCTGAAGCGCCGCGCGATCGCGGTCCACTACATGCCCGGCCATATCCGCTACGAGCCGCGCGCCGAGCATCCGATGCACGATTACGTGCGGGTGAAGCCGGGCGAGCTGCTGACCGGCGACGACTTCCCGCTCGTCTATACCGCGCCCTCCCGGGAGTCGGCCGGTTAATAAGCCTACGACAAGAGCCCGCCATTACGACAAGAGCCCGCCATGCTTGGCGGGCTCTTTTGTACGGTGCGGGAAAGCGCCTCCCAAGCGGGGGCAGCCCGCACGGCGCATGACAAAACCCGCGCTGCGCGCGGTCGGCAGGGCCGTTCGGCGCTGCCCGGATGCGGTCCCGGACGGCGGAGGCCGCGGCCCTCATGCCTCCGCTTCCTCCGCTTCCGCCGCCTCCGCCTCGCGGCGCTGCTGGACCTGATCCGCTACGCGGTCGAGCCGGCGCAGATGGTAGGCGTATTCCAGCATCGCCGACGCGACGAAGACGAGCCGCTTGTGTTCCTCGGGATCCCGGTGCAAGTAATCGCTCAGCTGCGCGATCAGCCGGTCCTCCCGTTCCTCCTCCGGCTCGATGGCGGCGTTCGCCTTCATCTTGCCTTCGAGCTTCAGCAGCAGATGCTCGTGGTACTTCGACAGCTCCTCGATCTGATGATCGAACCGCTGCGCCCACGTCTCCGCCCCCGAGACGGCGAAGTAGTGCTCTTCCACCGCCTCCAGCAGGTCCACGCCCTTATGCAGCGCCTTGATCTGATGCCGCGACAGAATCAGCTGCCGCGCGTTCGCCTGCTTGCGTCCCGGACGCAGCGGCCGCTCCTCCTCGAACAGCCGGTGCGCCTCGTCGAGCTTGCGCAGCTTGCCCTGCAGCTTCTCCTTCTCTTCGCGGTGCAC
The DNA here is from genome assembly GCF_042653205.1 of Paenibacillus sp. GCM10023250. Lineage (NCBI taxonomy): Bacteria > Bacillati > Bacillota > Bacilli > Caryophanales > Paenibacillaceae > Paenibacillus > Paenibacillus sp. GCM10023250. Next base: position 73,905 of record NZ_JBHSHY010000023.1, on the reverse strand, counting down.
GCTCTCCTTCATCTCGTTCGAGATCGCCATCCGCAGCAGCAGCGACAGCTGGTCGTGCGCGTCGTGCACCTGCGCGACGAACTGCTTGCGGGGCCGCGGCGGGAACACGAGGATGTTCACCACCAACGCCGCGGCCATCCCCGCCAGCACCATGAACAGCCGCTCGACCGCGAACTGCCAGCCCGCTTGATTGTTGGCCTCCATGACGGCGACCACGGTAACGAGCGTCAGGCCGACGGTACTCTCCATGCGCAGCCGGATGCAGACGAGAATGACGATGATGCACACCATGCCGAGGGCGATCGGCGTCTGTCCGAACAGCCGGACCGCGGCCAGCGCGAGCAGCGCGCCGAGCACGTTCGTCTGCACCTGCTCCACCACCTGCTGCCAGGAACGCGAGATGGACGGCTGAATCGTGAAGATCGCGGCGACCGCGGAAATAATCGGCGACGGGAAACCGAGCAGCGTGCTGATGTACACGGCCAGCGCCACGGCCAGCCCGGTCTTGACGACGCGCGCTCCGATCGTCATGCGTCACCGCTCCTTGCCGGGGCGGCGCTCGCCGCCTGCGCCGCATCCCGCAGCAGGACGGACGTCTCCGCGACCGCCGCGCCGTTCACGAGCAGCGCCAGCCGGTGCAGCCCCGCGTAATGCTTGCGCGTCGACAGGTCCTTCCAGTCGAGCCGCTTCTCGCCCTGGATGCCCGCTCCGGGCATCGCGCGCTTGTCGCCGAGCAGGAAGCGCTTCTCGGATATTTTGCCGCCGGACTTCACGTAGCCGACGGCGAGCTCTAGACGCAGCCGGACCGGACCGGCTCCCTCGTCCTTCAGCCGCAGCGCGTACCGCAGCTCCGTGCTGCCCCCGAGCTCAGCCTCGGGGCGCAGCGCCGCGATCTCGGCGGATGCGACGAGCTCCGCGGCCGCCGTCCCTTCGTAGCCGAACAGCGCCAGCGCCTCCGGATCGGCGGCGCCGACGAGCGAGCGGCAGCCCCGCCGGACGATCCAGTCCGTAAGCGGATGCTGCCCCATCCAGCGCGCGGCGATTGCCTTAACGACGTCCGGATGATCTTTGGCGATGTCATTTAGGTTGTTCGCCACGCTCTTGCGCACGTACAGGGACGGGTCGGCCTTCAACTGCTCCAGGATCGGCAGGATCGGCGACGGGTCGCGCTTGAACGGCGGCAGCGCCTGCGCCCACGGCAGCCGGGGCCGGCACCCTTCGCTGGCCAGCCGGCGGACGTGCTCATTGTCGTGCCGGGACCACGCCTCCATCCGCGCCATCGTCCGTTCGGGCTCCCGCAGGATGAACGGCCGGATCGCGAACTCCGCCGAGGACTGGACCGTGAAGCGCTCCAGCGCGGCCATCGACCGCTCCCAGTCCGCCAGGCCGTACATTTCAACGAAATCGGGAAAAAACAAATAAGGAAATCCGCTGCACCGGTCGCAGACGGCCAGCAGCACGTCCAGCGCTTCCGGATAATTCGGGGGCAGCGTCTCCCCGAGCGACGTCGTAATCCGCCGCATGCGGCCCTTCAGCTCCAGCTCCTCCCAGCCCGCGGCGGTCGCGCGCCGGACGAAGTCCTCCCCGGGGAAGGACGGCCAGGCGGATGCGACGATCGCCGCGAACTGCCGGAGAAACGGCAGATCATACATCGCTTTCAACGGTTCGGGCATGTTCTTCTCTCGCCTCCTTCCGCTATTATAGACGATCCGCGGGCGAAGATAAAAAGGCGCGGCGTCTCTGCATTCCTATACGCCGTTCGCGCGCCCTCCGCCCCTTCGGCGGCCGTTCCCGGCCATAGCGATACGGCCGCCAGTGCCGCCGCGGCGCGACAACGGCCGGCTTCGCGCCCGATGGCAACGAAAGCCGGCCGCCGGGTCGGGCGAACGGAACGACGGTTCAGGACTAGGACGCGCTCTCGTTGTCTTCGCGGAACCGGTGCAGCGGAATGACCTTGCCCCGGCCCCCCTCCTCGGCGCCGGACGGCGCCTGGTACGGCAGCAGGATGTCGAAGGTCGTCCCTTCCCCGATGCGGCTGCTGACCACGACGCTTCCCTGGTGGTTGTCCACGATCTTGTACGTCACCATGAGGCCGAGGCCCGTGCCCTTCTCCTTCGTCGTGTAGAACGGCTGCCCGATCTTCGCCAGCTGGTCCTCGGCGATGCCGGGCCCCCGGTCCGCGATCCGCACGACGATGCGCCCGTCCTCGTCGCGCATGCAGGCGACTTCGATGCTGCCGCCGTCGAGCATGACCTCGATCGCGTTTTTGATCACGTTGATGAACACCTGCTTGAGCTGGTTTTCCACGCCGTGCACCCACAGCGGCTCGTCGCCGAGATTCGCCTCGATGACGATGTCGTGCAGGATCGCCTGCGCCTCCAGCAAGGTCACCGTGTCCGCGATCAGCACGCGGATATCCTGATGCGACAGCTCGTAGATTTGCGGCTTGGACAGCATGAGCAGCTCGCTTACGATCGACTCGATGCGGGTCAGCTCCGATTTCATGATGTCGTAGTAATTCTTGCTGCTCCGGCCGGACGCGATCAGCTGCAGGAAGCCCTTAAGCGATGTCAGCGGATTGCGGATCTCGTGGGCGATGCCCGCGGCCAGCTGCCCGGCGACGTACAGCTTCTCGGAATTAATCAGCAGCTCCTCGTTCTTCTTCCGCTCCGAGATGTCCCGGATGATCACCTGCGTGACCGGCTGGCCCGACAGCCTCGTCACCGATTCGATGACCTCCGTATGCAGCGTCCTGCCCTGCACGGTGAACCAGTCCATCTCGACCGGCGACTGGCGCTCCTTCGGCCGCGGCGACTGCAGCAGATGCCGCATCTGCGCGTGGAACTCCGGCTGCAGGTGCAGGTAGATGCTGCGGCCGATCAGGTCGCGCCCGCTCTCGGCCTCGAACATGCGCAAGCCGGAGCGGTTGACGTATTCCCAATGCTCGCCGCGGATGACGGCGATCATGTCGATGGAATTCTCGACGAGCAGCTTGTAGCGCTCGTTGATGGACGTGTACCGGCGGTCCACGTAGCGCGCCACCAGGCTGAACGCGAAGATGACGAGCGTCGCGAGGCCGAGCACGATGGACAGCAGCCGCATGTAATCGTTCAGCCGGTCGGCGGTCAGGACGTAGCCGGCGTCGACGTTCGTGACCGCGCCGAGCCCGAACAGCTGCATGACCATGTCCGTCAGGCCGAGCAGCAGGCCGGGCACCAGCGGCGAACCGGCTTTGCGGTCGAACAGGTAGAGCGAGCCGGCCGTGCCGGCGAAGCCGAACAGAAACGTGAACAGCACGAAGCCCGGATCGACGCGGAACGATGCCGCCTGGTGGCCGAGCAGCGCCGTATACAGCACGAGATTCGCGCCGAGCGCCATGAGCAGGCTGCCGCCGAACAGCCGTACGCCGTACGCCGCCCGGGAGCCCAGCAGCCGGAACGAGCCGTACGTGCAGGCCATGATGCCGAACAGCTTGACCGCGCTCGTCCAGTCGACGGCGATCATCGAACCTGACGTCAGCAGGATGATGAAATGGCTGACCCACAGGCCGAGCGCGTAGACGAGCGCGCCGCTCAGCAGCCAGTACGGATGCATGGCCCGCAGCCGCTTGAACTGGCCGATCATGCTATAGAGGGTCATCGACGCGAATAAATGGATCGCCAAGGCGAGCAGGAGCATCATCCACTTATCGCCAATCCAAGGTTCCATCATGACGATTCTCCAATACTCCGAATAGTGGTTACGTCCTCACATTTCGACAGATTTCTAGATAATCCTTTTTTTCGCGACACGCTTTTGCCCGCCGGTCCGGGACCGGCAATTCGGGCTTGATGCGGACACGGCGTCCGCTATAATAAGACAAGTGGAAGGAGTGGAATCATGATCAAAAAAGTATTGAAAGAATTCAAGGAATTCGCCGTCCGCGGCAACGTGCTCGATCTCGCGGTCGGGGTCATCATCGGCGGCGCCTTCGGCAAGATCGTCACTTCGCTCGTGAACGACATCATCATGCCGCCGATCAGCCGGCTCCTCGGCAGCGTCAACCTGGTCGACCAATTCATACAAATATCGAAGCTGGACGAGCATCCGACGACGCTTGAGGCAGCGAAAGCGGGCTCCGTTACGGTCATCGCCTACGGCAATTTCCTCAACGTCGTGCTCGACTTCGCGATCGTCGCCTTCTGTATCTTCATGATCGTCAAGGGCGCGAACGCGCTGCGCCGCCTCGGACAGCCCGAAGCGGCCGCCCCGTCGGAGCCGACGGACAAGAGCTGCCCGTACTGCCTGTCCAAAATCCCGATCAAGGCGACGCGCTGCGCGCACTGCACGTCCCACCTCGAGGCCGAGCCCGAGCTTGAGGGAGGCTTGTCCTGACGATGGGCAAGGAACGGGATCCGCGGGACATGCGCGATGACGCCGGTCCAGCCGGCGCGGCAACTCCGGCCGGGGATGAGGAACGGTTCGATATCTACGACGAGCGCGGCGCCCATCTCGGCACCGCGCCCCGAAGCGAGGTGCATGCCCGCGGCCTCTGGCACCGGTCCATCCACTGCTGGCTGGCGCGGCGCGACGGCGGCCGGAAGCTCGTCCTGTTCCAGCAGCGGGCCGAAGGCAAGGATACGTTCCCGGGCCTGTTCGACATTACGGCGGCGGGCCATCTGGCCGCGGGCGAGACGATGCGGGACGCGGCGCGCGAGATCGAGGAGGAGCTCGGCTTCGCCGTGCCGTTCGAAGCGCTCATCCCGCTCGGCAAAGCCCGCAAGGAAGCGGCCGGCACCGCGAAGGGCCTCGCCTTCGTCGACCGCGAGATCAGCGGCGTGTACGGCTGCGTGTACGAGGGGCCGCTCTCCGCGCTCACGCTGCAGCGCGAGGAGGTGGCCGGCGTCTACGAGGCGGAGCTGGCGGACATGATCGCGCTGTTCGAGGGCCGGACGAACCGGGTGCGCGCGGCCGGCTTCCGCCTCGGCACGGACGGCGCGCCGGAGGACGCGGAAGCCGACGTCGAAGCCGCGAGCTTCGTGCCGCGGCCGGCTTCCTATTATAGCGGCGTGTTCCGCGACCTGCTGCTCCGTCTCTGAGCGGCGGTCCGGCACGCCAAGAAGGACCGCGAGCCGCGCGGTCCTTTTTTGCGCCGTGCGGGTCACGGCCGTGCCAGACCCTTAGCGCCGATCCCGCTTGCGCGCCGGACCGGAAGGATTTTTGCCCGCACCTCTGACGATTCCGGCCGAGCGCTCCCAGTTGCGGTACCATTGATCGATCATGCCGTGAATGTTGTAGAACATCGTCGTCCGCGGCGCCTCGTCGAAGTCGTTGAGCGCGGGCTCGCCGAAGAGGCGGGCGGCTTCCTGGTGAATGCACCCGTGCAGGCTCGATGCCTCGATGAAGATGCCCAGCTGGTCCGCCGACGCGAACGACCTCGGATTGTTCAGCACGCGGGCCTCCGCCGCCCGATTGTAGCAGGCCGTGCTGCGGATCGCTTCCGGGACGCTCTGCCAGCCCGCGATCGCCCGCGGGTCGTAGCCCGTCGTGCCGTACCATTGGTAGACCTTGTTGATGAACTGCCGGTGGAAATCGAGGAAGTTCTGTCCGTAGCCCGGGGGAAGCTGCGAGAAGTCGTCGTAGTGGTTCGCATGATGCCAGCGCATATGCTCTTCGAGCAGCGACTGCGGGAAATTCGGAATGATCGGCATACCTGTCCCCTCCCTTTTGCTAACGTTCTGTTCATCAGCATATGCCGGGGGCCCGGCATCGGTTCGCCCAAGCGGCGGTTCCGCGTCCGCGCCTGCCGGGCATGCAGAACAAGAACGGCACGCAGGTCAGCGGGGAAGGAAGTACGATCGATATGCGGGGCCCGGAGAAGGAAGCGCGGCAATCGCGGAGAAGACGGCGAATCCGCGGGGCGGCGAGGAAGCGGCGAAGAAGCAGGAAGCCCGAATCACGAAAGGCCGTTCCGGAGTCGGCCGGCGGGAACGGCCTCTTCGCCGCGCGCCAAAACGCCCCGGGAAGCATCCATGCGGATCTTCCCGGGACATTCCGGCCTGACTGGAGGATCGAGAGGGGAATTAGAATACGTTGTGGCAGTTGCCTTGAGACACGCAAATATCAAACGAGATGCGGACGTCGCAGCAGTTGCCGAACGTGCACGCGATGCGGACGCAGGAAAAGCGGCCTTGGTGGAAGAAACAGACGACTTGGCAGTTAGCGCCGATCAGTTCTTCGACGATCTTGCGGTTTCTGCAGCGGATGGCGCGGACGAGCTTGGCGGCGACGACCGGGTTTTTCAGCTGGCAGAACAGATCGCTTAAGTCGGCTCCAGCCTCTTGAATCCCTTCGACGGCGCCGTCGCGGCGGTTGCAGCAGCCATGGCCCATGCTGGCGGCACCGACCATTTCGTTGGACACCTTCGCTCTACGGCTGGACTTCGACTTCGTGCGGACGGCCTTGACGTTCTTCACTTTAAACTTCGCGGACATTGTAATTCCTCCTTCTCGAGAGCTAATTTACTCTATGTGAAGGGGGACATCCTTGAATAAGACAAGATGCCAATGCCAAGCGCACAAGCTGCAGCGCAGGAAACCCGCGGGGGCGCACGCCTCGCACGGCAGCCGTCCCGCCGCCGGAGCGGCCGGAAACCGCAGCTTCCGGGCGGGTGCGTAATACCGGTGCCCGGTGCGATCCCCGCAAAATGGAGCCGGGGGCCGCGCGTACCGGCGCAAAACGAAAAGCCGCCCGCGGCGACCCGCGGGCGGCCGGACGGCCGCGATATGAAGCGATTACGTTAGGCGTCTATAGCAGGTCGACAGCGGGCCGAGCAGCGTCAGAAACCCCTGCTCGTACAGGCGCGCGTACCGGGCATGGCGCTCGGGATCCGGTTCGTACCGCCGGCTTGCCGGCCGGCGCGCCGCGGCCGACGCTTCCCGGAACGAGCCGTAGACGCCGGAGCCGACGCCGGCGGACAGCGCCGCGCCGAGAAGCGTCGCCTCGGCGGCGCCGGGCACCGTCAGGGCGATGCCCGATACGTCGGCTTTGATCTGCAGCCAGACGCCGTTCTTCGCGCCTCCCCCGACGACGTTCATCCCGCGGATCGGGGCTCCCGCGACCCGTTCCGCCTCGCGGCGCATGAATTCCAGCTGGTAGGCATTGCCCTCGATCGCCGCCTTGAGCAGCTCCGCCCGGCCGTGCTTCGCCGTCAAGCCGACGAACGCGGCCTTAGCCGCCGGGTCGATCAACGGCGCCCCGCTGCCTGCGAGATAAGGGAAATAGAGGATGCCCGTCGGACCGGGTGCCGTTCCTTCCAGCAGCTCCATGATCGCCGCGTACGGCAAGCCGCTGTCCCCGATGACGCCGCGGAGCCATTCGACGGAGCCGCCGGAGGTCGAATGGCCGCCCATCCAGAACATCCGGTCCGGGAACGCGTGCCGGCCGAACGACAGCCCGGAGGCAAAGTCGGCGTCGCTGAGCGCGCGCGCGGGAATCGCGCCGACCAGCGTCTCCGCGGTGCCCATGGAGTTGTAGACGCCGTCCCCGTCCGCCGAGCAGACGAGGGAGGCGGCGACATGGTCGTGGCCCGCGAGGCAGACGGCCGCGCCGCCGTCCAGCCCGAGCCGCGGCGCGATGTCCGGCAAGACCTTGCCGACGGCGCTGCCGGGCGGCACGACGCGCGGGAACCGTTCCGGCCCGAAGCCGAAGTGGCGGATGAACGGCTCGTCCCACTCGCGGCGGTCGATCCGGTACGCGAACGTCCGGGCCGCGAGCGTCTCGTCCTCGGCGACGGCCCCCGTCAGGCGATACGCGAGGTACGCCGAGACCGACAGCCAGACGCCGCTTCCGTCGAACGCCTCCGGGCAATGCTCCCGCATCCAGAGCAGCTTCGGCAGGCCGTACTTGAATGACGCGTGCAGGCCGGTACGGCGGAAATGCGCCTTCGCGTCGATCTCCCCTCTTACCCGCTCCGCCTGCGCGAGAGAGCAGGTTTCGAACCACGGCAGAATCGGCGTGCGCGCCCGGCCGCTCCGCGGATCCAGCAGCAGCCCGCTCTCCGCCATGCTCGTGATGCCGACCGTCCGCACGCGGGGCGAGCCGGCGGCCGCCGTCACGTCGCGGATCATGCCCGCGGCCGCTTCCCACAGCCGCTCGGGATCATACGCGACGGTCCCGGCGGGACCGGACGCCTTGGCGTTCGGCCGCTCCGCCTGCGCGACGGGCGCGCCGTCCTCGCGGAACAGCCCCGCTTTCAGATTGGTAGTGCCGACGTCAATAGCCAGCAACATGCCGGTTCCCTCCTCCTGATCGCAAGCGAACCGGCTATCACATCCAAAGCCGATTCTGCCGGCGACCGCCGCGTCGGCATCGCCCGCACCGGCACCGCCGCGCGCGCGATGTTCAACTTGTTCATCCGTATCGCTCCTCCCGCGTGCCGTTACGCCGTCGCGATCTCGATCCGGACGGCGCGGTCCGGCGAGCCGGCGGCGATCTCGTACGCGCAATCGCCGATCGGCTTGATCGCGGCTTCAACGCCGTCCACGCTCGCGCGCGGCGGCTGCCGCTTGGCGGCGAAGACGAACCGGCCGCCTTCCCGCAGCGTCACGACCGTCTTGCTCTCCGCCGCTTCGCAGCCCGTTACTGCCGCCGACGGGACGTACTTGTCCGCGAGGCCGATCGGCGCGATGCCGCCCGTCACCGGCACGACCGCGTACAGCGCGCAGCCGCCCTCTTCCAGGCGGATCGCTTCGCGCTTGCCCGCCGCGAGGAACGAGCAGCTCTGCGCGAAATGCTCGTACACCGCGAACTCGTCGCCGGCCAGGCCGGGCACGTCGTCCGGGCCGATGAAGCCGTCGACCGGCGCCGCGCCGCGGTGGATATGGAACGCCGCCACGACGCCGGCGCCGCCGGCCGTGTTCCACAGCTTCAGCGGCACCGGCGTCTCGGCCGGGTCGGTCAGCAGGCAGTCCGGCGTCGGATTCGCCGTGCCGTCGCAGCGAATGATCGCGCCGTCGGCGTAGATCAGCGGCCAGACGTTGGCCGGATTCGTGTTGCCCGGCGCGTCGCTGATATAGATCGGGCCGCCGCTGATGGCGCGAAGCACCGCGTTTTGCCTGTCGTCGTGGTTGTTCGTCCAGTACATGTCCCAGTCGCCCCAGTAGAAGGCGCCGTGGTAGTACGAATTGTAGCCGTTCTGCAGCGCGTGCTCCGGGAAGCCCCGCTTCTCCTGCGGCACGAAGTCGTCGCTGTTGCGCGAGACCGCCGATTTCGGGCGGTGCCAAACGTTCTCGGACGCCATGCCCATGCAGTTGATGATTGTGCCGTCGAAGTGCAGCGCGACCGATGCTTCCAGCGCCTCGTGCGCCGCCGCGGTCGCTTCGCCGACGGACCGGCGCTCCTTGAGATAGTTCAGCACGGCGGCTTGGCTGTCCACCTTGACGAAATCAACGCCTTGGCGGCGCAGGAAGCCGTGCCACGCATGCCAGAAGCCGAAGCCCCGGCCCGCTTCGGGATACGGGATCAGGTTGCCGCGCGGCACCCGGTACAGCGACTCGCGGCTCTCGCGCGCGATGGCGCTGTCCTCGTGCACGCCGCCCCAGTAGCCTGCGATCGTATGCCAGACGCCGACGTGGCGGATGCCGAAGCGCTCCTTGAGCGCCGCGACGGTCCGCTTCAGGCCGCCCGGGAATTTGACCGGATCCGCTTCGAAATGCATGAGCTTGCCGTCCTTGATCTCGGACCAGCCGTCGTCGATCATGATCCAGCCGACCGGCAGGCCGAGCTTCCGGAGCTCTTCGGCCTTCTCCAGCAGCCCCGCCTCGTCGACCTTATGGTAGAAGGCATCCCAGCTGCACCAGCCGAGCCGGTCCAGCGGCGCCGGATAGGTCTTCCGCCCACGCGGCAGCGTCGGGTAGTCCAGCGCCTTCAGCGCGGCGTCGACGTTCGCCTGCACGAGCCGGTACGGATCGTCGCCGGCCGACAGCGCGAACGCCAGCGTCTCGCAGCGGCGATGGCCGCTCTCGTAGGCGGACAGCCGCAGCGCGAAGCCGCCATCCGTGCCGGCCGCGTCCGTGCGCCAGACGGCGCCGGTCACCGGCAGCAGGTGGCGGTAACCGCCGGCCGACCGCCAAAGGATCGACTGCGTCCGCCCCGGCAGCCGCGCCGGATCGGCGTCGAAATGCGGCCGCGTCCACCAGTCCTTGTGCTGGTAGTTCGCCATCAGCCCTTCGATCGGCTCCGACGGCCGGACCGTCACGACAATCGCGTGCTCCACCGCGAACGTGCGCTGCGGGCCGAAATCGTTGTCGTTCGCCGTCTCCGCGCTCACGCTCGCCAGCGCGGTGCCGTCCTCCAGCACCTCGACGCGAACCGAAGCGCGCACCGTGTCCGCCTCGTTGGCGTACCGGTAGATCCCCACGCTTCCCGCCGCGTCCGGTTCGAAGCCCCGCGGCGCCAGCGACTCTTGCTCCCGCCCGTCCAGCTTGACCGCGACCTCGAACGGCCCGAACGCGGCCGATGACGCGCGAAAGGCGCCCTTCTCGTTGAATGCAAACATGTCTCCCCGCTCCTCCCGCGAACTATCCGTGAATGATTTCGTTTATCCCAGCGCGTGCAGCGCCACCGAAAGGCTGGCCGCGTCGCCGACGTGCTCGCCGAGCCCCGAAGGCACGATCTCGCAGGCCGACAGCGAGAGCGGCAGCGCCTCGTGCGCCAGCTCCTCCATGACGATCGGGCGCAGAAGCGCCTCCTGCCGCGCGTAAATGCTGCCGATGACGATGCGCTCGGGATTGAGCACGTCGATCAGGAGCGCCAACCCTCTGCCGAGCTTGCGCCCGACGATGCCGACGACCTCAAGCGCCAGCGCATCGCCATCGTGCGCGGCGTCGAACACCGCTTTGGCCGTAATGCCGTCCAGCCCCGCGGCGTCCGGACAGATCGCGGTCGCGCCGCCTTCTTGCAGCCGCCGCTCGGCCATCGCCCGTCCCAGCCGCGCAATGCCGCCGCCGCTGCAGAACCCTTCGAACGAGCCCGCTTTCCCGTAGCCGACGGGGCCGTCTTCCTCGAGCCGCATATGGCCGACCTCGCCCGCCATATCGGAGATGCCCGCGTACAGCCGGCCTTCGAGGATCAGCCCGGCGCCCATGCCCGTCCCGAACGTCAGGAAGACCAGGTTCGAGACGCCGTTGCCCGCGCCCCATTTCCACTCGGCCAGCGCGCAGGCGTTGGCGTCGTTCTGCAGGGCGACGGGCACGCCGAACCGCTCGCGCAGCGGCGAGACGACGTCGATGCCGTCCCAGCCCGGCAGGTTCGGCGGCGACAGCACGAGGCCGCGGCGGCTGTCGAGCGGCCCGCCGCAGCTGATGCCGATCGCCCGCAGCGGCCCCGCGTCCTTCGCGTCCGCCAGCAGCGCTTCCATCGCTTCGCCGAAGCGCCGGATCGTCTCCTCCGGCGTCGGCGGCGTCGGGAAGGCGCGCTTGGCCGCGATCTCGACCTTGCCGTCCGCGGCGATGCCGAGGACGGCCGCGCATTTCGTCCCGCCGATATCGAATCCGCCCAGCAGCATGCTCATCCGAAGAACGCCTCCTCGAGCATCATGCATAAGGCGTGATAGATCGGCAGATGGCGCTCCTGAATGTCCGGCGTGCCCGCGTACGGCACCCGGATCGTGACGTCGCACAGCTCCTTCAGCCGGCCGCCGCCTTGGCCGGTCAGGCCGATCGTGGCCATGCCGAGCGACTTCGCCACCTGCACGGCGCGGACGACGTTGGCCGAATTTCCCGACGTGCTGAACACGACGAGCGCGTCCTCCGGCCGGCCGTAGCCGTACACCTGCTGCGCGAACACCATGTCCGCGGCCACGTCGTTGATGTACGCCGTCGCGAGCGCGCTCTGGCTGACGAGCGAGATCGCGGGCAGCGCGCCCTGCAGCCGGTCGGCGATGTACGCCCCTTCCTCGCCGTGGACGAGCATTTTCTCGCGCTCCGATGCCGGCAGCTTCCGCGGCGACATGAAGCCCTTCATCAGCTCGCCGACGACGTGCTCGCAATCCGCGGCGCTGCCGCCGTTGCCGGCCAGCAGCATTTTGCCGCCCTTGCGGAACGAGGCCTCCATCGCCTCGAACGCCTGCCGGATCGCGTCCCGGCACGGCTCCAAATCGGGATATTTCGCAAAAAGTCCGTTGAATACGTCGCTCACCGCAACCACTCCCTATTCAATATCGTCACCGAGCCGCTTCAGGTGCTCGATCGCCTTGACGAAAAACGTTTCGCTGCCGAAGCTGCCGGATTTCAGCACGAGCCGGTACGGCGTCCCCCCGAGCGCGAGGCAGGAGGGCAGCCCGGGCTCGATCTCCCGTAGCAGCCGGAGTCCGCGGACACCGAGGGCGCCGCATACCGCCGCCGACGTCTCCCCGCCCGCGATCAGCAGGCTGCGCTGGCCGGTCCGCTCCGCAACCGCCGCCACGACGGACGACAGCGCGCCGGATACGACGCGCGAGATGTCCGTGTTGCCGCTGCCGAGCGCCCGTGCAAGCGTTTTCGTCGCCGTGACCTTCTCCGGCTCATTCGACGCGTGCACCACCACGTCGCGTCCCGCGCGCAGCTCCGCGCAGGCGAGGGCGATCAGCGCCTCGAGGTGCGCGTCCCTCTCTGCCGGCCGCAGCAGCACGAGCGAATCGAGCTCGAGCGCCGCGACGCCGCTTCGCTTCGCGTACGCGAGCTGCGCCGCCGTCTGCGGCATCAGGCTGCCCGCGGCGCACAGCACGGCGCCCGGCGCAACTTGCCCCTCGCCGGCCGCGGCGCCGGGCGTATCCGTGCTTTTGCCGCTTGGCCCGCCTTCGCCGCTCGTTCCGCCTTGCCCGCCGCCGGCCGCGGACGCCCGCTCCGCCGCGAGCAGGAGCGCCGACTCCTCCGACAGCGCCGAGCTGCCGCACAGAATCGGCTCCTCCTTCGCCGCTTCGGCGATGATGCGCAGCGATGCCTGGTCGCGCACGTCGAGAATCAGGTACGCGCAAAGCGTCCGCATCCGCTCGATCTCGGCGCGGAGCGCCTCCGGCCCCCGCTCGACCGCGTCTATCGTCAGCAGGGCGACCTTCCGCTCCGTCTGCTTTTGCAAAATATCAATCAGGTTCGACTCCGTCATCGGATGGACGGGATCGCGCCGGAATTCCGACTCCTCCAGCAGCTTGCCGTGCACGTAATGCACGCCGCCGAGCGTCGTCCGGCCGTTCTTCGGAAAGCCGAGCACCACGACGGCGAATTCGGCGCCGAGCGTATCCAGCATGGCGTCGAACTCCGGTCCGACGTTGCCGCGGAAGACGGAGCATGTCTTGTTGACGAACCGGGCGCAGCCGGCCTCCCGTAGCGCGCGCGCCGCCTTCGCGGCTTTCGCGTACGCTTCCTCCGGGCGGTCGAGCCGCGAGTTGGTATCGATCACGAGCACGTCCGGCCGGTCCTTGGCGACCGCGCCCGGGTCCCATGCTTCGAGCGGATAGACGTCCGTGCGCAGCCCCGCTTTTGCGTACATGATGCCGATGTCGTTCGCGCCCGTGATGTCGTCCGCGACGATGCCGATCATCCCGCTCATCCTTCCCACTTCCTTCTCGGCCGGTAGCCGGAATTCTCCAGGAAATCGCTTTCGATCGTCTTCGGCAGCCGGTTCAGCCCGATGCCCGCGCCCAGTGCCTCGACGATCATCCGGCAGGCCATCTCCAGCGTCTGCAGCGCCATCCGCGCTTCCTTAACGTTCGAATCGTACACCAGCACGCCGTGGTTCTCGAGCAGCAGCACGTTGGCCGACTTCGCCTTGGCCCGCACCGCTTCGCCGAGCGCCGCCGAGCCGGGATGATGGTAGCCGACGCGCTCGATCCGCTCGAGGTAATACATCGTCTCGACGAACAAGCCCGACGATACCGGCTCTGACGCGCACGCGAACAGCGTGCTGTAGAACGGTGACGCGTGCAGCACGGCGCCGATGTCGGGCCGCTCCTCGTAGACCGCGGCGTGCATCGGCACTTCCTTGGACGGCTTCTTGCCCGTCCCCGGAATCGCGTCCGCGCCGCCGGAGGTGAGCGAGCAGACGGCAAAATCGTCTTGGCCGAGCTCTCCCAGGAACGTCCCCGTCGCGGTGATCAGGAAGCTGCCGTCGCCGAGCCGCGCGCTGATGTTGCCCGCGTTGCCCCACGCCAGCCCGTTGTCCATCATGTACTTGCCCGCCGCGCGCAGCTCCGCGGCCGTCTCCTCCCGCCGCGTCATGCTTTCGCGAGCTCCCATTCCAGCATGCTCGTCTCCGTGACGGCCGCCTCGGCGTTCGCCGGGACGCGGAACGTCTTGATCTCCGACGGCTTGAAGTCGGCACGGATGACCCGGTTCCACTTCGGCAGCCGGATCTCGGCGGACGTCGCCCGCTTGGCCGTCTCGTAGCAGCGGACGATCAGGTCGTCGTTGTCCTCGGCCTTCTTGACCGCGCTCACGATGATGTTGTCGTGATCGACGTTGACGAACGAATCCGTCTGCGGCAGCTTGCCCTCGTGGAACGTCTCGATGACCGCCACCGGCTTGCAGTTCAGTTCGGCCGCGCGGCGCGCCGTCCCTGCCTGCTCCCACGTGCCTTGGTGCGGCAGCAGGGAGTAATTGAAGTGCTGGATGCCTTGGTCGATGAACGAATATTCGCCGTTCGGATCCGGCTCGTACGGCACGTGATGCGCGTAGATCGGGCTGCGCAGCACCGTCAGCGCCATTTCCTTCGCGTGCATGCTGTAGCTGTACTTGGCGTCGTTCATCAGGCTGAGGCCGTACACGTCATTCGTCTCCTGCACGATGCCCGTGTAGTCGACCCAGTTTTGGCCCGGCTCTTCTTCGCCGTTATGCTCTCTCTCGATGGTACCATATGGAATTTCATAGGTTTGTTTGCTGAAAATAACGTTGACCGGAAACACGAGCTTCAGCATCTTGAACTTCTCGCGCCAGTCGACGGTCACGCTGACGTCGATCTGCTTGCTGCCCGGGTACATGGCGAAGTCCTGCACCAGCTTGGAGCTGCCGTACTCGCTGACGACGCGGACGACGGATTTGACCGGCCCGTGTTCGATGCGGAGCACCTTCGCCGCACTGAACGTCTCCGACGGCCCGTTGAAGTGCAGCACGTCGTGGCTCCACGTGTCCGACTTGTCTTCGATGACGACCGGACGGGCGCCGTCCTTCATAACCTCGAAGTTCAGCTCTTTGTCCTTCAGGCTCTTGATGAAGCCGGTCTGCTTATCGAACTCCAGGCGCAGCAGGCCGTTCTCCAGCACGAGATCGCTGGCCGATATCGGCTCGCCGATCGGCTTCAGCGACGCGGACTCCTTCACGAGCTTGTACGTGCGGTAGCCGAGCGGCGGCAGGTCCGCCATGAAGCTGAGCCGGTAGCGGCCGCGCGCGGACGCCTGCGACTTCACCGTCTGGAACGGCACCGGCTTGCCGGTCTCGTCGAGCAGCACGCTCGCGTCCTTCATGCCGCCGACCTCGAGCTCCACGTTGACGCGGCTCTGCCACGCGTGCGGGTTGAAGACGACGATCGGGTGCATGGACTCGTCCTGCTCGATGCCGATGTTCCACGACAGCGATTGGACGGCGTAGTTGAGCGAGCGGTCGGCGATCGCCATTGCCTCGCCGAACAGGTAGCGCGCGTCGTCGTACGCCGCTTCCAGGCTCGTCCCGGCCAGGATGTCGTGGAACTGGTTGAACAGCACGTTCTTCCACGCGCGGCTCAGATCGGCCTGCGGATACGGCTGGCCGGTGATCCACGACGCGAGCGCCGAGAATTTCTCCGCGGCGATCAGCCGGTTCTCCGCCTGGCGGTTCCACTGCTTGATGCCGGAATGCGCCGCGTAGCAGCCGCTCGCGTGATGCTGCAGGTCGTCGTGCACGACCGGGAACGCCAGGCCGGATTCGACCATGTCCTCGAAATAGCGGTCCGGCGTCGCGAATTCAAGCTTCGGCAGGCCGGCTTCCCCGTTCATCCGGCGGATGCTGGCGATGTTCTCCTTCGTCGGGCCGCCGCCGTGATTGCCGACGCCGTAGAACAGCATCAGGTCGTTCAGCGGCTCTTTGAATTCGCCGAGGCAGCGGCGGACGTGGTTTTCCAGGTCCTTGCCCCACGACAGGTATTCGTACATGATGCGGAACGTCAGCACCTTCGAGCCGTCGTCGGACTGCCACCAGAATGTGCGGCCCGGCAGGCCTTTCTCGTTCGGCATCGGGCGCATCATGACGTAGTAGTCCATGCCGCTCTTCTTCAGGATCTGCGGCAGCATGCCGTTATGCCCGAAGCTGTCGACGTTGTAGCCGACCTTGGCGGTCACGCCGAGCTTTTCCTTGAAGTAGCGCTGGCCGTACAGGCCTTGGCGGACGAACGATTCGCCGCTCGGAATGTTGCAGTCGGGCTGGATCCACCAGCCGCCGACGATGTTCCAGCGTCCCTCGGACACGCGCGCCCGAATCTCCTCGAACATGCTCGGGTCGTTGTTCTCGATCCATTCGTACATGGCGGCCGAGCTCGAGGTGAAGATGAAATCCTCCGATTCCTTCATCCGGTCGAGGGCGGAGCGGAACGTCGCTTTCGCTTCCTGGAAGCCCTCCTGCCACTGCCACAGCCATACCGGGTCCAGATGCGCATTGCCGATCATATACAGCTTCTTGTCTTTCATCGTTGAATTCAGCTCCTATCCGAACGTATTGGGCGATTCATAGAGCAGCCGCGCGGCTAGCTTACAGGCGGAAACGGTCCGCATGGCCGGCGCTGCAGACGAAGTGTTGCATTTTATCGATGACGGTGCCTTTGACCGCGCCGCGGCCGAGCGCCAGCCGTTCCGGCGAGAGCGACCGGCACTCGACGTTCGACATCCGCTCTTCGCGGCCGAGCGCCGCGAGCAGCGACAGCTCGAGGTCGGTGGCGATGTTGACCTTGCTCACGCCGCCGCCCGGCAGGCGGAACGCGTGCTGCATCATCTCCGCCGGCACGCCGGAGCCGCCGTGGAGAACGAGATGGACCGGTGTCAGGGCGCGGATGGCCGACAGGCGGTCATAGTCGATTTTCGGCTGCTTCACGTTGTAGACGCCGTGCGCCGTGCCGCACGAGACGGCCAGCGCGTCGACGCCGGTCAGGCGGACGAATTCCGCCGCTTCCCGCGGGTCGGTGTACAGCTCCTCATCCTTGTCGGTCTCGACGAAGTCCGTCGTGCCGATCATGCCGAGCTCCGCTTCGACCGAGACGCCCTTCGCGTGCGCGTAGTCGACGACTTCCTTGCTGTCCTTCACGTTGCCGTCGAACGGCTTCTCGGAGGCGTCGATCATGACGGACGTGAAGCCCGCGTCGATCGCCTCGGCGATCGTGCCCAGCTCCTTCGTGTGGTCCAGGTGGAGCACGACGGGCACCGTGACGTTCAGCTCGCCGAGCTGGCAGTAGAATTCCTCGCCGAATTCCGCCGGCGTAATGCCGTAGCGGATCAGCTCCTTGTGCGAGATTTGCGCGATCAGGGGCGAATTCGCCTCTTGGCCGGCCTGCAGCACGGCCGCGATCATCGGCGTGTACCGCGGCGAGAACGAACCGATCGCGAACCGGCCCGCCTCGGCGAACTCCAGCGCGCGCTTGAGCGTGATGACGTTTTGAGGCTTCGTTTGATTAGACATATAAGATTGCTCTCCTCTCCGGTATCGCGTTTCTTGTCTCTGCTTGTTAACGCGCGCGGGCCAGCGTATCCCGCACGCGGTTCATGCCCGGCTCCGGGCTTGTCAGGAAGCGCGCCCGCTCTGCCGGCGCGAACCGTTCGACGACCCGGGCCATCGACGCCTGCGCCAGTACGACGAGCTCCGTGTCCGCCGCCAGCTTGCGCAGCGCCTCCGCCAGCTCGTTGTCGTGGCCGTCCTTGTCCCCCGCCAGCAGCAGCTGGTAGGCGGTTGAGGCGACGACCGGCACGAGCTCGACCTCGCGGCCGGCCTCCTCCGCCTTGGCGCGCAGCTGCCGCTGCGTCGGCACGAGCGTCGTCGCCAGCGTCGCGGCGACGCCGATGCGCGCCGCGCGGCTCACGGCGTACTCCGCCACGGCCTCGTCGATGCGCACGATCGGCACGCCGATCTCCGGCTGTACCTGCGCGCACAGCTCGCCGATCGACGAGCAGGCGTTCAGGATGCAATCCGCGCCGAGCTGCTCGGCGATCCGGGCGTAGTCGCTCCAGCGGCCGCGCACCTCTTCGATGCGCGCGCCGTTCGCCGCCAGCTGCGGCAGCACCGAGTCGTCGACGAGGTTGACGACGTCTAGGCCGGGCATCAGCGACAGCGCAAGCCCCTTCAGCGGCTCTACCGTCAATGGCGTCGTGTGGATAATGGCCAGCTTGCGGCTGGACCAATCGGTTCTGCTCTCTCCCATGCGTTCGATCATCCCTTCTTCATCGCGGCCATGGCCGCGCTCAAATCCGGATACGCGCCCGAGGCCGACGCGGCGTACACCGCGGCCCCGAACGCGGCCTCCTCTTGCGTCTCCGCCAGCCGCAGCGGCAGGTTCAGATGCTCCCGCAGCAGCCGCTGCAGGACGGGATTGCGGCGGATGCCGTTGCCGGATCCGGCCGCGCCCGTCACGCCGCCGAGCAGCCGTCCCGGCAGCAGGTGGACGTAGCCCAGCAGCTCGTCGACGATGCCGCCGAGCACGCCCGCGGCGAAATGGCCGGGCGTGAAGTTGGCCGGGCCGATGCCAGCCACGTGGCCGAGCACGAGCGGATCGTGGCGCGTGCCGTAGAACTGCGTGCCGAACCGGAGCTGCCCGAGCCCGTCGTCCAGCGCCTCGCTGGCAAGGGCGTTCATCCGCTCGTAGATGTCCGCGTCGTCCAGGTTGACGTCCGCGAACGCGCGGCACGCCGCCTTGAAGAACCGCTCCAGCAGCGCGTACGACTTGCCGCCGCTGAGCGGCGCGCCGACGAGCAGGAAGCCGCCGCCCGGGAATGGACGCGTCTCCAGCCCGGGCACTTCCTCCACCCGCGGAACGTACACCGACATCTGCGAGCCCGTGCCGACGTTGACGAGCAGCGTCCCTTCCAGCCGCGGCACAGCGCCGACGAAGCTCGCCTGGTTATCGCCGATGGCGCAGGCGACGGGCTTGCCGTCCGGCGTCGTCCCGAGGATCCGGTCGCCCTTGCAGACTGGGGGCAGCAGCGACGCGTCGATGCCGGCGCGCGCGAGCGCCGACAGGTCGAAGGCCAGCAGCCGGTTCGAGAACAACCCGAGGCCTGCCGCGTTCGAGGCGTCCATGCGCGGCACGGCCGCCCCCGTCAGCCGCATGGCGACGTAGTCGCCGATCGTGCATAGATAAGCCGCGTCCTTCGGCACTTCGCCGTTTAGCTGGTTATAATAGTGGGTCGCGAGCCCGAAGCCGGCGCTTACCGCATGGCCGGACAACCGGCCGAGCCGCTCGGCGTACGTGCCTTCGCCGCGCGCCGTCGACAGATCGGCCCGGCCGTCCTGCCACGTATAGAGCGGGCTGACGCTGCGGCCTTCCCGGTCCACGTACAGCACGCCGTGCATCTGACAGGAGATGCCGACCGCGGCCGCCTCGTCCCAGTATGGCGCGCTGTCCGCGATCAGCTCGCGGACGAGCGCGACGATGCGTTCCGGCTCCTGCGCATGCTCCCAGCTACGTTCGCTCGGCAGGGAGGCGTCGTTCGCTTTCGTCGCGACGCTGAACGTCTCTCCCGCGTCCGTGGCGATGACGAGCGCGATGGATGTGGTGCCGATATCGATTCCTGCTACTTGCACGATACGATAGACCTCCGTTCGGGATTGGATCTTGCCTTGCTGCCTGGCTGCTTGCCGCCCTCCGTGCTCGGCTTCCGGCTGGCAGGACCCGACGCTACAGCTTCAAGTCCTCGGCGTATGCCTGCGCCTCCTGGGCGGCGTACAGGATGAGCCCGACGCACCACGAATGCGACAGCGTCAGCATCATGCCCTTCGGCTGGAAGCAGTTCGTGTTGTAGAACCGCTCGGTGACCATGCCCTTGTAGGCGTTGAAGTCGCCGTCCTCCCGGGCGATGAACTGCAGGAAGCAGGCGATGTGGTCGCGGGTCCGGTCGAGGTAGTACGCGTCCTTCGTGTACGTCCATAGCCGCAGCATCTCCGGCACGCAGAACAAGCCGTAGTTATGCAAATGCTGGTTGGACGTCGACGCCTGGTCGGCGCCCCGCGAGCGGAAATCGTACTGCGCGAGCAGCGTATGGCGCGGGAACGCCAGGTTGTACGTCCAGCGGAACGTCATCATCCAGTCCGCCGCGCTCGCGGCCAGCGCCAGCCATTGCGGGTCGCGATCGTGCTCGTACAGATGAACGTACGAGGCGACCGCGTTGTACGCGTCCTCGGACGTCGGCGTCAGGTGCACGTCCTCCGGCGCGCCGTAGATATACTCGTCGCGGACGAACCTGCTATAATAGCCGCCGGCCAGCACGGCCGCTTCCGCGTAGCGCGCCTTGCCAAAATAGGATGCCCCCGCCAGCAGCGCGGCAATCCACAGCAAGCCGCCGGCGCCGTCCCATTCTTCCACGTCGCCGCTTTGGCAGTTGTAATACGAGCCGAAGTTGCCGTCTCCCCGCTGCCGGGACGCCGCGAAGTCCAGGTTGGACCGCACCGCCGTCTCCCAAGCGGGATGCGTCTCGCCGCGCTCCCGTTCGAACGCGAGCGCGCGCGTCATGAACAGCGTCGCCTCCGCGATCGTACGGGCCTGCAGCCAGTCGGACTTCGGGTTCCAGCCGGCGGTCCAGCCTTTGCCCGCGACCCACGACGCCCAGAAGATGCCGCTCGGCGAGAGGCCTCCGGCGATCTTGTCGAGCACCGCGGCGCCGGCCGACGCGTAGTCCGCCACGCCCTTCCGCCGGCCGTAGGCGAGCAGCGCGTATGCGTACGGCGCCCCGCTGACCCAGCCGACATGCA
Organism: Paenibacillus sp. GCM10023250; assembly: GCF_042653205.1. Classification (NCBI taxonomy): domain Bacteria; kingdom Bacillati; phylum Bacillota; class Bacilli; order Caryophanales; family Paenibacillaceae; genus Paenibacillus; species Paenibacillus sp. GCM10023250. The sequence continues at coordinate 52,975 of NZ_JBHSHY010000023.1, read as the reverse complement.
TATGGGGACGGTCGCCCATCCCTTTGACGTTGTGATTAAACTCGCGGTCGAACGCCGCCGTCTCGTTCAAGATTCCTTCTTCGGGATCGTAATGCCACGTGTAGAGGCCGTGCGCCGTCAGCTCCGCCGCCTGCTCCAGCCCCATCCACGGGTTCAGTCCGTGCTCCGCCGCGTCCAACCGGTACATCCGGCGCACGAACGGATCGTAGGCATGCGGATCCGCGTCCGCGGCGTATGCGTGCAGCTTCAGCGTCACCGCTTGCCCCGGCGCGAACGTCGCGACGGCGACGTCCGCCGGCCGCGGCACCGCGTCGCCGACGAAGGTGACCGGCGTCTCGCGGTACGGGAAGTCGAGCCAGATCGCCGTGCCCGATTCGTTGCCGCGGAAGCCGAGGCCCGTGAGGCCGAGCTCCGACGTCTCCCCGGTACAAAGCGCGCCGCACATGCCGTCGTTCCAGGCGAATACCGCCGGCAGCGCCGCGCGGTCCGAACGGAACGACCACTGGTCGGACACCATCTTGCCGGGGTCGCCGCCCTGGTAGTCATAGCGCGGATACATGCGCAGGTTTTTCTCGAAGCGATTCTCCTTGTAGAATGCGCCCGGGATCATCCAGTCCGGGCGGCCCGGGCCGAGCAGCTCGCAGCCGAACGTCAGCCCGAACGCGCCCGGCGCTTCGCCTGTATAGACGAACCGCAGCGTCACGTCGTACACGCCGCACGCGTCGGCGGCGGCCGTCCAAACCGCCTCCGCCTCGTACAGCTCCGTCGCGCCCGTCATCCGCAGGCCGCCGCATCCGTCCTCGGCGATCTCGCCGATCGGCAGCTCGCCGATCTCGCGGCCCTCGGCGTCCCGCACGGCGAGCAGTCGGCCGAACCGCATGCAGCTCCCGCCGTCCTCGCCGCCGGGCGCGAACACCAGCAGTTCGCGGCCGCCGGCGCTCCATTCCGTCTTCCAACCCACGTCCATCCCCGTCCTTTCGCTTACAGGTCAAGCCGGTACAGCTCGATCAGATTGTCGCGGAAGATCCGGTCCGCGAAGCGCATCGCGTCCTTCTCTTTCAACGCGCCCTCGGCGATCTTCTCCGCCAGGGCGTCCGCGACGATGCTCCGCGCTAGCTTCTGGTGCGCGTACGTGCCTTCGACGTAGTTATAGTCGCCGCCGAAGCCTTGGATTTTCGTCTGCGGCACCATTTCGATCATTTGGTGCAAAATCCCTTTCGCCGCCGTCGGCGAAATGATGTAGGTCCACGTAAAATCCGCGTACACGTTCGGATAGTTCTTGGCGATGCTGAGGTACGCCTCGTGATACGGGAAGCCGCAGTGCAGCAGCACGAACTTCGCGTCCTGGTATTCCGCCAGCAGCGGGAGCAGGAGCGACGCGTTGGAATTCGGGATCAGGTTCCCGTTGCCCGACACGCTCGTCTCGTAATGCCCCGTGTGAATCTGGATCGGCAGCCCGTACGCGGCGGAACGCTGGATGATGAAATGAATGAGGTAATCCTGCAGCGGCTCCGACTCCGCCTGCGACAGCCCGTCCTCGAGCGTCCGGCCGATCAGCCGGTTGAACACCGCTTCGGCTTCCTGGAAGGTCGGCTTCGCGCTGGCCAGCGAGCGCCAGTAGGCGTGGCCGAGCTTCGTCGCCACCATGCCTTCGGATTTGAATCTATGCAATAAGGCATCCACCGCGTCCAGATAGGCCGGGAACGTATGTACGTTCGCGCCGGCGCTGCGTTCTACGTCGCGGATATCCTTTCGATTTCGCAATTTGAAGGCGAAGTCCATGAACATGATCGGGCGGAACCGTTCATAGTCCAGCTTCGTCGTCTGAATGAGCGTGAACGCCAGGTCGATGCCCGATTTCTCGTACAGCACCTTGTCGTACCAGCCCGGATCGTGCGTGGCCGCTTTGACTTTCTCGTTGGCCGCCAGGATACCGGGAACGCTCCAATCGTGAAATCCGTACAAATCCTCCATCGCGGTCCGGAACATCCGCGCGTACGTCGTGTTGCTCGTCCGTTCCCAGTGCTTCAGGAACGTTGCCGCCCGCTCTTCGTCGGTACCGGCTTGCCGGCCCAGCGCGCCGCGCGCCATGCCGGCCGTAATCAGGTCGGAGTCCAAATAATGCATCAGCGAGAAAAAGTCCTGGTTCTCGTGCTTGCGGATTAGCGGGGTCGCCAGATGTTCATGTCCGTCGATGATCCGAAGTTGGCTTACGTATTCATGAATGCTGCTCATCGGGCCGATTCTCCTTCCAAAAATGGACGACTGCTTCCCGGGAGAAGCAGCCGCGCCTTGTGCAGTCGATTAGTCTACGTTCAGTTCGGGGAACGTGTTTTTCACTTCTTTCTTGAACGCGCTCACGACGTCGTCGAAGCTCTTGTTGTTCGTGACGCCGTCGCCCGCGGCTTTTCTCCACTTGCTGAGGATGTCCTCGCCGTACTTGTCGGCTTTGATCGCCGGCATTTGCTTGACGGACTCATAATACGGCTTCAGGATGTTCTGATCGCCGAAGAACGCGGATTTGTACATCTCGAGGTTCGTTTCATACACCTTGCCGTTGCCCGGCATATTGCCCGTCTTCTCGAGGTTGTGCTGCTGCCATTCTTCGCCGGCGATGTACTTGATGAATTCGTACGCCAGATCCTTGTTGTCCGATTTGTCGTAGATGCCGCGGTACGTGCCGCCGACGTAGAAGCCCTCCGGCGTTTTGGTGACGCCGAATTTGCCGTTCGCCTTGTTGTCCTTGTTGTCGATCATGAAGCCGGCCCATGCCGGCATCGACGTCAGGACGACGCTGCCGTCGTTCAGCGCGTTGCCCCAGCCCGCCGACATGAACGGAAGCTTGGCGTCGACGTTGTTTTGACGGATTTTCAGCTGCGTGTCGTAGACCGTCTGCCACTTCGGATCGATGTTCAGCTTGCCGTCCTTGACCCACGGCTCCGTGTTGTACGCTTCGATGTCGAACAGGTCGCCGGCATTTTGGATCAGATGTTCTTTGCCGCCGCTGTCCGCCGCGACTTTTTTGCCGAGCTCGACGATTTTATCCCACGAGCTGACCATGTCGCTGATTTTGTCCGGGTCGTCCGTGCCGAGGTATTTCGCCGCTACGTCCTTCTGGTACCAGAAGCCGCCCGGCGACGAATGGTCGGAGATCGCGCGCAGCTTGCCGTCGCTCGAACGCCCCAGCTCTTGTACGTATGGAATGTAGTCCTTCACCAGGTCGTCGCCGCCCATCGCGGACAGGTCGGTCAGGAATTTGGAGTCGATGAATTTGCCGATGTAGCCGCGCTCGAGGTCGAAGATATCGGGCACGTCTCTGCCGGATTGCAGCGCCGTCAGCAGCTTCGTCTGGTATTGGTCGCCCGGGAACATTTTGACATCAATCGTCACGCCCGGGTTTTTCGCATGGAACTGGTCGGCCATGTCCTTGACTTGGTCGAAGAACGTCCAGATGACGAGCTTGCCGGACAGCTCCTGCGTGCCGCCGTTGCCGCCGTTCGCCGCACCCGCGTTCGTGCCGCCATTGTCCGCCGCGCCGCCGTTCGCTTCGCCCCCCGCGTTGCCGCCGTTATTGCCGTTGCCGCTGCCGCAGCCCGCGAGCAGGCCGGCAGCCAGTACGACCGATGTCGTCATCGTCAGCCATTTTTTCGTTTTCAAAACCGATCTCCCCTTTTCATGGTTGTCTTGAGACGTTTGAAATGCGTGCCATGCGTACCCCTTGATTGCGTTCCTGACCGTTCCGGTCATGCTTGCCGATCGGCGGCACCACCTCTTTCGCTGGAATTCGGTTCGGATCAGCCTTTGACCGCGCCGGCCGCGACGCCGTCGATGATCCGCTTCGACATGAACGAGAAGAACACGAGCACCGGCACGACGGAGATGACAATGCCGACGTATTGCGCGCCGAAATCGGAGGTGAACTGCGACTTCAGGCTCGCGATCATGACGGGAAGCGTTTGCAGATTGTTATCGAACAGGATGATCATCGGGGTCAGGAAGTCGTTCCATTTGCCGATGAAGGCGAAGATGCCCAAGGTCGCCAGCGCCGGGCTCATGATCGGCAGCACGATCCGGTTAAAGATCTGCAGCTCGCCGTAACCGTCCATCCGGCCCGATTCGATGACTTCCGTCGGCACCGACGAATCCGCGAACTGGCGCATCAGGAAGATCCCGAAGGCATTGTGGATCGCCGGCAGAATCAGCGGCCAGTAGGTGTTGAGCATGTTCATGGTATCCATCAGCTTGTAGAAGCCGATGATGCCGAGCTGGCCCGGAATCATCATCGTACCGAGCACGAACAGGAACAAGAAGCCGCGGTACTTGAAGTTGTATTTCGAGAACCCGTAGCCGGCGAGCGCCGCGAAATAGACGTTGATGATCGTCGAGACGACCGTCAGGAACACCGTATTGCCGAATCCGCGCCAGATGTTGACCGTGTCCTTCAACCGGTTGTAATTGTCGATGAATTGATCGCCCGGGATGAGCAGCAGCTTCCGCGCGATATCCGAGTTCGTGTGCGTCGACGTGATGATCATGCTGTAGAACGGAATCAGGCAGGTCGCCGCCACGGCGATCAGAAACAGGTACAGGATTCCTCTTGTGATGGCTTTAGCCATGTGCTTCGCCTCCTTAATCCTTCAGCCGCGAGGCTCGGGCGGTGATGGCCGTGAACACCATGACGACGAAGAAAATACCGTACGCGACCGATGCGCCGTAGCTGTAATCGAAGTTTTTGAATGCCGTCTCGTACAAGTACATGACCATCGTCCGCGCAGTGTTGTCCGGGCCGTCGCCCAGCATGAGGGGCGCGTCGAACAGCTGCAGGCCGCCGATGACGGACGTGATGAAGATGAACAAGAAGACCGGCCGCAGCAGCGGCAGCGTAATGTAGAGCGCCGTCTGCGTCTTCGAAGCGCCGTCGATCTCGGCCGCTTCGTACACTTCGTTCGGAATGCCCTGCAGGCCAGCGATGAAGACGATCATGTTGAATCCGAAATACTGCCAGCAGATGACCGCCGAGGCGATGAGGCGCGACCACCACGGGCTGTTGAACCAGTTGATGGGGTCGTGCACGATGCCGAGATTCATGAGCACCTTGTTGATGCTGCCCGTCTGCCAGTCGAACATGAGGCTGAAGATGACCCCGAGCGTGACCGGCGTGATGATGTGCGGGAAGAAGTAGACCGCCCGGAAGAAGTGCTTGCCCCGGATGAATTTCTCGTTCAGGATCAGTGCCAGCAGCAGCGCAAGAATCAGCTGCGGCGTGTTCGAGAGCACCCAGATGATCAGCGTGTTCCCGATCGTCTGGTAGAAGAACGTATCGTGCAGCAGCCGAGTGTAGTTCGCGAAGCCGACGTAGACGGGGTCGGTGAACCCGTCCCATTTCATGAAGCTTAAGTACAAGGTATATAGAATCGGCGCCAAACCGAATACGACGAATCCGATGAAGAAGGGCGCGACGAAGAAATAGCCGTAATACGATTTGTTGACCTTGGAGCTCATTCTCTCCTCACCTCTTTTCTATAGTTTTCCGCACGAATCGCGAATGATTAGTGTCGGCTTCAATAGATGGTGATTGTCCCCATCGTCCTCCGCGCTGCCGCCGATTTTGCGGAAAAGCCCCCGCGCCGCCTGCATGCCGATATCCCGGAACGGCTGCCGTACGGTCGTCAGCGAGGGGTAAACCCATTCGGAGATCGTAATATCGTCGAAGCCGACGATCGACATCCGCTTCGGAACGTTCAAGCCGTGCTCCTGCGCGGCCCTCAGCGCTCCAATCGCCGTCTCGTCGTTCGACGCGACGACGGCGGTGAAGCCGTCCGCCTGCAGCAGCTTCTTCATGGCTTGATAGCCGCCTTGGTTGCTCCAGTCCGACTGCATGACCCATTCCGGGTTGTACGTCAGGCCGAGGTTCTCCATCGCCGCCAGATAACCCTTGAAGCGGTACTTGTTCGCCGCCGCGTGGTCCGGGCCGGAGATGTACGCGATGTCCCGGTGCCCGAGGCCGTGAAGATACTCGACGATCTCGTACACGCCCGCTGCGTTGTCCACGTCGACGGAGAAGATGCCCTCCATCTCGCCGTGGTCGCCGATCAGCGCGATCGGATAGCTGGAATCCCGGATTCGCTCCAGGTCCTGCTTCGCCCGCTTCTGGAAGCTTACGAGGATGATCCCGTCGATCTGACCTTCGTAGAGCAGGTTCAGGAACGAGATTTCATCCTCGTAGTTCGACGTCCAGCTGAGAAAGACGCAGTTGTAGCCTTTCATATTCGCAACCGTCTCGATTCCGCGGATAATGCCGGAATAGAAGATGTTCGAGATGTTGTCCACCACGACCGCGATGCTGTTCGTCCGGTCGAGCACCAGCCGCCGCGCGTTGGCGTTGCGGTGGAAGTTCAGTTCCTTAATCGCTTTTTCGAGCGCTTCCTGCGTCGCTTTTTTCACTTGCTGTCCGTTTAAATAGCGGGAAACGGTGCTCTTCGACGTCCCCGCCAGCCTTGCTACGTCATGAATGGTCGGCCCCACGTGCTATCACTCTTTTCCTTTAACGTTTCCCGTTTGCGCCGCTTGGCTTTCGGTATTTTGGGAACGTTCCCATTTCACCAAATCATGCATGCGCCGCGATACGGTTTTGTTTGGAAACGCCAATTATCGGGAACGTTCCCAATCTCGCCGAACCGACCGGCTTGAAGCTCGGATATCGGGCTGCCATCCCTCTTTTTGGCATCCTTTTTATGCGGGGAATAGGCGCGTTTGCGCCATTATGGGAACGTTCCCAAAATACCCAAAAAATAAATCTCTTCTCGTAAACGTGAACCGGAAGTGTAACCTAATTCGAATGCCGCGTTGGATGCAAACGCCTTCGCTTGGCTTGGGAACGTTCCAATTACGTAAAGCGAAAGAAATGATGAGTCAATAGTAGCGCTTTCAGCAAACGGTGTCAACCCATGCCGATACATTGGAATCATTCCAGTTTGCAGCCAATTATCAAACCGCATCGACCGGACTGCCGTCTCTGCCTATCGCGTTGTATGCAAAAAAGCGCGATCCCCGATTGCTCGGAAACCGCGCCGTTATTGGAATGAATGGTGCTGGTGAAGGGAATTGAACCCCCGGCCTACGCATTACGAGTGCGTTGCTCTACCCCTGAGCTACACCAGCTTGTACAACCTCGTTCGCTTGAGGCGACTTTTATAATATACCGCAGGAGTTTGCAGGAGTCAATACTTTTTCTAAAATATTTTTTCGCTGCTTCGTCAGGCGTCTTGCGGCCGTGCTTCTGCTTGTTCGCGCGCCCGGCTCGAGGACTCCCCGGCCGTCTGCGCCGCCGCCGGGAGCCGCAGCGTAAATTTGCTGCCCTCGCCCTTGCGGCTCTCGAGCGACAGCGTGCCGCCCAGCAGCCGCGCGAGCTGCAGGCTGATGGACAGCCCGAGCCCGGTGCCGCCGTACTTGCGGCTGATGGAGCCGTCCTCCTGCCGGAATGCCTCGAAGATGAGCTGCTGCTTCTCCTCATCGATGCCGATGCCCGTATCCGCGATGGCGAACGATACCCGCATCGGCGGAATCATGCGAACGGCCGGCCGGGCCCATGCGCCGGGATACCAGTTCCGCAGCCGGCCCTTGCGGAGCGCGGACGGCTCGATCGGCATGCCGCCTTCCGCCTTGACGACGATGCGCACGCCGCCGGACTCCGTGAATTTGAATGCGTTGGCGAGCAGATTGCGCAGAATCTGGTTGACCCGCAGCGCGTCGGTCTGGATCGCCTCCGGCACCTGCGGTCCGATCTCGATCTCGAACGCCAGATTCTTCTGCGCCGCGATGGGCAGGAACTGCTGGTACAGCGTCTGCACGAGCTCCTCGGTCGAATGCGGCTCGATGTTGATGTCCATCTTGCCGGCCTCCACCTTGGAGAGGTCCAATATATCGTCGATCAGCCGCAGCAGGTCGTTGCCCGCCCCGTTGATCAGCTCCGCGTAGCCGGCTCCCTCCCCGGCCTCCTCCCCGCGCGCGCCGCGTTCCTCCTCGCTCTCCTTGAGCAGCTGGGAAAGCATGATGATGCTGTTGAGCGGCGTCTTCAGCTCGTGCGACATGTTCGCGAGGAACTCGGACTTGTACTGGTTCGCGAGCATCAGCTCGCGCGCCTTGGCCTCCACATCGCGCTTCGCCGCCCGCAGCTCGCGGGTTTGCCGGCGGAGCAGCATGTTCATCTTGCGCAGCTCGTCCACGCGCTGCTGCTCCTTCTGGAAGTCGCGGATGATGAATACCAGCAGCGCGCTCAGCAGAATCCGCAGCGGGAACGAATACAGGCCGTATTCCAGCCAAAATTGCTTCGCCGTTACGTCCGCGGACGCCATGACGACCAGCGTCGCATTGATCGCGAAGAGCACGTTGACGAAGCCGAGCGCGAAGGCGCCCTTCGCAAAGAAGGTCCACGGCCTGGCGTGCAGCCACTTGGTCAGCCACATGGACAGGATGCCAAGGACGATCATGTTCAGGCAGGCGCCGAACGCCGTCTGATCGAAGCCCATCAGCAGCCGGCCGATGCCGATGCCGATGCCGATCATGAGAATCGCCGGCGGACTCGGGAACACGAGCACCGCGACGACGATCGGCAGAAACCGCAAATCCAGCACGAGCATGCCGCCCGCCTTCAAGCCGAACGCCATCGCGAGCCAGCCGCCGAGGATAAACACGCCGACGGCGATGCCGTATTTCACCCGAGGGGGCGCGTATTGAAACAGGTACCGGTACCCGAGATCGAACAAGTACGCCAGCGCGATCAGCAGGCTGATGTTGGCGAATAGCGCTTTAGCAAAGGCGAATGTCAATTCGTTGATCCTCCCGCATTCCATTTCCCGTCATTACCCGCCCGCGCCCGGCTTGAAGCAGCACGGATAAACTTTCCGGCATTCCGCGCATAATACCACTACGCCGGTCCGGGCCGGCGGCGGATGCGGCATTCACGAAGCTTCGCGCGCGGCGCTCCGCCTTGTTTTTAAAACCTGTTAGAAAAGGGTAAGCAAATCAAACAACCGGCTCACGTTCATTTTATAAGGGACTAAAATTCGCCTTGTACAATGGCATCAATACAGAGGAGGTGCACTTCCCGTGACCAAAGTCATTACCTTCAAGAATCGTTCCGTCCCGGTACATTATCCATCCGAGCAGCTGTCGTACATGGAGCTGCTGCAAAATAAATTGCAGGAAATGGAATACAACTTCGATTTTCGAAAGAAGTGGAAACGCATCAAGTCCGTGGAAATGATCCGCGACGTCGCGATTCTGCAGTACAGCGACGGTACCAAGCTTTACCTGGAAGTGTGCTGATTAGACCCCGACCGCCAATCCCGCAAAAAAAGGCAGCCCGCGCACGCAAGACCACGGCCCTGATCGGCCGCGGCCCGCATGCGCGCAGGCTGCCTTTGTTATCGATTGCGTTGCCGCATCATGTGCGTCATGCCGGTACCGTAATCCCGTTCGTTCACGGCCGATCCTCCACACCGCCATCGGTCCTAATCCCGCATTCTTCGCAATAGGTACATGTAAGCATAAACCATTAGAAAAGATACAGGCGGGTATGAGCGCGGCGTTAGCGCATTCCCTCCGCCCGCTTCCGCGAAGGCGCGGTGCGCCGGCAAAAAGCCCCTCCGCCGGCCGGACCGGCGATAAAGAGCTGTTAGGAAAGGATTAGCGCGGCGCTTCCACTTCGGTCACGTATTTGTACCCTACGCCCCATACCGTGCGGATGTAGTGCGGTTCCTTGGGGTTCTTCTCGATCTTGCGGCGCAGGTTCACGATATGCACGTCGATGGCGCGATCCGTCACGAAGGAGTCGAAGCCGCGGATGGCGTTGATCAGGTCCTCGCGCGTGAACACTTTGCCGGGGTGGGACAGGAACAGCTTCATGATCTCGAATTCGGAAAACGTCGTCTCGACGAAGCCGCCGCGCACGAGAAGCAGCCTGCGCTCGGCATCCAGCTTGATCTCCCGCTCGGCTTCGAGGCCGTCCGCTTCCGGATGCTCGGCCGCCGCGCCGGCCTGCGTCAGCCGTGACCGGCGGATCAGCGCCTCGACGCGGGCGCTCAGCTCGTGCATGCTGAACGGCTTGCGCAAGTAATCATCGGCGCCGGCGCGCAGCGCCTGTACCCGTTCGGATACGTCGGATTTCATCGACACGATCATGATCGGCACGGCGGATTGCCGGCGCATCCGGATGCACAGCTCGGTGCCGTCCCAATCGGGCAGCATCAGATCGAGCAGCACGACGTCCGGTTCGAACGACGCGAGCAGCGTGAGCCCCTGTTCGCCGTTCTCCGCCTGCTGGATCTCGTAGCCTTCGCCGGACATGTACATGGACAGCATCTCGCTCATCATCGCATCGTCTTCGATCACCAGGAGCTTGTACACGAAACTCACCTCGTGAAGGGGTCCGTCCGTTCGACGCCGTTCGCGGCGCCCCTGGCTCCGGACGAACCTGGATTCTCCCTAAACTATACAGGAGGAAGATTCACCCAACAATAGATTGTTAGAAAATCGTTAGGCCTCGCTGTCGAAATTCGGCAGGGCGTCCGCCAAATCCGACAGCAGTACGCGCAGCGTTCCGTCCGCTTCGGCCGCCGCTTCCGCGAGCGCGCCGTCCGGCGGACCGCTCCCCGCTTGCTTCAGCAGCGTCTCGAGCCGCCGCGCGGCTTCGAACAGCGCCTCGGCGGACAGATTGCCGGCCACGCCCTTCAGCGTGTGCGCCATCCGCCGGGCGCCGTCATAGTCGCCGGCCGCGAGCGCGGACGCCAGCCGATCGCCGAAGCCGCGGTACTCCCGGACGAAGAGCGCGAGCATGCGCGTCACGATCGCCCGCTTGCCGCCGACCCGCCGCAGCGCCTCGTCGAGCCGCATCCCCGGCACGCCCCGGTCCAGCCATGCGTCTTCCGCCGCTGGCGCCGGCACGAACGCGTTCGCCGCCTCACGCGCCTTCGGAGGCTTGTCCGCAGCTGGTTCGACGCTCAGCTCCCGGCCGGCACGCAGCCATTTATCGATGGCCGCCGTCAGCGCCTCGGGATCGATCGGCTTCGTCAGGACATCGTTCATGCCGAGCTGCATGTACCTATCGTGGTCCTCCTGCATGATGTTCGCCGTCAGCGCGATGATCGGCATCCGGTCGTACTTGGAATCGAGGCGGATGATCCGCGCGGCCTCGTCGCCGTCCATGTCCGGCATATGGATGTCCATCAGGATGAGGTCGTAGCGCTTCTCCGTCAGCATCCGCAGCGCCTCCGTCCCGCTCGCCGCCACGTCCACCCGGTACGCGCCGGCCCGCAGCTGCTCGACCGCGACGATCCGGTTCACCTCGTTGTCCTCCGCGAGCAGGATCGTGCCCGCCGGCGATTCCGGGGGCTCCGCGGCGGCCGCGGCTTCCCGCGCAACCGCGCCGGCTTCCCGGACCGGCCGCCGTTCGAACAGCGACTGCAGCGCCCGGTGCACGCTGACGCGCGTGACCGGCTTGACGAGGATGGCGTCGGGCCGCTGCTCCTGCGGCAGCTTCAGCAGCTCCTCCCGGCCGTACGCGGTCGTGAGCGCGACCGTCATGACGCTCGCTTCTTGCGCCGCCTCGCGCATGGCATGCCAGGTCTCCTCCGCGTACATGTCCGGCATCTCGAAATCCAGCAGCAGCGCGGACGGGCGGACGCCAATGCCGGCGCGCGCGAGCCGCTCCCGGGCGGTCTTCCACGAACCGAGCGGGAGCGGCGCAAAGCCGCTGTCCGCGATGACGGCGCACAGGCGCCCGCTCATGAGCGGATGATCCTCCACGATCCAGACGGAGCCGTCCGCGGCCGCCCGGATCGCGAAGCGGTCCTCGCGCGGCGGCTCGGCTACGGCGAAGTCCAGGACAAAGGAGAACGCGCTGCCCCGGCCAAGCTCGCTGCGGACGCGAACGTCGCCGCCCATCAGCTCCACGAGCCGCTTCACGATGACGAGCCCGAGCCCCGTGCCGCCGTACTTGCGGTTCGTCTCCGCGTCCGCCTGCACGAACGGCTCGAACAGCCGGCCGAGCTGCTCCTCCGACATGCCGATGCCCGTGTCCTCCACGGCGAACGCGAGGCGGACGCGCCCGTCGTCCGCAGCGATACCGTCCGGCAGCGAGAGCCGCAGCCGGACGCAGCCCCGCTCCGTGAATTTGATCGCGTTCACGCACAGGTTCAGCAGCACTTGCTCGAGGCGCAGCCAATCGCCCACGACCCGCTCCGGCAGCCCTTTCGGCGTCTCGGCGACGAACTGGAACCGCTCCTTGCCGGCGACGAACACGCTCAGCGTCTCCGCCAGCTTCTGGATGAGCTCGTACGGATCGAACGGCTTCTCGTTCAGCTCGATGCGGCCGGCCTCGACTTTGGAGAAATCCAGAATGTCGTTGATGATGGCGAGCAGCGCCTGGGACGTATCCCGCGTCTTGCGCAAGTAATCCTGCTGCAGCGGCGTCAGGCCGGTCTTCTGCATAAGCCCCGTCAAGCCGATGATGCCGGCGAGCGGCGTGCGGATCTCGTGGCTGATCTGTGCCAAGAACTGGCTCTTCGCCACGCTCGCGCTCTCCGCGTCGCGCCTCGCCTGCTCCAGCTCGGACTGGACGCGCTTCGCCTCCGTGATGTCCCGCGCGATGCAGGAATAGAACGTCTCGCCGGTGTTGTCGTCGCGGTGGACGACCAAGATTTTGGACACCGGGAAGAATACGCCCTGCAGCGTGCGCAGCAGCGCCTCCTTCTCCCGGTAGCCCGCCTCCCGCGCGTCCTCGATGCCGTCGAGCAGCTCCCGGACCGTGCGCGCCGGCACCTCGTCCACGCTCATGCCGTACGGCCGCATGCCCAGCATCGCCCGGCCCGCTTCGTTCATATAGAGCAGCTTGCCCGCCTCGTCGAACGTGGCGATCAGATCCTTCGCCGCGCCCATCACCTTCAGCTGCCGGCTGCGCGCGTTCTCCGCCTGCTTCTGCCCGGTGATGTCCCGCGCGATGCCGACGACGCCGACGAAGCGCCCCTCGCGGTCGCGCATGCCGTTCGAGCTGTGCGCGGCGGGGAAGCGCGTCCCGTCCTTGCGCACGTACGTCCATTCCCGCTCGTAAGCGAAGCGGTCCTTAATCAGCAGCTCGAACACCGTGACGTCCGGCGGGACCGGCCTGCCGTACCGGCCGCTCAGCCGCTCCGCTTCGCGGACGATGTCCTCCGGCGCGATGAATTCGAGCGCCGTCATCTTGTGCAGCACCTCTTCCGCCTGATAGCCGAGCATGCGCTCCGCCGCCTTGCTGAAATACGTGACCCTATATTGGCTGTCGAGCACGATGAACGCGAACTGGTTCTGGTTGATCATCGCGTCCATCTGGCTGAACATGCCGTTCAGCCGCAGCTTCATCAGGTTCACGGACTTCGACAGCAGCGACAGCTCGTCCCCGCCGGCGTCCCGGACGTCGTCCGCGTCGAACCGCCCGGCCGCGGCCGCCTCGGTGACGGCGAGAATCCGCTTGATGCGCCCGATGGCACGGTACGAGAACAGGAAGAAGAGCATCGTGAGGATCGCCTCAGCGCCGGCGATGGACAGAATGGAGCGCCACTTGATGGCCGCGAGCGGGGCTTCGATCTCCCGCAGCGGCACGTTCAGGGCGAGATGCCAGCTCGTCCCCTCGACCGCCGCGTAGAACAGCATCGAATTGCCGGCGGGGCCGCTCAGCCCGGCCGTGCCGTACGGATTCCGCAGCATGTCCTGCAGGGCGTCGGCGAAGGGGAGCTCCGGCGATGCGAGGGACGCCGACGGCCGAAGCGGGCCGACCGCCGGCGGCGCTTCGATCACCGCGGCATCGTCGTTGTACACGAAGGCGAGATCCGTCCGGCCGACGCGGACGTTCAGCTGCTCCCGGAACACCTGATCCGCGGAGATCGCCGCGTCGACGAGCCCAATAATGGCGTTGTCGCGCCCGTAGACGGGAATTTGAATGACGACGATGCTGCCGCCGCCGAAAGGGCTGACGAAGGGGTCGGTGACGATCGCCTTGCCCTGGATGGCCAGGGAAAAGGACGGCTCGTTCCCGATCCCGATGACCCTGCCGTCGCTCAACTCGGTGCGTCCGGTCTTGTCGGCGAAGCCGATCGTGCGGTACGGCGAAGCGGAGCGGCCGATCTCGCCGCGGAAATACGCGAGGCGCTCCGCCGGAGTGCCGAACCGTACCTGGTCGGTGCGGCTCATGACCTCCACCTCGGCGCGCCGGGTTTCGATCCAGGAGGCCAGGCTGTCCGCGGCGTTCTGCACCTTGGTGCCGGCTTTATCGACGAGCGCCTCCATGATGGCGCGCTTAGCTGCCGTATAGTTGCCGTAGCCGACGAGGGACAGCACGCCGGTCGTGACGAACAGAATGAGGACAAGCACCTTCGTCCGGAGCGAAAATGGACCCACAGCATAAAACCTCCCGTACAATCGGTCTATATCGGCCTATTATACCTTGGGAGGGAAGCGCTTCATAGGTTGGTCAGGTTTGGAAGAGCCGGGAGCGCGGCGCCCGGGGCGCCGTGTCTCCGCCGGCGCCGGCGAGACACGGAACTTATCCGCTTCGCTTCTACAGGTCCCCGGCGAGCAGCGGCTGCAGGCGTTTCCATCCGCCTTCGTCCGCCCGGCGTTGAAGCCGCCGGATGCGGCGCCGCCTCTCATTGCGATGAATCGGGCCGGCATAGCGAAGCGCTGGAGTCCGCAACTAGACTGGAAACTCCACCGCACCACTGTCACGAAATTCCAGCATGCGGACATGCGGAAGGTCTCTTTGCTGAGATGCCCGGCGCACGCGTTTCCCCGCGCCCCCGGAAGAGGTTCGGGCGGATCCGTGCGGATCTGATCCTTCAGAACTAAAAGCCCAAAAAAACTCTTTCTTATTTTTTGTGTTCGCCCCGGTTGAAAAGTAGGATACCGACTCTTATACTGTTCTATAAACCAGCTTCAATAAAGATTGTGAGGGGAATGCCTTTGATGCTGACTAACGTTGTCTTTCAAAATTTAAAAACGCCGCTGGCCGTTGTCGTCGGTCAGGACGACGATTGCCACTTCAACCTGGCCAACAAAGCCTTCTCCAGGCTGGTCGGCTGCTCGGGCGACGTCCTCGAGGGGCTGCCGCCGGACAGGGTGTTCTCGGAATGGAGCAGCAGCGCACTCCGTTCGGACGACCGTCACGAGACGTCTCTGCTCCGGTCCAAAGCCGACGACGACCCCCTGCGGCTCATGCTGACCTGCGAAGCGATCGCCGGCGCGGACGAACCGGCCTTCCTGCTGACCGTCGAGGACATCAGCGCCAATTCTTGGATCGATCGCATGTCGGCCTCCGGACAGGTGCTGTTATCCGGCATCCTGAACGAACGGTTCGCGGTCGAACGCTATTACAAACACAATCCTGCGCCCATCGTGGACCGCTTGTTCTCCGCTGGAGAGGACTCGCTCAGTTATTTCTTCCACGACAACGAGCGTGAACGCATCCTCGCTTCGCTCAAAAAAGCCGCCCTCCATCGCCGCACCGAACACCTAATCGTCCATACCAAGAAGCTCGCCGAATCCGTCCAGCTGGAGCTTCAGATCACGTACCGCCCGTTCTTCCATGGAGACGGCACCCTGAAATGCATCGCCTTCGTCGCTACGGACATCCGCTCGCTCGTCGAATCCGAAGCCGAAGCCGCCGCCTTGGACCCTTCCGTTACCTTGAAAGTGCTGATGGCCCGCAAGTACATGTCCGCCCAGCAGCTCTCGTCCGCAACCGGCATCTCGCTTCAAACCATCTCGAAGCTGCGCAACGGCAAGATCGGCCGGCCGCAGCGGCAAACCACGCTGCTCATCGCCAAAGCCTTGGACGTCACGCCGCAGGACATCTGGCCGTAAAAACCGAAAAAAACCCTTGGAACGCAAAAACCGCGGGACTTTGCACCCTCGCGGTTTAGCGCATTAAAGCATTGCCAGATAAACGGACAGTTGCGTTGCAGTGTCGCCGGATGAACGGAGAAGTGCGACACAGCATTGCATGGTTAAACAGAATGACCTAGAAATGGCCTTATTGCGCTTTATTGCGCCGCCTTGCGCACGAGACGCAGCGTGCGGCTGCCGGCGGCGATCTCGGCGAAAAACCCGGCGTCCTCGGCCGCCAGCCGCTGCCACGCCTTCACGCAGGCCGGGCAGAAGTGGATGCCGCTGACTTCGGCGATGATCGCCATCGCCGCCTCGTGCGACATCGCCTGCCGGTACGAGCGGGACGACGTCAGCGCGTCGTAGACGTCCGCCACGGCGGTAATGCGCGCGAGCAGCGGAATTTCCTCGCCCCTCAGCCGGTCGGGATAGCCGGTGCCGTCCCATTTCTCGTGATGGGAACGGATCACGGACAGCTCGTCGGCCAGGAAGCCGAGCCGCTTGCACATGTCGTAGCCCGAGACGGGATGCCGTTCGATGACGAGCCGTTCCTCCGCCGTCAGCTTGCCGGCTTTGTTCAGGATGGCGTCTGGCACTCGCAGCTTGCCGACGTCGTGGACGACGCCGCCCTGCGCGATGGCGCGCAGCTTGTCCTTCGAGAGCTGCATCTCCTCGCCAAGCCGCAGCGCGTAGAGCGCGACGCGGTTGTTATGCCCCGCCGTGTAGGCGTCCCGCGCCTCTGTCGCCATGATGAGCGCCTTCACGCTCGGCGTCTTGCACGCCTCGAGCCAAGCGCGCGGGTCGGCCTGGAACAGCACGCGCAGCGACGAGCTGAAGGAGCCTTGGGAGAAATACTGCCGGATCAGTCCGACGAGCATGACGAGCATGGACGCGAGCAGCAGCAGATGATACAGCCACCAGCTGAGCCGCCACATCGTGCCGGCCACGATGATGAACTGAGCCGCGAGGATGAGGCTGACGCTGTAGACGATCGCCCGCTGCAGCGGGAAGCCGGCGTGCCGGTAAGACTGCCAATAGCGGTACATCGTCCACAGGCAGGCGGCGCAGGTCATCGTCACGGCGGCCCACTTGTACGGCCCGTCGCCGCCGAGCGGAATCAGGGTCATATCTTGCGGCATCCTTAGCGTGAAGGCCACCAGCCCCCCGAGCAGGAGCAGCCAGCCCGGGATGAGCCATTTCCGCCATCGGGACAGCCGGCGGATGAACCGGTGATCGGAGGACACCGCCGACAGGCACAGCCACAGCGACGTCAGCAAAATGCTGAGCTGGGCGAACATCGCCGGCAGGTTGCCGGTATGGATGACGAAGCCGGGCGTCGTCAAACCGTGCAGGAGGAAGATGCCGGCCAGCGACAAATACCCGAGCGACATGAAGCCGACCTTGATGTTGCGGAGCCGGTGGCCTGCGATGCCGACGGCGATCGCGACGACCGTGGCGAGCGCCGACACCGCCGTCACGAAGTAAAAATGTCCCTGCGGCGCCTGCAGCACGACGTCGGCAGCCGCGTCCGAGCGGAACCATTCGAACAGGACGACCGGAAGAACGGCGGCCAATATCGGGCCGATGACGGCTTTGCGTGTAACCTGCATGATCCAAAATCCTCCTTGTCCAATCGGTCCCTCTGTCCGGTCTAGCCGGCTTGCATCGCCCGCGAGCATGCCGCGTCTCCTCAAAATATCGGCTATCCGCCGGACAAAATGTAGTTCCGAAGACGCGAAAAGGCCTTGCCCGCCGCGAGGACGGGGCAAAGCCCGGAGTGCGCTGCCTTATCGCCGGCCGACGTCGAGATCGCCCGAGCCCGTATGGACCTGCGCACGGACGGAGCCGCTTCCGAACACGAGCCGGCTCACGCCGTCGTCGTCCATGGAGCCCTTAGCGCCGTCCCAATCGTTGTCGAAATCGCCCGAGCCGCTGCTGAACGCGATCTCTGCGTCCACCGGCTGCTCGTCGGTCAAGATGCCGACATCGCCGCTGCCCGTCCGGAGCGTCATCGGCCGGTTCAGCGTCCGCTGCTCCGCGGTAATGTCGCCGCTGCCCGTGCGAACCTCCAGCTCCGCGTCGGCGTCCGCCAGGTCCACGTCGCCGCTCTTCACGTCCACGTTCACCAGCTTCGCCTGCGCGCCGCTGACCGTCACGTCGCCCGAGCCCGCCTTGACCGTCAAGGCATCCTCAGCCGTGACATCCGCGAAGTGCAGGTTCCCGCTGCCGATGGACACGGAGAGCGCCTTCGCCTGCACCCGGCTGATGTCGACGTCGCCGGAGCCGCCCTTCAGCTCGGCCGTATCGACCCGCACGCCGTCGACGGCGATGTCCCCGCTGCCGGTGCTCATCGTCAGCCGCTCGTACGCCTGCTTCGGCAGCTCGAGCTTAAGATTCAGGTTCAAGATATTGAAGCCGAACCGGAAGCCGGCATGATCCTGGAAGCCGACCTTCAGCGTGTCGCCGTCCTTCTCGAGCTTCAGCTCCAGCTTGGCGAGATAACGCTTGCTGGCGCGTCCCGTGAGGCTCGCCTTCGCTTCCGTTCCCTCGCCCGGCACGATCTTCACGTCTACGCTGCCCGTCTTGAGCTCGATGGCGCGAATGCCGGCCGCGGAGACCGCCTGCTCGCGTTCGACCTTCTCCGTACCGAACGAGTAATCGCCGCTCGCGCCCACGGTTCCGAACGCGCCGATCAGGCCGATGACCAACAAAATGAGGCCGATCACGATCCAGTTTCTCATTTTCTCACCCTTATCACTCTGGAATTGAATTTCAAATATTGCAGCGTCAGCTTGGCGAACGCCCGCGTCAGCCAATGCGCGCCGGCGCCGGCCAGCATGCCGAGCCCGATCAGGGCGAGGGCGATGAACGATGCCTGCACGCCCGTGAACGCGCCGCCGAACAGCCCTTCGTACATGACGGCGAGGGAGGAAAGCCCGATGCCGATCACCGCGGCCCAGATGCCCGCCAGCACGCCCAGCAGCCCGATGAACGGCCCCAGCACGAAGATCAGATTGAAGAAGCCGAGGCTGACCGCCGCGAACACCGCGCGCGAGACGAGCGTGATGCTGCCGCGCTTGCCGTCCGCCTGGTCCACGCGGTAGTTCAGCAGCAGCTCCTTCGCGATGATCCGGGGATCGCCAAGCTCGCGGGCCGCGTCCGCTTCGCTCCGTCCGTGCTCGGCCGCCACGCGGAAATGCTCCTCGTAATCGTACAGCCACTCCCGCCGGAGCTTCTCCGGCACGGGCGCGAGCAGCTTCCGCAGCTGGCTCAAATACTGCTCTCTAATCATCGCTCTACACCTTCCTTAATGAGTTCGTCCACGGCGACGGAGAAGCTCCGCCATTCGCGGATCAGCCCCATCAGATGCGAGTGCCCCTGCGGCGTCAGCTTGTAGTACTTGCGGGGCGGTCCTTCGCTCGATTCCTTGAGGTACGTGGAGAAGTAGCCCTCCTGCGTCAGCCGGTTCAGCAGCGGGTAGACGCTGCCGACCGCGACCTCGAATTTGGCCGACATCGTCACGGCCAGCTCGTAGCCGTACCGGTCCTCCCATGCGGTCAGAGCCAACACGCATAGATCGAGCACGCCCTTCTTGAATTGCACGTTCATTCGCAGCGCCCCTATTAGATATCGTTGAGTATTCATCAATGCAGAATAGCTGGCCAAAAAAAGAAGCGGCTATCCGCGTTACAGCTATACTATATCATCAGCTATTCAACATTGCAATATACCTCATTGGAAAATGTAGCTATTTAAGCGAAAATGTTCAGCATTCCCTGGCTGCCTTGGGTCGAGGGCCTCCGGTGCCGGTCGGGCATGCTCCTTTCGGGCCGATTTAGAACCAGCGGCGCGATATGGTATGATTTTCTTATCCCGACCGATATGAATGGAGGCTAATTACGCATGAGTCAACAACACCGTTACGAAGTCGAGCGCCGCGAGGACGCTTATCCGCTGTACACGCTGAAGGACGCCGAGACGGGCTCCGCGGTCACGATCTGCCCGGAACGCGGGGCCATCGCCATCGGCTGCACGCTGCACGGGACCGAGCTCTTCTATCTCGACCGGGCGACGTTCCAGGATCCGCAGGCGAACATCCGGGGCGGCAATCCCGTGCTGTTCCCCATCTGCGGCCAGCTCGTCGGCGGCAAGTTCGAATGGGAGGGCCGGGAATACGCGATGCGCAACCACGGCGTCGCCCGCAACCGCCCGTGGGACGTCGTGTCGACGTCCGAGGACGGCGAAGCGTCGCTGACGGTCCGGCTGCGCAGCGATGCGGGCACGCTGGCGGAATACCCGTTTGAGTTCGAGCTGGAATTCACTTATGCGCTGCGGGACGGGGAATTTCATATCCGCCAGGCGTACCGCAACCTGTCGGACCGCAGCATGCCTTTTTACGCCGGCTTCCACCCGTATTTCCGCACTGAAAACAAGGACCTCGTCTATGAGACGGACGCGACGAAGTACCTCGACTACAACGACAACGCCGTCAAGCCGATCGACGGTCCCGTGCGGCTGACGGGCCTCAAGGAATCCGTCGCCCTGCTCGATGCTTCTGAGCGCCGCATCGCCTTCCCGGGACCGGACGGCGGCACCGTCGTTCTGACGTACAGCGACGCGTTCCGCTACGTCGTGCTGTGGCAGGTGAACGGCTCGCCGTTCGTCTGCGTGGAGCCGTGGATGGCGCTGAACGCGGCGCTGAACACGCGGGACGGCCTGCCGGAGCTGGAAGCAGGCGGCACGCTCGAGCTGGAGGTCGCGATCGGCTACGCGCGCTAAGCGCGGCGCCGCAGCTCGAAGGCTGCGGTTGAGCCGCCGTATCGGCGGCGGCGAGCGGCTTCGCTCGCATGGCGGCCGATCGGGCCGCCTTCGGCGAGCCCCGGGCGCGGAATCGTTAGAATCGCTGATTCTAGAGGAGAGAGGGCGAATCGGACATGGCGGAAACGGAAGCGCGGCGCGCAGGCGGGCAAGACGATGCGGCTGAAGCGGCGCGGAGCGGGGAGCAGGACGGCCGCGGGAAGCTGGGGAACCGGCGGGATGGCCGCGCGGAGCCGGAGAACCGGCAGGACGGCTACGCGGAGCCGGGGAACCGGCAGGAGGGCGGCCGATTAGCCGGGCAGGCGATGCGCAGGCGCATGGGGGCTTCGGATCTCGAGCTGTCCCCGCTCGGCCTCGGCTGCTGGCAGTTCAGCAAGGGCAGCGGGATGGTCGGCAAATTCTGGCCGACCTTAAGCGACGCCGACATCGCGTCGATCGTGCGCATCAGCCTCGCGGGCGGCATCAATTGGTTCGATACCGCCGAGGTATACGGCGGCGGGCGTTCCGAGGAGGCGCTGGCGGACGCGCTGAACGCGGCCGGCGCGTCGCCCGGGGACGTGCGCGTCGCGACGAAATGGTGGCCGGTCATGCGAACGGCGGGCAGCATCCCGCGCACGATCGGCGAGCGCGAGCGGCGGCTCAAGGGCTGGCCGATCGAGCTGTACCAAGTGCATCAGCCGTTCTCCTTCTCCTCGGCGGCCGCTGAAATGAACGAGATGGCGAAGCTGGCGAAGGCCGGCCGCATCCGGCACGTCGGCGTCAGCAACTTCTCCGCGGCGCGCATGCGCGAGGCCGACCGGGCGCTGCGCGCGCACGGCCTGCGCCTGACGTCCAACCAGGTCAAGTACAGCCTGCTCGACCGGCGCATCGAGCGAAACGGCATCCTGGAGACCGCCAAGGAGCTCGGCGTCGCCATCATCGCTTATTCGCCGCTCGAGCAAGGGCTGCTGAGCGGCAAATTCCACCGCGATCCCGGGCTGGTCAAGCGCCTCTCGGGGCCGCGCCGGTTCTCGCCCGGCTTCCGGCCCGCAGGCCTGCAGCGGACGCTGCCGCTGATCGACCGGCTCGAGGAGCTGGGCGCGAAGTACGGCGCATCGCCGAGCCAGGTGGCGCTCAATTGGCTCATCCATGCCAACGGCGAGACCGTCTTCGCCATCCCCGGCGCCTCCAAGCCGCGGCACGCGGAGGAGAACGTCCGCGCGATGACGTTCGCGCTGGACGCGGACGAGCTGGGCGAGCTCGCGGAGCTGTCGGCGCTGTGCGGACGGCGATAGCGGAGGCACGCGGCAGCTGGCTGCAGCAGCAGGCGGCGGGCAACAGGGGCACGGTAGCTGACGGCAGTTGTGCGGCGGATGTGGGCGCGGTGCGTCCCCCGTCCGCCGGATGTTCGCGGGGGACGAACAGCCTCACGCCTGCGCCAATTTGAGCGCGAAAAAGCCATCCTTGGCCGATGCCGGGGATGGCTGTTTGCGCTGCGTTCCGGCGCGGAGACGGCCCCCGCAGCAGCAAGCCGCGCAACCGGTTGCCGGATCGGCGCAGGGCACGCCGCGAACCGGGATGGTGCGGCCGCTCCGGAAGCCGAAGCTCCGTATACGGCAGCTCGCCCGACCGGCGCGGCTGCGGCGCCTGCCGCTGCCCGCGCCGCCGCCCGCCGCCGCCCGCTGCCACCGCCGCCCGCATACTTCACCGCGCTCTTGCCGCTGCGCTCATCCGCCTTCGCACACCAGCACACGCCGCTCGAACTTGCCCTTGCGGACCGCGGCACGGTCGAGGACGCGCAAGCCTGCCTGCGCCAGGGCGGCGTCGATCGTCTCCGTCGTGACGACGACGACCCGCCGCGCGAGCCGGCGCGCAGCGCGCAGCATGGCGAGCCGTTCGTCCTCCGGCAGTACGGAGCAAAGATTATACGGCAGGTCGAGCACCGCCGCGTCGCCCGGCCCGTCCGGACCGGGCGCAAGCGTCGTCATGTCGGCGAGCTTCACGATGTCCGGCATGCCGAAGTGCGCCAGGTTGAGCCGCGCGCCTTTCAGCGCGAGCGGGTTCACGTCGTAGCCGACGATATCAATCCCCATCGACAGCGCCTCGATCAGCACCGTGCCGATGCCGCAGCACGGGTCTACGGCGCGCAAGCCCGCGCGGATGTCCGGCACGGCGAGGTTGACGACGGCCCGCGCGACCCGCGTGCCGAGCGCCGTGGAATACGGCTGCGGCTTGTCGTTGTGCTTCAGCCACGCGGCCTCGCTCTTCGCGTACTCCCCGAACCAATAGCGGCCTTGCGCGAAGGCGATGCCGAACAGCCGCTCCGGCCGGCGCATCTCGGCCTTGCCAGCGATCCGCCAGCCGATCGTCCGCTCGACCGCGCGCCGCGCGTCGTAATCCAGCCCGCCGCCGACGAACGTCACCTTGAACGTCCGGCCTTCGAGCCGCACGGCGTCCGCGGCGTAGCCGGCGATGTCCTCCGGACGCGCGGCGGACGCCATGACCGCGAGCCGCCCGCGGATGAACGGGCTCCGGCTCGGATCGATGTTTTTGCCGGATATTACGCAATCGTCGATAGGCTCGGCGCCGAACAGCGCCCGCATCTCCAGGAGAAATAAGTCCCGTTCGTCCTCGTGCGAGGCGGCCGGGTAGAGAAAAGCCGGCTTTTCAGGAACTAGCGCGTTCTGCATCATTTGCATGTCCTCACCCTTCCACGCTCGCGCTGCGGTACGTGCGGAAGAGGATGGACTGGCTGTAGTTGCCGAAGCCCTCGCCGTAGAGGGTGAAACCGCCGACGTGCTCCGCGTCCTCGGGCACCTCGAAGCGCAGCTGCCAGTCGTTGCGCGTCCGCACGATGTCCCGCAGCGTCACGGCGGACAGCCGCTGGCCGTCGAGGAAGGTGCCCTCGTTCGTGACGCGGACGACCTTCAGCCAGCCGTACTGGTTGACGGTCCACCAGGCGGGCGTCAGCCGGCCGCGGCCGTCGCCGGAATCGCCGGGGCTCGTCCAGACCCCGAGCAGCGTATCGTTAAGGTAGAAGTGGATATCCGACGGCCAGTCCGCCCGCACGCCGGGCGCTTCCGAGCCGATCTCGAACGAGATTTCGATCTCATCGAGCGCTTGGCCGGGGAGGACGTAGTTCGGGATCCGGTACTGGACGAAGCCTTTGCCGAACCAGAGAATCTGCGCGTGCATCCGCTCCGGCTCCATGAAATAGCGCGGGTCGTCGAACTGCCCGATGATCCGCTCCGTCGTGGCGAGCCCGCAGGTCGGATGTACTTCGAAATCCGTGTAGTGCCCGACCGGTACTGCGATTTCCTGGCATTCCCGCTTCTGCCCCTCCGGCTGCGGCAGGGACAGCTCGACGCGGCTTACGGCGAGCGAGCAGATTTTGTGCGTGCCGCCTCCCCGACGGACGAGCTTCGTATGGATTAGGCCGCCCTTCTCCAGCTTCTTCGTATGCATCGTCACGATGGCGCTGCTCAGGCCGAGCGCCGCGGCCAGCTCCTTCACGTTCATCGGCTGCGCCGACAACAGCTCCAGGATGCGCAGACGGACGTCGCTCGCGAGCGCCTCGTAGAGGGGAAGCCATTTCCGGTCCAAATTCGCGCGTATCATTGCATCACATCCCATTCAAGTTAACCTTTATATTAATTCAGAACAAAGCAAAAGAAAAGCTTGCCGCGGCACTTCGGGATAGGGTTTAATAGGGTTGTAAACGCTATTATGTTAATTGATTAACAACAACATTAATCTAATTGACGAGGTGGGTTTCCATGGCAATGAAGGCGACGATGATCGCGGACAAGGATTTTACGATCGGCGAGGTCGACAAGCGTCTCTACGGCTCGTTCATCGAGCATTTGGGGCGGGCGGTGTACGGCGGCATCTATGAGCCCGGCCATCCGTCGGCCGACGAGCAGGGTTTCCGGACCGACGTGCTGGAGCTGGTGAAAGGCATCGGCGTGCCGATCGTCCGCTATCCCGGCGGCAATTTCGTCTCCGGCTACAACTGGGAGGACGGCGTCGGGCCGGTCGAGCTCCGCCCGAAACGGATGGAGCTGGCTTGGCGCACGATCGAGCCGAACCTGGTCGGCTTGAACGAGTTCGTCGACTGGTGCCGCAAGGCGAATTCCGAGCCCATGATGGCGGTCAACCTGGGGACGCGCGGCCCCGAAGAGGCCCGGCAGCTCGTGGAATACAGCAACCATCCGTCCGGCTCGTATTGGAGCGACCTGCGCGCGAAGCATGGGTACAAGCAGCCGCATGGCATCAAGACGTGGTGCCTCGGCAACGAAATGGACGGCCCGTGGCAGATCGGCGCCAAGACCGCCGCGGAATACGGACGGATCGCGGCCGAAAGCGCGAAAGTCATGCGCTGGGTCGACCCCTCCATTGAACTCGTCGCCTGCGGCAGCTCCAACCTGCGCATGCCGACCTTCCCGGAGTGGGAGCGGACGGTGCTCGAGCTGTGCTACGACCAGGTGGACTATCTGTCGCTGCACCAATACTACGGCAACCGCGACAACGACACGGCGAACTTTCTCGCCCAATCCATGGGCATGGACAGCTTCATCCACACCGTCATCGCGACGGCCGACTACGTGCAGGCGAAGAAGCGGAGCAAGAAGAAGATCCACCTTTCCTTCGACGAATGGAACGTCTGGTACCACTCCAACGACGCCGACGCCCGGATCGAGCCGTGGTCGGTCGCGCCGCCGCAGCTCGAGGACGTCTACAACCACGAAGACGCGCTGCTCGTCGGCAGTATGCTCATCAGTCTGCTGAAGCGCGCGGACCGGGTGAAGATGGCCTGCCTCGCCCAGCTCGTCAACGTCATCGCGCCGATCATGACCGCAAGCGGCGGCGGCGCCTGGAAGCAGACGATCTACTATCCGTACATGCACGCGAGCCTGTTCGGCCGCGGCACAGTGCTGGTGCCGCTCGTGTCGTCGCCGAAGTACGACGCCAAGGACTACACCGATGTGCCGTACCTCGACGCCGTCGCGGTGCATAACGCGGAAGCCGGCGAGGTGACCGTCTTCGCGGTCAACCGCCACCTGAGCGAGGCGCTGCCGTTCGAGATCGACCTGCGCAGCTTCGGCGGCTGCCGCGTGCTGGAGCATCTCGTGCTCGAAAGCGGCGACTTGAAGGCGGCGAACACGCAGGACGCGCCGGACCGCGTCGTCCCGCACGCGCGCGGCAGCGCCGAAGCCGACGGCAGCGCCGTGCGGGCGCGGCTCGGCCAAGCGTCGTGGAACGTGATTCGGCTGAAGGTCGTGTAAGCGGGGGACGATGATGGGACGGAAAGGTCGTTTGCGGCCGCTTCCGTCCCTTTTTTGCGGTGAGCGCCGCGGGGTGCGGCGGGCTCTGGCGCGCCGGCGGCGGGCGCGGGCCGCGGGGGGCGGCGGGCGCGGGCCGCGGGCTGCGAGGGGCGGCACGTATCAAACCACGAACTTTTGCGGCCACCAGAGCCGTTATTTGCGCGAAAACGGGCTTTCCGCCACTTAAGCGGCCACACGTTCCGCTATTGAACCCTAACGCGGCATATTTGCTCACCAAACAAGCCAATAAGCGCTCCTGTGGCCGCGAAACGAGGATTTTACGTCGATTTGCCAAAATAGCGGCTCTCCTGTCCGCATAACTGAGCCTGCCCCCCTCCCAACCGCCCGAACACCATGTCTAGCTGCAGTCTGTGCCCTCTGCCCGCCTACGCAACCGTCTTGCTCAGCCTCATACACTAGTTTTTTTTGAGCGCGACTGCATCCGTGAGTGCTGCGGGTGCGGTGAGCACGGGCGCAGCGGCGGCGCACGCCCCCGAGCTGCTGCGAGCACTGGCGCGTCCGCGCCTGGCGAGATGCCACGAGACACGGCAAGTGCCACGAGGCGCGTCGGGCCCTGGCGCGCTGGTGACGGCGCATGCCCCCGGGCTGCGGCCGCCACTGGCGCGCCTCGCGGCACCGGGCGAGTGCCGCGAGGCGCGACGAGCACTTACGCACCGGCAACGCCGGACGAGTGCCGCGGGGTGCGCCAAGCACCAAACCGCGAACTTCCGCGGCCACCAGAGCCGTTATTTACGCGAAAACGGTCGTTCTGCCACTTGAGCGGCCACACGTTCCGTTATTGAACCCTACCACGGCCTAATTGCTCACCAAACAAGCCAATAAGTGCTCCTGTGGCCGCGAAACGAGGATTTTACGTCAAATTGCCAAAATAGCGGCTCTCCTGTCCGCATAACTGAGCCTGCTCCCCTCCCAACCGCCTCAACACCCCACCCGCGCCTCTCTCGTCCACCTGCTCGATCGTCCTGCTCAACCAACACGCTAGCTTTTCGCCCGCCGTAGCGAGCATCCGGCTCCCCCCAACCTTAACGCGGCATAACTGCGAAAAAGCCTCCGCCTGCCCGCAGCAATCGCGAACAAGCGGAGACTCTCTCCAATAACCGGCCCGCTTACGCCGCGCCCGGCAGCAGCACGTCGAAGCACACGCCCTCCGGCGTGTTGCCGATGCGGTACCTCGCGCCGTGGGCGTCCAGCACCTTGCTGACGATGTACAGCCCGAGCCCGCTGCCGCCCGTCGACCGGCTGCGCGACTGCTCCGCGCGGAAGAACGGCTCGAACAAGCGGGGCAGCTTCGCCTCGTCCAACTGGACGCCGGTGTTGAGCACCTCCAGCCGGTAGCGGAGCGGCGCCGCTTCAAGGTCGTCCAGCAGCTCGGGCGCCGTCGTTCCTTCCAGCATCGCGCTAGCGGAACCGGCCGCAGCCTCCCGCGCACCGCCCGGCCGGCGCTCCTCCACGAGCCGCACGTACACCCGCTCGCCTTCGCCGGAATACTGCACCGCGTTCGTGATGATATTCGAGACGGCTTTCGAGATGAGCCGCTCGTCGGCGATGATCATCGCTTCCTCCGGCAGCTCGCACGTCAGCTCCAGCCGCTTCATGCCCGCCAGGTAGCTCATGCCGTTCACCGATTCCCGCACGAGCTCGGACAGGTCCACCTTCCGCATGAGCGGGCGAAAATCGCGGCTCTCCAGCTTCGACAGCTCCAGAATCTCGTGCACGAGCTTGTCCATGTCTTGCATGATGCGGTACGACTTGCGCAGGTACGTGTCCCGGTCGCGGAACGGCCCGACGCCCGCGATCATCGCCTCGAGCTGCCCGCTGACCGCGGTGATCGGCGTCTTCAGCTCGTGCGAGATCGTCGCCACGAACTCCCGCCGCTTCGCCTCCTGCTCCCGCTCCCGCTCGATGTCGCTCTTGAGCTGGGCGTTCGCGTCCTGCAGCTCGCCCATCGTCGACTGCAGGTTCACGGCAAGCTTGCTCAGGCTGAGCGACAGCTCGCCGAGCTCGTCATGCGACTTGAGCGCGGGCTCCGTCGCCGTAAAATCAAGCTTTGCGAGCCGGTGCGCCACGCCGTTCAGCGACAGCAGCGGCCGCGCGATCAGCCGGGCGTAGATGAACGCGCCCCCGATGGCGATCAGCAGAATCGGGATGAGCATGTACGGCAGGAACAGCAGGATGACATCGGCCGCCTCCCCGATCGGCTGCAGCGGCGCGTCCACGTACAGCGTGAACGACTCGTCGCTGCCCGCGAACGTGACCTTCCGTTCGGCGCTCAGGATACGCCCGCCGTTCGCCGGCCCCGGTCCGCCGCGGTCCACGAACCGCCCCGTCTCCATCTGCTTGCGCAGCAGCGGAAAGCCGCCCGCGCCGGCACCGTCGGACAGCCAGCCCTTGAATGAGCGGAAGTTCGGCGGGATGTAATACCCGCCCCCGTCCTTGTCCCGCAGCATCATGACGGCGTTATGCTCCTGCCCGAACTTCGCGATCAGCGGCAGCCCGTCCCCCGCCGAGCGGCCGTTCACGGCGCGGACCAGCTCGTTGACGCCGCTTTCCAGCCGCGATTGCTTAATGTACCGGTAATAGCTCGGCAGCATGAAGTACAGCGTGAGGTAGAGCAGCACCGCCGAGACGACGAGCAGCGCCGTCGTGACGAGAAAGATTTTGAAGCGGATCCCCCTGCGCCGGATCATCCGCCCACCCCGGCCAGCTCCGACTCCAGGGCGTACCCGACGCCTTTCACCGTGCGGATAACCGAGATTCCGAGCTTCTTGCGGATGTTCTTGATATGCGCGTCGACGATCCGGGTATCGCCGAAGTAATCGTAGCCCCAGACTTTATCGAGGAGCATGTCCCGCGTCATGATGCGGCCGGCGTTCGTGATGAGCGTGTTCAGGATGTCGAACTCCTTCGTCGTCGTCTCCACGAGCTTGCCGTCCACGTACACCTTGTACGCGTCGGCATCGAGCCGCAGCCGGCCGCACCACGGCTGCTCCCCCGCCTGCGCGCCGCGCGTTCGCCGCAGCACCGCCTCCACCCGCTTCATCAGCACGTGGAAGGAGAACGGCTTCGTGATGTAATCGTCCGCTTCCTCCTCGAAGGCGCGCAGCTGGTCCTTCTCCTCGCCGAGCGCCGTCAGCACGACGACGGGCGTGTCGCCCTTCTCCCGGATGCGCCGGCATATCGTATAGCCGTCCAACGTCGGCAGCATCAGATCGAGTATAACGAGATCGTACGTCCCGGCCTGAAATTTCTCCCAGCCTTCCAGACCGTCTTCGGCCACGTCGACGTCGTACTGCTGGGCGCGCAGAAATTCCGCGATCAGCTCCTGGATCGACTGGTCGTCTTCAATGACAAGAATAGCCGCGGGCATAAGCAACCAACCCCCATTGAACTCAGATACGCTCAGTGTAGCCGTCCATGCTGAAGCAAAAATGAAAGAAATCTGAAATTTTGCTGAAAAGCACCAGGCGTTCCTTACGATTGTACCCGCATCAACCGCAAAGGCCCGAACGCCGCGTGGTGCCTGCGCGTCGCCCGATGCCCCGAATCAAAACCGATCCCGGAACGCACGAAAGCCGCCCGGCGGCCCGGACGGCTTGATTACATGGCTTGACGATTGCCTGTGACTCGTTCGATCGGCGTAACGGCAGCGAAGAGCAAGCTCGGCTTGCGGCCGCGAACGCCGATCCGCCGCCAGCCCGCCGCCGCGTCCCTATCGCCGAGCGCCTCCAAATCCGCGAAGCCGCTGCCGATTAAGGCTGCTGCTTAGCCAGCTTCTCCTGCGCCATGCGCACGAGCTCTTTGACCATCGCGCCGCCGATCTGTCCGCCGATCTGTCCCATCCGCTCGGTGGACGCGTCGCCGTTGTAGCCCCGCTCGAGCGGAATGCCGAGCGATTGCGCCACCTCGAACTTCACGTCGTCCGGCCGGCTCGGGTTTACGACGAACCCTTCCCGCCGCATCACCTCGGCCTTGAACGCGCTCATCGCGGCGCCTGCGCCGGGCACGAGATGCTGGCGTCTGCTGCGTCTTGACATCTGAACCATCGCCTCCTCGGGTATTGGTAGTCCTACGTTCCCCAAGCAGACGGCAGCTTATGCGCGCGTCAGTCGAACCAGCCTTTCACCCTGAACCACATGAACATGCCGAGCGCCACGAGTCCCATGACGATCAGCACGCCGTAGTAGCCGTCATGCCACTGCAGCTCCGGCATATTCACGAAATTCATGCCGTATACGCCGGCGATGAACGTCAGCGGCATGAAAATGACCGTAATGACCGTCAATGTCTTCATGATCGTGTTCATGCGGTTGGCGCTGAGGGACATATAGTGATCGCGCAGGTCAGACGTCATCTCGCGGTTGGACTCGACGATCTCGGCGAGCTTCAGCAGATGGTCGTAGACGTCGGTGAAGAACATCTGATAGCGGTTCAGGTTGTCGATCCGCTGCGTGTTCTGAATGCGGTACAGCAGCTCGCGCATCGGCACGACCGTCTTGCGCAGCTTCAGCAGCCGGTTCCGCATATCGAACACCTGCTCCAGCTTCTGACGGGTGCCCTGATCGTTCGAGCCCGTCGCGAACTCCAGAATCTGGTCCTCGATCGCCTGCGCCGCCGGAAAATATTCGTCCACCAGCTCGTCGATGACGACGTACGCCGCATGGATGCACCCGTGCGTCTCCCAGTGCGGCTTGTGCAGCACCTTCTCCCAGGCGCGCAGCATTTCGCGGCGGGGATGCTTGTGGTAGCTGACCAGATAGTTCGGGCCGAGGAACAGGTCGACCTCCTGCGTCTCCAGCGTGTCCGCCGACATCGCGTGCAGGACGAGGAAGTGCACGTTGTCGTAATGGTCCAATTTCGGGCGCTGCAAGTAATAGAGACAGTCTTCGATGGCGAGCGGATGGAAGCGAAAATGCCCTTCCCCCAGCAGCAGCGCCTCCTCCTGCGTCGGCGCCATGAAGTCGACCCAAAACCAGGTCGCCGCGTAGTCCTTCAGTTCGTCGAGCGAGGACAGCTGGACCATCCGCTTGTCCTCCGTGGCGGCAAGAATCCGAATCATGATGCAAGCACTCCAATGCAAAAAGCCGTTTGCGACTAGTGTATCACCTGAGGCCGCTTCCGATCAAAAAAGCCCGAGGCCCGATCAAACGTACGTGAAGCGGAACATCACCGCGCCGCTGCCGTCCAGCGTGTAGGCGTACGACCGGACATTGCCGTGCTTTGTGATCATATCGTTCCAGAAATCTTCGCCGTTCGGGTCGGCGTACGTCCGCTTCAGCGTGAGCGTCTCCTCGCCCGCCTCGATCGCGGCGTCGACGCGCGCCTCGAACTCGGCCGGCGTATTCACGACCAGCCCGTTGTAGACGTAATAATTGTACGTCTGCGCGGTCGCCTTCGGCAGCTTGTCCGTCCATACGTGGTCGCGGCGAAGCTCCGCGTCGGTGACGTTGAAGTAGCCGTACGCCACCCGGCCTTCCAGGTCCGGCACGGGATCGTCCCACGTGACGTCCAGATTGTAGTAGCTGCCGTCGATCTTGACCTTGTTCCACGCATGCGCGCCGCCCCCGGCCGTGCCCCGCACGTAGTAGGCCTCGATGCCCGCCATGCGCAGCAGCAGCTGGGCCGTGTACGCGTAGCCTTGGCAAACGGCGACGCCGTCAACGAGCAGGCCGTACATCGTGTAGGAATCGGCCGGCACCGTACCGTTGCGGTAATTGTCGTAATCGTAAGCCGCATGCAGCAAAATATAATCGTGAATCGCGAGCTCCCGCTCGTATTCCGACATGCCGGGCCGGATGATCTCGGCGAGAATCTCGCGCGCCTTGTTGTCGACGATGGCCGCGCGCTCGTCCTTGATGACGACCGGCTTCGCCTGCAGCGGCGCGCCCAGCAGGTCGGCCTCGCTCCGGACGAAGTACGAGCCGAACCGCTCGAATATCCGGTACACGAGCACGATGGACTGCTCCCGGGTCGTCGTCTGCTTCGGCAGGAAGCGCGGATTCGCGCCCGCGCCGTCGCCCTTCATGACGCCGCTCGCCGCCAGCAGGCCGACGGCCTCGCGCGACCAGCCGGCCAACTGCTTCGCGTCCGCGAAGACGGGGGCTGACCCGGCCGCGCTCGCCGCCAGCTCGTCGCGGAAGCCCGCCTTGGCAAGCGTATTGTAGAGCATGAGCGCGATTTGCTCGCGCGTAATCGTCGCCTTCGGCGAGAAGGTATGCGCGCCCGTCCCTTTCACGATGCCGAGCGCGTACGCCCGCAGCACGCCGGGGCTGCTCGTGTCCTTGAACGGATTGGCGCCCGGCGCCGGCGCCTCCTGATCGGTCAGCACCTCGTACAGCTGCACCGCCATCTCGCCAAATTCCTGCCGCGTGAGCGCCAGCTGGTAGCTGTTCGTCAGGCCGTACGGAATAAGCCCGCTCGCGATCGCCGCGTCGATCTCCGCCTTCGCCCAGACGCTCGGCGCGCCCGCCGCCGCGGCGGCCGCCGGCCGGGCCGGCCAGCCGAGCTGTCCCGCCAGCATCGCGACGATCACGACCAGCGCCAGCCCCGCGTTCCGCATTCGGATCCGCAAGGGCGTCCGTATTGATTTCGATTGCCGCGCTTGTATCTGTTCCCGTGTCTTCGACTGTTTCCGCATTTGTTTCCGCATCCGCTTCCGCACCCTCCCGCAGGTTCGCCAGGAAATCTCTCAACCAACGCTATGAAGCTCTCATTTCGTCCCTAGCTTACCACATGCGCGGCCGCGATTTACAATATTTTGAATCCCGCGGACGCGAAAATGCCCCGAACGGCCTAGTCGCAGCCGCCCGGGGCAATCCCTTATTCCCTCCCGACGTTCTTTCCCTTATGTGCCGGCGGACGATACCGCGCTGCGGCTCTGCCGAGCACTCTCACTCTCCAAGCCGAGCCCGCGCCGTTACAGCCAGCCGTTCTTCTCCGCGATGCCGATGGCGTCGATCCGGTTCTTCGCCTCCAGCTTCTGAATCGCCTCGGACAAATAATTGCGAACCGTCCCCGCCGACAAGTAGAGCCGGCCGGCGATATCGCCCGCGGACAGCCCCTCCGAGGCGAGCCGCAGCACCTCGCGCTCGCGCTCCGAGAGCGGATTCTCGCTCTCGAAGAACGACAGGGCGAGCTCCGGGCTGACCGCGCGGCCGCCCTTATGCACCGTCCGCAGCGCCGCGCCCAGCTCGTCGATCGGCGAATCCTTGAGCAGGAAGCCGCGAACCCCGGCCTTCATCGCCCGCTGGAAGTAGCCCGAACGCGAAAAGGTCGTCAAAATGACGACTTTGCACGCATGGCCCCGCTCCTTCAGCTTCTCCGCGACGTCGAGCCCGCTCATATGCGGCATCTCGATGTCCATGACGCAAATATCCGGCAGGAGCCGCTCGATCTGCTCCAGCGCCTGCCGGCCGTCCTCCGCCTGGGCCACGACCTCGATGTCGTCCTCCAGATCGAGCAGCGCGCTGAGCGCGCCGCGCAGCATGCCCTGATCTTCCGCTACGATGACTTTCATGGCCTATGCGCCCTCCCTTGCTTTGTCCACGAGCGGCACCGTGAAGACGAGCCGCGTCCCGCGGTCCGCGGCCCCCCGCTCGGCCGAGAGCACGCCTTCGATCAGCTTCAGCCGGTCGCTCATGCCCTTCATGCCGTTGCAGCCCGCCGCCGTCCCGTCCTTGCCCGTGTCCGGCAGGCCGACGCCGTCGTCCTCGACGGTCAGCCGCAACACCCCCGGCTCCCGCCGCAGGTCGACAGTGCAGACGCCGGCCCGGCTGTGCTTCACGACGTTCGTGACCGACTCGCGCAGGCACATGCCGAGGATGTTGTCGATGAGCGGCGACGGACTTAAGCCCTCGGCCTCGTCCTCTCGCGCAGCGGCGACGGAGCGCGAAGCCCCGCCCGCGAAGGCGGCTTCTTCCGCCGGCGAGACCGTCCCGCCGCCGCCCGACACTGTCTCCGCCAGCTCGCCACGCTTCTCGAGCAGGATGCCCGCCGCGGCGAGAATTTGTTTGGCATGGTCGACCTCTTGGCGAATCGTCACCGCATTCATGCCCGATACTAATTCCCGCACCTGCTTCAAGGCGGCACGCGACGTCATCTGAATGTCCTTCACTTCCTGCGCGGCGCGCTCGGGGTTCTTCGCGATCAGCTTCTCCGCCAGCTCGCTCTTGAGCGTAATGAGCGACAGCGTATGGCCGAGCGTATCGTGCAGGTCGCGGGAGATGCGCTGCCGCTCTTCGTTCTTCGACAGCCGCGCGATCTCTTCGTTGGCGAGGTTCAGCTTCTTGCGCAGCTCCTTGGACCGCTGCCCCAGCTTGAAGCCGATCGGCATGAGCAGCATGACGGCCATGGCCGGGAAGAGCTGCACCATCATGTCCGAATCGCGATACACCTGCCAATAGACGATATTGAACCCGAACAGCGCCAGCATCATTACATAGCCCGCGATCAGCTCCCAGCGCTTCTGCAGCTGCCCGACGAGCGGCGACGCGTAGAACGCCAGGTAGATGCCGGTCGCGTCGAACTTCAGGCAGAACAGCATCGTGATCGCGAGGAGGCCGAACACGCAGAGAATCCGCCAGCGTCCCAGGAAGTAGCCTCCGATGTACAGCACGACGAAGACGAGAACAAGGGCGAGGCCTTCGATCATCTGCACCGTGGGCAGCTGGAACAGCGACGTGAGCGGGAATACCAGATAGACGAGCCAGACCAGCGTAAAGACGAGAGGCGGTCCCGATGCGGGCCGCCTGGCGAAATTGAACATGGGTTACACCGCTTCCTGCTTTCTCATGATATAAGAAGATAGTACCATGAAGACGACCACGTATGCAGCCAAAATTCCGATGCCGGCCCAATCGACCGTGCCGCCGGCGAGCATGTTCCACGCGCCCTGGCCGAGCCGGTAAGTCGGCAGCGCCTGGGCGATGTTCTGCATCGTCTTCGACATCGTCGTGATGGGCATCCACAGGCCGCCGAGCACGGACATGCCCATGTAGACGATCATGCTGACGACCTGCACCGCGTCGGGGTTGCGCATCGAGCCGAAGAGCGTGCCGAGCGCCATGAACGACATGCCGCCGATCCAGATCCAGAGGCCGCAGGAGAGCCAGGTCGCCGCCGGCAGGTCGAGCTGCTTGCCGAAGCCGCCGATGAGGAACATCATAATGATGATGCACAGGTTGATGAGCGCCTGCGCGCTGACCTTGGAGACGATGTACGCCCACGAAGGAAGCGGCGTAATCTTCAGCATCCGGATCCAGCCCTGGGAGCGCTCGCGGGCGAGCCGCATGCTGAAGGTCGAGAAGCTCGCGCCGATGATGCCGTAGCAGGTCATGGACATCAGGTAGTACGAGTTGAAATCCGTGCCGTCGATGTTCTGGTTGCCGATAGTGCTCGAGAAGAGGAAGTAGAAGGCAACCGGCATGATGACCGAGAAAATGACGAACCGTTTGTTGCGGACCGTCCGCAGCAGTTCCGCCTTGCACTGGGCGACCACCGCCCGAAGCATTGTTTGATTCATTCGTATTCATCTCCTAAATGAGGGTGGGCTATGCGATTTCGTTGTTCGTGCGTACTGAATGCCTGAAGCTCGGCCATGTCTGGGCAGGCTTTAGTTGGCCTGCTCCACGAGCGCCTGGAACGCGTCGTCCAGTCCGCCGCTGTGAATTTCGATGTCGCGCATGTCGAACCGGGATTCGACGAGCGCCCGGATCAGCGCGTCGGTATCGCGGCTGAACACCTTGACCTTCCGTCCGCTCCATTCGACGTCCGTGACGCCCGGCAGCCGGTGCAGCGCATCCGTCGTGATCGAAGGGCCGGCCACGAACGAGACGACCCGGCCCGTCGTCTCCGACTTGATCTCGCCCGGCGTGCCGTCGGCGATGATCCGGCCGTTGTTGATGACGACGATGCGGTCGGCGATGCTGTCCGCCTCGTCGAGGTAGTGCGTCGTCAGTACGATCGTCCGGCCTTTGCCGGCCATGGCGCGGACCGTGTCCCAGAACAGCTGGCGGGACGTCACGTCCATGCCGACCGTCGGCTCGTCGAGGAAGATGACGTCGGGGTCGCCTGCGAGGGCGAGGGCGAATCCGAGGCGGCGCTGCTGGCCGCCGGACAGCGCGGATGCGAGTTTATCCTTCTCGGCTTCGAGATTCGAGACCTTCAGCAGGTAGTCGAGCGGCAGCGGCTTCGTATAGTAGCTGCGGAAGAGGTTGATGCTCTCGCCCACCTTCAGCCCGTCGATGACGCTGACATCCTGCAGCATCGCGCCGATCCGGTCGCGGACGCCGGCGTCGCCGGGATTGCCGCCGAGCAGCTTGACCGTGCCCTTCGTCGGCTTGTGCAGGCCGAGGATCATCGACACCGTCGTCGTCTTGCCGGCGCCGTTCGGGCCGAGCAGCGCGACGACCGTGCCTTCCGCGACCGACAGCGTCAAGTTGTCGACCGCTTTTTTGTCCTTATAGATCTTGCTCACTCCGGTTAACTGAATCGCTGGTTTCATCTCGTTCACTCCCGCCTTCTTGATGATTTCATTCTACCGCCGGCGCCGGTCTGACGGTACGCACGAACGTAATGCGTTTCGCATGACAAGTGTCATCCGTTTCGCGGCATGTTTGTCATACGCGCCGGCGAGCTGTAACTTGACGGATTACAGTTTTGCGCGTATAATGTTGAATTGTATTAAGTGTAACCTCTGGTTTTTCCTCGAATTGATGTGATTTACCCTCCACGAATCACCGCAGTTTATTTCCTTTTAACACGGCTGCTTGAAGGAACACGGATTCACCACTGGCGCGGTCTAGGAACCGCAAGGACGATCGAGAGGTCGGGCTATCGTCGCTTTCGTGCATGTTTATGAAAGTAGGAAGACATGGCGGTTACGCTTACCATATCGGGGCAGCGCTGCGGGAATGACCCGGCGCTAGGCTCTGCTTGCACATACAAGACCCCCGCTTCGTTACGAAGCGGGGGTCGTCCAATTTTATAGCACGCTCGAAACTCCCGATCAGGCGCCGATCGGTGCCGGCTCGCGGCGCTCGATGCTGATCCAGAGCAGGGCGGCCGCCATGAAGACCGTGCCGGCCAGCTGCCAGCCGGTGAACGCTTCGTCGAAAAACAGATATCCGGCCCCGACCGCGGAAGCCGGCACGACGTAGCGGAAGAAATTCGCCCGCGCGGCGCCGATCTTGAACATGCCGGCGTTCCACACGACGAAACCGAACACGGTGCAGACGAATACGTTGAACAAAATCGCGGTGTACTCGCTGCCGCCAAGCGCGGTCCATTCGACCTTGCCCCAGGACGGCAGGGTGAACGGGAACATGAACAGCACGCCGAACGCCGTGAACCACGTGCTGACGCGCAGCGCGGAGTAGCGCTGCATGAGCGGCATGCAGGCCAGGTTGAACAGCGCGCCCACCACGCTGACGGCCAAGGCGAGCAGGTTGCCGATCATGTGCCCGGACGAGAGATCGAAGCCTTCCCCGCCGCCGAGAATGATGAAGCATACGCCGACCATGGCGGCGATCCCGCCGGTGACGAGACGCGGCGTGATCCGCTCCCGCAGGAACAGCGGCCCGAACAGCGCGGCGAAGATCGGCCACGGCGCGACGTTCAAGAGCGACGCGTTCGCGAGCGTCGTATACTTAATGGAATACATGACCGCGATCTCGAGCCCCGACACGCCGAACAAGCCGAGCACCGCGAGGCGGAGCAGCTCCTTCGCGGGCAGTCCGACGCTGCCCTCCCGCACCTTCAGCAGCAGGAAGAAGAACGGCAGCGCGAGCGAGAAGCGCAGGAACGCGAACAGCACCGGATCGAACGTCTCCATCCCCTTCCGCGAAACCCCGAAGTTCGCGCCCCAGATCGCGGCGACGACGGCCAGCCCGGCATAATAAACCCATCTGCGTTCCTGCTTCATCTCTCTCATCTCTTCTCTCGAACCCCACTTCCGCCTGTTGGTCGCTTGCGTCAAGCCTGACAACAGTTTGCCGGATTCGCGGCGGAAACACAATACATAAATTTCCAGAACCTGGGGAATGCGGGGTACTCGCGCCGCAAGCGCGGCGTCAATCTTCCCGCCGCGGCTGCGCGGACGACGGCCTGAATAAAGGCAGCGCCCATTCGATCCAGTCCACCTCTTCCTGCAGCAGGCGCATCCGCCGCTCGTAGAGCAGATAGCGGCCGAACTGCTTGGACGCGATGTCGGCGACGGGCGGGTCCTCGTCCGCCTCCATGTCCCGCATGCCCTCCCGCATGCGCGCCATCCGGGCGAGCAGCGCTTCGCGGCGCTCCAAGAACAGCTGGCGGCCCGTCTCCGGGTCCATGAGGCCGATCGCGTAGATCTTAATGAGGAATTCGTCGCGCTCGAGAATGTCGGAGGGCGGCTGCTCCTTGATCCAGGCACGCAGACGCTCGATGCCGGCGTCCGTGATGCTGTAGAGCTTCTTGTCCGGCTTGCCGGTCTGGCCGATCAGCTCGAAGGTGACCAGTCCCTCCTTCTCCAGCTTCGCGAGCAGCGGATATATCTGGCTGTGCTGCGCCTGCCAGAAGACCTGCAGCAGCTTCGTGAGCTCGTACCCCGAGCAGGACTTGCGCGCCAGCATGCTGAGCAGGGCATAAGCTAATGCGATCATGAACGGAAATCCCCCTACGAAAGTGCTATTTCTGAAAAAATGGTACCACAAATCGGCGCGGAACGCATGCCGGGCCGCGGACCGTCACCCCGGCCCAGGCGTACGCCGCCCGGGGTACCATGAAAATTAGAACTCTACGCGTTCGGCGGACTTCAGTATGCTGGTATCAAACCTTCCCGAAGGAGTGATCGCCATGGCCGGACCGGCCGTCCCGCTCTCCCGGCATCTGCTGCCCTGGCTGGGCCGCAAGCTGGCAGCCGCCGCGATCGCGACGGCGATCTCCGCCGTCTGCCTCCCCGCGTTATTCGGCTTCGCATCCGGCAGCGCGTCCTGGGGGGCCGCGCTGACATCCTGGCTGTTCGGCTGCTTCGTGCTGCTGCTCTACGCCGCGCCGTTCAACTTCGTCTACGGGGTTGCCTGCTCCATGCTGATCGAGCTGGCGCTCTTCCGGCTGCTTCATCGCCGCCTCCACGCTCCGCTATCGCTGCTGCTGCACGCCTTCTGCGGCTTCTGGGCGCTGCCGCTGCTGTTCGGCACCTTGAGCAGCGGCTGGCTCGGCGCCTTGTGCGCGGCGCTCTTCTGCTTCGCCGACCTCACGCTGGCGAGTACCGGCAGCCGGCGCAAGCGGATCGGCGCCGCGCTTGCCCTCCTGCTCCTCCTGTCGCTGCTCCCGCTCTGCGTCTCGCTCTTCGCGGCGGCCTTCTAGCCCTCCGCCGATTGCATTGCCATGATTGCGCTTTCTTGCTAAGATGAAGCTAGCATGAAGCGAGCAAGGAAGCGACGCGTTGAAGAAACGCCGCACGGCACGGAACAGCGCTCCTGTCACCGGCTCTGCGGGCAAACGAGGTGCATGGCGATGAACAAGGCGGAAGCGGAATTCAGCAATCTGGTCAAAGCCTACCGCAAGCGCCACATGGGCAAGGGCCCCGGCCGCATCACGACGACGTTCTGCAAGCATTGGGCGATTTGCGAGATGGAAGGCAACCTCTCCCCCGTGGAGAAGTTCATCGCGACGGCCAGCGACGGCAAGCAGATGCTGCGCGAAGCGCGCACGCAGCGGGTGAAGGACATCTATCGCAGCCACCCGCCGGTCGAGATGGAAGCGCTGCTCGGCGCCCGCTTCTTGGAGCTGTACGTGGATATCGATATCGATAAAGATTTCGGCATGTCGATCTTCGTGTTCGATCAGGACATCGAGCGCAAGTTCGGCGCAAGCCGGCCATAACGGCACGCGTTGGCGCTTGGCAGCGAACCTGCGAGAGACTAACCGCGTTCGGGACGCTTTTCTTCCGGTCTATTACGGGCTTGGAGGGGAATCGGTCCGGCGCGGTTTTTTTAGTCCCTGCCAGCCGTGCCGCCGACGCGGAGAGGAGACGTGTACGATGGGGAAAACGAAGCATACGGGACCGGTCAAGCTGCCCGGCCGCCCGGATCCCAAGCTGTGGGTCAGCAAAATGCCGTTCGGGCTCGGCAAGGTAAAGCCCCGCCATATCCGCGACACGCTGAAGGTCGTGGCGGAGAACCGCGACAATCTCCCGTATGCGTACCGCATCCTGACGCAGGGCGTCTGCGACGGCTGCGCGCTCGGCGTGTCCGGCCTGCATGACCGGACGCTGGCGGGGCCGCATGTGTGCACGACGCGCCTCAACCTGCTGCGGCTGAACACGATGCCGGCCATCAAGCCGGACGTGCTGCACGCGGACATCGGCGAGCTGCGCAAGCTCGACAGCGCCGCGCTGCGCAAGCTCGGCCGCCTGCCCTACCCGCTCATCCGGCGCAAGGGCGAGCGGCGATTCAGCCGCCTGTCCTGGGACGAGGCGCTCGATCTGGTCGCGGCGCGCATCCGCGCGATCGATCCGAAGCAGCTCGCCTTCTACCTGACGGCGCGCGGCATCACGAACGAATCGTATTACGCGGCGGCCAAGGCCGCCCGCTTCCTCGGCACGAACAACATCGACAACGCGTCGCGCATCTGCCACTCGCCGTCCAAGACCGCGCTGAAGCGGTCGGTCGGCATCGGCGCCTCGAGCTGCAATTACAAGGACTGGATCGGCACGGACGTGCTCGTCTTCTGGGGCAGCGTCGCGGCGAACAACCAGCCCGTCTCGACCAAATACATGTATGCCGCCAAGCGCAAGGGCACGCGGATCATCGTGATCAACCCGTACCGCGAGCCGGCGATGGACGGCTATTGGGTGCCGTCCATCGCCGAGTCGGCGCTGTTCGGAACGAAGCTCGCCGACGACTTCTACCAGGTCAACATCGGCGGGGACATCGCCTTCATGCACGGCGTCATGAAGCATTGGTTCGACATGGAGGCGGCGAAGCCCGGCTCCGCGGTCGACCATGCGTTCGTGCGCGCGCATGCGAACGGCTACGAGGCGCTCCGCGCGCACGTGCAGCGCCAGGACTGGGCGCAGCTGGAGCGCTCCTCCGGCCTGACCCGCGCGCGGATGACCGACTTCGCCGAGCTGCTGGCGGCCGCGAAGTCCGGCGTCTTCGTCTGGAGCATGGGGCTGACGCAGCACCGCTTCGGCACGGACAACATCTCGCAGGTCGCCAACCTGGCGCTGCTGCGCGGCTTCCTCGGCCGCGAGCACTGCGGCCTGATGCCGATCCGCGGCCACAGCGGCGTGCAGGGCTCCAGCGAGATGGGCGCCGATCCGTTCAGCCTGCCCGGCGGCGAATTCAAGGGGGCGGACATCCCGCGCATCGAGGGCGTCTGGGGCTTCCCGCTGCCGCGCTGGCAGGGAGACATCGTCGGCGTCACGCTGGAGAACGCGATGCTGCCGGACGACCACGAGCGGAAGCTGAAGGTGTTCTACACCTCCGGCGGCAACTTCCTCGAGACGATGCCGGACCCGGAATTCGTCCGCGCATGCCTCGAAGCGGTCGACATCCGCGTGCACCAGGACATCGTCCTGAACACGTCGACGCTCGCCGACGCGCGGGAGGCGGTCGTCGTCCTCCCGGCCATGACCCGTTACGAGCAGCCGGGCGGCGGCACGTCCACCTCCACGGAACGGATGGTGTATTACTCGCCGGAGATCCCCGGTCCCCGCATCGGGGAAGCGCGCGCGGAATGGGCCATCTACGGCGATCTGGCATCCCGCGTATACCCGGAGCGCGCCAAGGCGGTCACGTTCGAGAGCGCCCACGCGCTGCGCGCGGAAATCGCGCTCGCCGCGCCGAACTACGACGGCATCCAATTCCTCAAGAACCGCGGCGACGTCTTCCAATGGGGCGGCGCGTGGCTGTGCGAAGGCGGCGTCTGCCCGACCCGGGACGGCCGCGGCCAGCTGCTGCCGATCGAGCTGCCGGAGCTGCGCAAGCCGGAGGGGCATTTTTACGTCACCTCGCGCCGGGGCAAGCAGTTCAACTCGATGATATACGGCAGCAAGGATGCGTTCAACGCGGCCGGCCGGTACGACGTGCTCATGCACCCGAACGACGGCGCGAAGCACGACGTCAAGGAAGGCGACGCCGTCGTGCTCTACAATGCATACGGCACGTTCCACGGCCGGGCGAAATTCGCCTCCGTCGCGCCGGGCAACCTCGAGCTGTTCTGGCCGGAATGCAATGCGCTCATCCCGAAGAAGGTGTACGAACCCCATGCCGGCATTCCGGAGTACAACGCGGCGGTCGTCCTGGAGCGCGCGGACACGTACCATGCGCTGAAGGATACGCGCTATGTGGAGAAACGCATCGCGGAACTGGACCATGAAGCGGACGAGGAAGAGGAGCGCCATGCGTCGACCTGACGGGCGGCGCCGCGCCCGCGCGGCACGACGCGGCACGGACGCCGGGGGATGCCCGGCGCCGGGAGAGGAGGAGACCGCATGCGGCCCCGTATCGTAACGACCTGGCCGATCCGCAAGTACGCGGACGGCGCCGCCACTCTGCGGGAGGACGACATCGCCTCGGAGTACCCGCTGACGCTGGAGGTGGACGGCGAAGAATTCGCCACGATCGTCTGCTCGCCGACGGATCTGGAGGAGCTCGCGATCGGCTTCCTCGCGTCCGAGGGCGTCATCCTCGAGGCGGCGGACGTGAAAGAGCTGCGGATCGACGAGGCGCGCGGCTACGCGTACGCGTCGCTGTACCGCCCGCAGTCGGCGGGCAAGGACGACTACGCGAAGCGGTTCATCGGCTCGTGCTGCGGGAAGAGCCGGCAGTTTTATTTTCGCAGCGACGCCCGGACGGCGCGGACGTCGATGACGCGGATGACGCTGACGCCCGGCCAGTGTACGGCGCTCATGCGGCTGCTGCAGCTCGAGTCCGCCGACTTCCGGCTGACCGGGGGCGTGCACAACGCCGCGCTCTGCACGGCGACGGCGCTGCTCGCCGCGCGCACCGACATCGGCCGGCATAACGCGCTCGACAAGCTGTTCGGCTATGCCTTGCAGGCCCGGATGCCCGTCGCGGACAAGGTTATCGCCTTCAGCGGCCGGATCTCGTCCGAGGTCGTGCTGAAGGCCGCAAAGATCGGCGTCGGCTTCCTGCTCTCGAAGTCCGCGCCGACGGACCTCGCCCTGAAGCTCGCCGACGACCTCGGCATCACCTGCGCGGGCTTCATCCGCGGGCAGGACATGAACGTGTACACGCACGGGCACCGGATCGTGGACGAAAGCACGCCGGACGCGTAAGCGCGCATCCAGTGCGCGAGCATGCGGCGCGAGCATGTGGCGCGAGCATGCGGCGCAGCTATGCCCGCAGCTCGCGAGGCAGTTATCACCCTAAAATGCTCACCAAGGTCATCATCTACGCCTACGCCCAGCGCATCTACTCTTCTCGGCAAATCGCCAAATCTGTTCGCGAAAATATCATATTCATGTGGATCGCAGGTCGCCAGCGGCCAGACTTCCGTACGATCAACCGCTTTCGTTCTGAGCGCATGAAAGAAGTGCTGGAGAAGATTTTCACCGCGGTCCTGCAATTTTATTGGAAGAGAACGTGAAGGCGCTCTTTGCCTTCATCGAGGAAGCGGAGAAACAGGAGGATCGGGAGCAGATCGGCAAGGACCTGCTGGAGCTTGGCGAAGAAGGCGGCGTAAGCAGCGAGAAGCTGGAAGAAGCGGTCAAGCAGCTGGAACTCAAGCTGGAAAGGAAGCCCAAAGAAAAGCCGCTGAAACAAGCGAGTGGAAGCTGCGAAAGGATGCCCTGCTGTCTTGAGAAAATAAAGTTTTAGACTGGAAAAATAGTTGTAGACTCTGAAAATAAAGATGTAGACTGTGAATAAAAGTATTAGACTCACGCCCGCAGGTTGAACTCCTAACGGGGCACGTTGAATGACAGACAACAGCGGCAGTCTAAGACTTTATTTTTCAGTCTTGGTCAGCCGCTGTTTGATTTTTTGTGCCAGTCGAATACTTTATTTTTGAAAGCTAACTATTTTTGAACCTCACAATCCCCGTTAAATCAAGTTGTTCAGTCTAAAACTTTATGCGAAACGGCCAGCACTATGACGAGGAAAGCGACAGTTGGACGTGTGCTGAGGGAAGAAAGCTGTTATTTCGGTATGCGAGCAAAGAGAAGAGCGAAAGCGGCTTTGAGATGGAAAAGCGGCATTATCGCTGCGAGGGTTGCACGGATTGTCCACTGAAAGCGAAGTGTACGAAAGCAGCAGGCGATCGTGAAATCAGCGTTAGCCTGCGGTACATGGCACAGAAGAAGGCGATACGGGAAAGGCTCTCCAGTGAGGAAGTAAGCTTGGAGATCGGGTGGCTTTCGATCGCTCACAATCTGCTGAAAATGGCAGCGGTCGATTCAAAAAGACCCAAGATGCTGCAGAATTAGCCCTGCTCATCTTGGGTCTTTGCGGTTTTTACGGGTTGAAGCTGTTCCCAAACTTACTTTTGGGACAGCCCCCTTTCTTGCCCGGTTGCCGATTGCCCGATTGCCCGCAGCTCTAGAACGGCAGCGACGGGTCGCCGGCGTAATGGATCGAGAGCCCGCGCAGCGACGGCTCTCCGTCGCTCGACGTCACCTCCACGATAACGCCGGCGGCCTTGACCGCCGGGATGCGGACGATCGCCTTATGCCCGATGTTGCGGCCTTCGTAGACCGCGACCGTCCGGCGCGACTTGGCGGACACGATCGACACCGTAAATGCCAGCGCCCGCTCGCCGTCCGTCAGGTCCTCCTGCAGGACGATGTGATCGATCAGCCTCGACTCAGCCGCGACGTACCGCCACTGCCGGCCCTGCCGCGCGAAGTCCGCGAGCGTCGCGAGCGGCGAGCCGAAGCGGCGGCGGATCTCCTCGCCGAACCGCGCGAGATGCGCCGTATCCTTGGCCGGCAGCAGCCCTTCG
This sequence comes from Paenibacillus sp. GCM10023250, assembly GCF_042653205.1. Classification (NCBI taxonomy): domain Bacteria; kingdom Bacillati; phylum Bacillota; class Bacilli; order Caryophanales; family Paenibacillaceae; genus Paenibacillus; species Paenibacillus sp. GCM10023250. Next base: position 7,979 of record NZ_JBHSHY010000023.1, on the reverse strand, counting down.
CGGTTCGGGCCGATGTTGAGCAGCAGATTCGCGCCGCGCCCTACGGACAAGTAGTAGAGCCCCATCAGCTCGTCGACGCTCTTGACGAGATGCTCGTCTTCGTCGCTGTAGAACCAGCTCTTGCCGTTCGCGCGCATCTGCACGTCGCATTCCGCCGGCAGCCACAGCCGCTCGCCGAACCGCTCCTTCTCCTCCGTGTAGATCGAGAAATCCGCGGAATCCGCGACGTTCCAGCACGGCACCGGGGCGATGCCGTCCTCGTTGCCGATCCAGCGGAAATCCGGATCGCCCATGTTGAAGATCAGAATGTCCGGCTGCAGCCCGCGGATCGTGCCGATGATCCGGTTCCAATCGTACGTATGGTCCTCGGAGCCGCAGCCGTCGAACCACAGGATGTCAATGTCCCCGTACCCGGAGAGCAGCTCCGTGATCTGGTTGACGAAGTAATCGTCGTAGGCCTTGGCATCCTGCGTGTAGAAGTCGGCCGACCCGTCGAACGGCGAATAGTACAGCCCCGCCTTCAGACCGTGCTTTCGGCAGGCATCGACATATTCGCGCACGACGTCGCCGCGGCCGTCCTTCCACGGCGAAGCCGCGACCGTGAACCGGCTGTACTTGGACGGCCAGTTGGAGAACCCGTCGTGATGCTTCGCCGTCAGCACCGCGTACGTCATCCCCGCTACCTTGGCCGCGCGGATCCACTGCTCGCAGTCCAGCCGGACCGGATTAAACGCTTCCGGCGTCATCGGCCGCTCGTCGAAATCCGCGTACCCCTCATAGAACGTGCGCAGCCCGAAATGCAAGAATAGCCCGAATTCCCAATCTTGAAACGCCAGTTGCTTCGCCGTCGGCACGACGCGCGGATTCGTTTCCGTTGTCATCCTGAAGCCCGCCTTTCGAATTTGGTCGCGATTACGATCGCTTGGCATGGAACAATTCGACGGCGGGGCGCCGGCTTCCTTCGCCCGCTCGCGAATTGCGGAAGGTTTACTTCTTCTCCAGGGCCGACTGGTAGATCTGCACGTACTGCGCGAGGTTCAGGCCGTCGAAGCCCTTCACGTACGCGTCCCAATCCTTGTCCAGACTCTTGTCCCCGATGATGAACTGCGCCATGTTGGACTGCACGTAGTCCTTGATCGACGTCGACAGCTGCGCCATCGTGTCCGTGTCCTCGGGACGGATGAACGTGCTGGACGGATAGAACGCCTTCGGCGCGTAAGGCGCGTACGCCTTGGTCGCGTCGGCGAGACGCTTCTCGTAGCCGGCGGAGGTCAGCGGGTCCTGCGCCGTCGCGAACAGGTCGCGGAAATCCTTCGACAGGTCCTTCGGCCCGAGCAGCGTCCAGCTGTCGTTGCGCACGACGTTCGGGTCGACCGGCTGCAGGTTGGAGAAGCTATACTTGGCCGGCTTGCCGTCGATGTTCTTCTCGTCCGCCTCTGCCTTCTTCCAGCCGATGCCCTCCTTGACGCCGTATTCGCTGAGCAGCGCGCCCTCCTCGCTGAAGGCGTAGTCCGCGATTTGGATCGCCGCGATCTGCTGCGCCTCGCTCGCCTTGTTCGTGATCGCCATCGCGAATTCGCCGAAGCCCTGCGACATGCCCGTGAGCTGGACGCCCTCCGGCCCTTTCAGCGGCGGGACGATGACCCAATGCTTATGGCGCGTGATCGTGTCGTCGTACGTGTTCACCAGGTAGCTGAGCAGCGCCGTCGTGATGGAGCCGACGACCTCGTCGCCCTCGCGGTTGCCGAGCTGCCCGATCGCCTGGTCGTTCTGCGTGAACGACGCCTTGTCGATCAAGCCTTCGGCGTACAGCTTGTGCATGAACGCGAGGCCTTCCTTCCACTGCGGCTTGTTCGCGGTGAAGTCGACCTTTCCGTCCGCGACGGTCAGATATTTGTCGTTGTCGTTATAGATAAACGCGTTCATCAGGTAGGCATCGATATTGCCGTTCCAGACGTACTTGTTCGGCGCGCCGGTCAGCGGAATCTCGTCCGCCTTGCCGTTGCCGTTCGGATCCTTCGTCTTGAACGCTTTAAGCACGGTGTACAGCTCGTCCGTCGTCGTCGGCACGGAGAGGCCGAGCTTGTCGAGCCATTCCTTGTTGATCCAGAACTTCTGCGAGAAGGTGCAGTGGTAGCATTCGTTGAAGCGCGGAATGCCGTAGATATTGCCGTCCGGCGCCGTCATCGCTTCCTTCAGGTACGGCTTCTTGTCCATCATCGCCTTGAGGTTCGGCGCGTACTTGTCGATGAGGTCGTTCAGCGGAATGAGCACGCCCTGCTTGCCGTACGTCAACAGGTCCGCGTTGGTGAATTTGCCTTCCAGAAACACTTCCGGATAGTCCCCGCTCGCGAGCAGCAGCTGACGCCGGTCGACGAGCGCGTCGGTCGGCGCGAGATCCCACTTAATGGCGACGTTGAATTTCTGCTCTATGTACTTGGTGTAGTCGTTATCCTCGAGCGGCGCCTTCCCCTGCGGCGCGAAGAATCCGATCGTCACCGGCTTCGCCGCCGTTCCTTCCGGCGCCGCCGTGCCGGACGCATCGCCGGCATTCTCCGAACCGCCCCCGCCGCAGCCCGCCAGCGCGAGGCTCATGATCACCACTACCATCAGCGATACCCACATGGACTTTTTCAACCTGTGCTCTCCTCCTTGGATCGTACGAAAATGATGGTTCGCCCCGCGTATCCGGGACGATCTCCCCCTTGCCTCCGCCTCCAATGCCGTCCTTGCCCGTCTCGCCGTCTTCTGCCGCGCCTCACCTCCGTGCGTAATCGTCGAACCGTCCGCCGCTCCCGCCGCCGTCAGCCCTTCAAGGAGCCGATCATGACGCCTTTGACGAAATGCTTCTGCACGAACGGATACAGAATCAGCACCGGCACGCAGGCGACGACGATGAGCGCGTACTTCAGCACCTGTTCGAAGCCCTTGTCGCGCAGCTGCTGCGCCGTGTTGGCCAGCATTTCGGGATCGGCCGCGTTCAGGATGAGCATGTTGCGCAGCACGTACTGCAGCGGAAACAGATGCTCCGACCGCAGGTAGATGAGCGCGTCGAAGTAGGCGTTCCAATGGCCGACCGCGTACATCAGCGTCATGACGGCGAGGATCGGCTTCGACAGCGGCAGCACGATGCTCCACAGGTAGCGGGTATCCCGGCAGCCGTCGATCTGGGAGGCCTCTTGGAGCTCCTGCGGAATCGACGCCATGAAGAAGGTGCGCGCGATGATGACCTGGAAGACGGAGAACGCCCCCGGCAGCCAGAGCGCCCAGCGGGTGTCCAGCATGTGCAGGTTCTTGACGAGCAGGTACGTCGGGATCAGTCCCCCGCTGAAGAACAGCGTGATCATCATCAGGATCATGACGTATTTGCGTCCCGCCATCGTCCGCTGCGACAGCGGGAACGCCATCAGCACGGTGAAGGCGACGTTGATGAACGTGCCGACGACGGTGTACACGATGCTGTTGTAGTAGCCGAGCATCAGCTGCGAGCTCTGGAAGATCGACTTGTACGCGCGCAGCGAGAATTCCACCGGCAGCAGCCACACCCGCCCGGACACGACCGCGTTCGGCGAGCTGAGCGAGGAGCTGAGGATGTAGAGCAGCGGGTAGAGCACGGTCAGCGTGATCGCGCCGAGCAGCGCGTAAATCGCGCCCAGCAGCAGGCGGTCGCCGAACGGCTCCCGAATCTTGACGTTGGCCGGCATGGTCGGCCCCCTTCCTACCATAGGCTGTTGTCCGACACGCGGCGGGCGACGGCGTTGACCGCGACGAGCAGCGCTAGATTGATGACGGAATTGAAGAGTCCGACCGCGGAGGAGAAGCTGAAGTTCGCGCCCAGCAGGCCGACCTTGTAGACATAGGTGGAGATGACCTCCGACGTGCTCAGGTTGAGCGGGTTCTGCATCAGGTAGATCTTCTCGAAGCCGACCGCCATGACGCTGCCCAGGCTGAGGATCAGCATCGTGACCGCGATCGGCACGAGCGACGGCAGGTCGATGTGGATGATTTTCTTGAACCGGGACGCCCCGTCCATGCGGGCCGCCTCGTACAGCGACGGATCGACGCCGGCCAGCGCCGCGATGTAGATGATCGACGCGTACCCCATCTCCTGCCAGACGCCGGACCAGACGTAGATGGATTTGAACAGCCTGGGCTCGCCCATGAAGTTCGTCGACGACCAGCCGAAGAACGTCAGCACCCGGTCCACGACGCCCACATGCGGCGACAGCATCAGGATGATGATCGACACCATGACGACGGTCGAGACGAAGTGGGGGGCGTACGTGATCATCTGCACGGACCGTTTGAAGAAGCCCGTCCGGATTTCGTTCAGCGCCAGCGCCAGCAGAATCGGAATCGGAAAGCCCGCCAGCAGCGAGTACAGGCTGATCAGCAGCGTATTCTTGATCAGCAGCGGGAAGTTCGGGGAGCGGAACAGCTCGTGGAAATGCTTGAAGCCGACCCACGGGCTGCCGAGAATCCCTTTGATCACGTTGAAGTCCTTGAAGGCGATGACCACCCCGAACATGGGGATGTATTGAAAAATAATCAGGTAGAGTACCGGAAGCAGCACCAGGAGATACAGCTCCCAGCTTCGCTTCACTTTGATCCAGCCTTGCGCCATCCGCAGCTCTCCTTCGCTTCAAAATCGTGCACGCCCGGCGATCCGGGCTTCGGCGCGCATCAAGCGCCGGACCGGTCCCGATCGATAGCCCGATTCTAGCCCGCCGCGCCGCGAACCGGCAATGCGTATGATTCGCGGAGCACGCAATTTTCGCCGGGCGGCGTACGCGGGGCGTGGCGCGGTGCGGCGCGAGGCGGGCCTGCGCGGTGCGGCGTGAGGCGGGCCGAGGGCGGCGGCGCACGGCGGGCCGGTGGCTGCGGAACCGCGGGGGTGCTCGGCGCGCGGCGGCCGGCGGCGGCGCACGGCGGAACCGCGGGGGCGGGGACTTCGCGTTTTTCTACGCTGCGCAATATTCGCCCCGAGCAACCAAAAAAACCTTGAAAGCGCCGGACTCGGCGGTTCCAAGGTTGCGTCGTCCTAGCGGGCTGCCTGCTGCTTACGGTAATCGCTCGGCGAGAAGCCGGCCACGTTCTTAAACGCCCGGTTGAAGGAATTGTAGTTGAAGTAGCCGACCTGCGCGCTGATCTCCTGCAGCGAATCGCCCGTCGAGAGGAGCAGCTGCTTCGCCTTGTCCATCCGCAGGCCGATCAGGAAATCGACGAAATTGCAGCCGCATTCCTCCTTGAACAGCTTGCTGATGTTCTTGGCATGAATGGCGAATTTGTCGCTCAAGTACTCGAGGGACAGGTCCGGATTCGAATAATCCGCTTCGATGTACGCCCGGATGTCGGCGATGACGTTCCGGGTTCGCTGCGAATGCTTCAGCGCCTGCAGCCGGCCGGCGGCCGCTTCGAAGATCAGCGCGCAGCCCTGCTTCAGCTCGGCCAGCGTCTCCCAGTCGCCGAGCAGCTCCAGCAGCTCGCCGTCGGCTTCCTTCCAGACGTTCCGGTAATCCTTGGACAGCTCGAGGAACGCGCGGTTCAGCTGCTGATGCAGGAATTGCATGAAGCTTTCGATCTCCTTGCGCGAGGAGACGGCGTCCGCGATTTGGCCGAACAGCTCGTCCAGCCGCTTCCGCCACGCGCCGTCGGCCAGCCGGATCGCCTGCGTCAGCGCGTGGATCGTGCCGAAATAATCGTGCGCGCGGTAGTCCGTTCCGTCCGCGTCCGCCGAGACGAGCAGCCGCCCCGTGCCGAGCACCGCTTTATAATGAAGCAGATTGCGCGCGATGGCGTGCGACCGGCGGATCTCCTCGAGGTTCGCCGCCATGCCGTGCACCGCCGCCGTGACGGTGAACGACAGGTTCGCGCGCACCCATTCCACGATCTGTTCGCCGATAACGGCGCTCCGCGCCTCCCCGTCCTCGCCGTCGGGCACCCAGACGATCGCGGACAGCCGCCGGTCGGACACCCATTCGGCCCAAGCCGAGGCGCCTTCCAGGCCGGCGATCTCCTGCGCGACGCTCGAGACGACGAATTTCAGCATCGACTGATCCTGCAGCCCATAGCGCTCGGCGAACCGCGCGTACCGGTCGATCTCCAGCTCCAGCATGAACGCCAGCGCCCCCGCGGGGTTGATATGGAAGGCGAGCAGGTCCGTCTGCCATTCCGATTCGCGGATCGGCCCCATCCCTTCGACCGCCTCCTGGAACCGGTGCTTCTTCCTTAAAATGATCGTTTCCTTGTCCTTCTGCCGCGTCTGCGTCGTCTCTTCCATCAAGTGCTCGAGCGCGCCGCGAATGAAGCCGAACTCGTTGCGGCCGGGGCCGATATCGTGCTTCAGCAGCGCGCTCGCCCGAATGAGCGACACCAGCTGGCTGATCGGGCGGTAATTGCGGCGCGTGACGTGCACGACCCAGACGACGCCCAGCAGCACGACGGCGATGGCGGCCACCATCCAGACACTGTAAAAGTCGAGCGCGAACTTGGACAGTCCCGCGCTCGCCGGACCGCTCTCGAATACCCAGCCGGTGTACGGCGAGACGTAGCGCGACAGCACGCTTCGCGTCCGCTGCCCGGAGGGGAGGTCGTCCATCAGGACGCCGCCGTTCCGGTCGCTAATGCGGATGAACGTCTGCCCGGGATTGTACATCGGCGCGATCGTCTGCTTCAGCTTCGACAGGCTGACGTTGACGACGACGTAGCCCTGCTTCTCGGTGGCGAACAGCGGATAGCCCTGCACGAGCGAGATGACGTCCGCCGGCGTGCTGGCCGCGTACGGCCGGAACGCGCGCTTCCCCGACCACTTGGCGGTGACCGCGCGTCCTTCGAGGTACGGCCCGATGAACGGCGCGTCCGGGAAATCCGCCCCCTGCCCCGCTCCGTCTCCCAGCACGAACCGGTCCTTCGCCCGGATGAAATAGACGGAATCGATGATGCCGTAATTCAGCTTCCAGTCGTCGATTTTCTTGGTCGCTTGGATGCTGCCGAACACGTCGTCGCCGTTCGTGCGGAAGAACCGCTTCAGGTCCGCCGAAGAGAGCGTGTCCCGCAGCACCTGGTAATCAAGCGCTTTCAAGGAATTATCCGCGTAGCGCACGGCCTGCTCCGCCAGAAACGCGTTGGCCTTCAGCGCCTCCTTCCGGTTCTGCTCGCTCAGCGACTGGAAGAAGGCGACAAATAGGATCGTCACGACCACGACGAACACGGGAAGATAAGATAAGAGCAATTTGCGAAACCAGCTGCTGTTCATGGGATCCCCTCCGCCTTTCCGGCCGCGCGCCGGCATTCATTCTGCCAGGAAGAAAACGAGATCGTCCGTACGGACGCGGATCCTGCCGGCATCGGCGACGTTATGTCAGATTATCTGCCATGCCGGCGGAATCCCCGTGAAATGTCCATTTTACACCATTCGCCGCCGTAATTCTACCGCCGGCCGAACGGAAATCCGCGTGGGCGGCGAACGTTCCTCTCTTCGCCGGCGACTTCGCTTTTTTCCGTTTACCGCTTCAGCATAAGGATAAAACGCATGCGGCGCCGGGCTCAACGGGATTTTTTCGGCGACTTCACCTTTTTCGCCGGGGCGCGCCGCTGCGCGTTTTTCGAGGTGTCCAGCGCGCGGAAAATCGCGTCGCCCGCGAAAAAAAGCGGGCTGGGAGGAGACGGCTAGTCGCTGGCGACGCGGGCATAAAGAAAGACCGGCCGGCGGAGCGGCTGGTCTCAATGGGTGCGCTAGACGCGAGGGGCAGGCAGGCCTGGACGGCAGGTAATAGAAGCCAACCGGTTCGTTCGGTTGGCCGATGGTGCTCGGGCATCCCGCGCGGTGCGGCGTGGGCTCGGCGGCTTTGCGCTGGGGGGCACGGCGGTGGTGCGCCGGGGGGGCGCCGCGGCTGTGCGCCGAAGGGCGCCGCGGCTGTGCGCCGGCGGGCGCGGCGGCTGTGCGCCGAGGGGCGCCGCGGCTGTGCGCCGGCGGGCGC